>CAYSKP010000231.1:0-5495 GCA_964431645.1 uncultured Pirellulales bacterium
ACATTTTTGTCTTCAGGCCGCCCAGGAAGGTCTGGGGACATGTTTGATCGGCTGGTTCAATGAAAAAAAAGTTAAGAAAATGCTTTCAATCCCAATGCTTAAAAGAATAGAGCTTGTAATCACTGTTGGTTTTTCTGGTGATGAAAAAATCCCGCCTAAAAAAAGAAAAAGCATAGATGAGATACTGAGCCATAATAAATATTGTTAATCATAATAAAAACGTTAATAATAAAAAACGGCGGCTGACCAGGAAAATGAGAAAAAGCGAGCCGCTATTTTGAGTAAAATTTTGCACGGAGGCAAAGCAGTGGAATATATTGAACAGGTACTCTCAAAGATATGTGATTTTGTATGGGGGCCGCCGCTGCTGATACTCTTATTTGGCACCCATATTTATCTGACTATTCGGCTCAAATTCATCCAGCGATATATTGGCAAAGCAATCAAGCTGTCATTTTCCCGCCACAATGAGGGCAAAGGCGATGTAAGTCATTTCGGGTCGCTGATGACCGCGCTTGCCGCGACTATCGGTACTGGCAATATCGTCGGGGTGGCAACAGCCGTTGCGGCGGGCGGGCCGGGTGCTGTGCTGTGGATGTGGCTGACGGGGGTTTTCGGCATCGCGACAAAATTCGCCGAAGCGGTGCTCTCGGTAAAATACCGCATCACCGCCAAGGATGGCTCGATGGCGGGTGGGCCGATGTATGTACTTGAGCGGGGAATGAACGCAAAATGGCTTGGGATAATTTTTGCGGTATTTACTTCTGTCGCGGCCTTTGGTATCGGCAATATGGTGCAGGCAAATTCCGTCGCGTCAATGCTCAAGGAAACTTGTCACATCTCGCCATGGCTAAGCGGCTCGATAATGGCCGTCATTACAGCCATCGTAATTATCGGCGGGATAAAGTCCATTGCCCGCACGTGCGAATGGCTCGTGCCGTTTATGGCGATATCCTATGTCCTCGGCTGCCTGATAATTCTTGCCCTTAGAATCGACACAATCGGAAATACCATTTCGCTCATATTTACCTCGGCCTTTACCGGTCAGGCTGCCGTCGGCGGTTTTCTGGGAGCCGGTATGAAAGAGGCGATGCGTTACGGCGTGGCAAGAGGGCTTTTCTCGAATGAATCCGGCCTCGGCAGCGCGCCCATCGTCGCGGCCGCCGCACAGACTAAAAATCCCATCCGCCAGGGTCTTGTCTCTTCAACAGGAACGTTCTGGGATACCGTGGTCGTATGCGCGATGACTGGTTTGGTCGTCGTCAACTCAGGCGCATGGACTGAGGGCGTAAAAGGAACAGCCCTTACCAAAGCGGCCTTTTCCGCTCTACCGGTCATCGGGCCAATCGTTCTTACGGTGGGTCTTGTGACATTTGTGTTTTCGACGATTTTGGGCTGGTCGTACTATGGCGAAAAGGCTATCGAATATTTACTCGGCACAAAGGCAATCAAGCCCTATCGCTGGATGTGGGTGGCCTGCGTAATGATTGGTTCGGTCTCGACGATTAACGCCGTCTGGACGTTTGCCGATATCGCAAACGGCCTGATGGCCGTCCCCAATCTTATCTCGCTGCTTGTCCTTACGCCTGTCATCGTCCTGGAAACCAAAACTCATTTATGGAATGCCCAGCCGTAGCGTAGGTCCCATCCGCCCGCCTGCCCCCCGAAGCGCAGCGGAGGCCCCAGAACGCCGTTATCTGGGGTCAAGGATTAATTTACTCAAATCTTTCCATTCCGGATTCATCTGTTCTATAAGCGCCAGCTTACACTTACGCTTCCACCATTTCAATTGTCGTTCCCTGCTGCACGCATCACGATAATCCTTTGCTTTTTCAACGTAAACTAACCGCTGAATATTATACTTTTTTACAAACTTGCTCCCTTTTCCCTTTTTATGCCTCACTACCCTTTCCCCTACATCTCTCGTCATTCCAACATACAGAGTTCCGTTTCTCTTATTCGCCAGTATATACACATAGTGTTCTTCCATTCCTTCATTATATTGCATTGTTTAACAGTTTTCATCCGCCTGCCTGCCCCCGAGAAGTTGCTTCTTTGGTCATGCAACAGGGGGGTCCAGTATTCACTTCTCAAATCTTAGATTTAAATTTGAAATCCCCTTGCTCTTCTTCCTACTTTCCCGATATACTCCCACATTAAGGCAGCAAGAATCTGTTTTAATTGAAATAAATAAGAGTCTCCGGTTTTCGCAAATTCCAAAGAACGGAGTGCTTTATGAAAAAATATATCTTTAAGTGTTCGTTTACAGTCTGGCTTGTTCTGTTTTCAATACCTGCACTGGCGGAATATTCGGCTCGCGAATTGCTGGACAAAACTCGAGATAAGGCCGCGTCTGAATCCATGCTAAGGCGTATCGACACCTCCGAACAATCCTCGGTAGTTATTTCAGGCCAGAATCGAATGCAGCAACCGTCTCAAACCAATGTCGTGCAAATCGAAATCGACATGGCTAAGCACTTGGCCCGTAATACGAGCAAGGTTCAGGGGCAGGATTTTATCATGATAAAACAAGGCGATAAAGCGGCCATGAAACTCGGCGCAGGGGCGTGGGAAATTCCCACCGGGCCCTATGAGAATATGGCCAAAGACATGGGGAATTTATTCGTCTGCGAAATTGAAACCCCTGAAACCAATGAAACCGCTGTCACCTGGAAACTTGCACCAACGGAAGTTCTCGACGGCAATGATGCTTTTGTCATCGAATCCCAGGGAAATACCGCCGTTGCTATCGCTCAGGAACGGATGACCAGGGGAATGACCAAAGCATTCTCGGGTAAACCCGGTCAACCGCCAACCGTTAAAGTGCTGGAATATTCGTCCAAACACTGGATAAGCAAGTCCGATTATCGCCATCTTCAGGCCGTCCAGACGTCAAAATTTCAGATTACATTCCATGGTAATTCGCAATTGATTGAAACTTCCAGTAAAGCCACAAGTAAGTATAATTATGAAAAATTCGGTATAGATGTCCCTCCGGATGCTCAGAAGTTACTCTCCAATGATAGCAATTCAATAAAATAGTATTTTATACAAACAAATAGCACAAATAAGAATAAATAGGGGCTGTTGGAAAAGTCAAGAAGAATGGGAATTTTCCTGGCGGGCGGCGAAATGGATATGATATTAAAAAGACCGGCGGTCGCGGTTTTGGTTTTATTAGTGTGTTTTTTCATTGAATTCCGTGAATTCCGTGAATTCCGGTGACACCTTACTTAACTCCTTCGAAGAAGTCAATTAATCTTGCAGCAGCTTTAACCAAATATGAGCCATCAATTCTTTCGAGTCTTGCTCGTAATTAAAAATTCAAAATTCAAAATTGATCTGGCCTCCGTTTCTCATCCTTGTTGGCCATCCGTCATCCGTCCTTCGTACTGGTACAGTTTCGGGGTTGTATTGGTACCGTTTGGCGGTCATTTCAGGGTCATTTCTCGTAAGTATTTGAACGTATGTAACACTTTTGAAACGCTCTTTTGTGCCTTTTGAGCTTTTTTGTGGCTAATGAAATCTTAGTGCCTTGGCGTCTTTGTGGCTGTCTTTCGCAAAAAGCGCGCAAGTCTTTTTTCCCAAAATCCAAAAATTCTAAAATTTTTTTATCCATTAATACATAAGGACTTAGCTCATTTATGGCTTTTTAAAAAATACGAATTTTCGTCAAAAGCGCGCAAGTTTGCGCCATCTATAGAGGGAAGTCTTTTTCCTCTGCACTTTGAAAATCAAGCGTTCCTCTCAGCTTGTCCCGGGAGCCATCTTCTTTGGTCAAGGCAGCAGGGGATCCAAATATTTTTCCCAGTCCGGCGGTCTTCAGTCCTCCGGCCGTTCGCTGTGGCACAATAAGTATGAATAAGTGTGAATAACTGACGTTTTATTATCAAAAAGGCGGTTTTTTGGCCCATTTACTTGAATAAGTGACAAGGAGGTTTGAATAAGTGACATTTTCAGCTCAAAAATCAGGATCGTCCCTGTCACAAAAACTTTGATTAACTTAGAATAAGTTAGCTTTTTAAGCTAAAAACGCGGCTTTTTAGCCCATTTTGATGATTAACTTAGAAGATGGATGATTAACTTAGATTTTCAGCCCAAAAACGAAGATGAAGGATTTTATAAATTTAAATCGGCGTCTAATCAGTGGCTAAAAAAATATAAGTTGTTGATTTTAAAAGGTTTAGCGACTTTGTTTCTTCGTGATGAATCAAAAATTTTCCAAAAGTTTCGTATATTTTTCCAAAACTTTCATATGTTTTTCCAAAACTTTCAATCATTTTTCCAAAACTTTCCAATGTTTCTCACAACTTTTCAAACGTTTTAGAGCTCTTTTAAAATTTAAAAAGTATCGCGCATGCCCATTTTGGCATCCCTTACGGGAGCGAATCTGCAATTAAAAATTTAAAATTTAAAATTATGAATTGTACTCTCTTCCTCTGTTTATAACTTGAACTGCTCTGTGGCCAATTTAACTATGTGGTCTGCAATCGCAAGTGATGCTGTTGCGGCCGGAGAGGGGGCGTTTAAAACATGAATCGTATTACCATGCGGCTCGATTACAAAATCATCAATTGGCTTGCCGTCCGCACCAACCGCCTGTGCCCGCACTCCTGAGTTTCCCGGCTTCAAATCGCTGCCTTGAATCGATGGCACAAGCCGCCGCAATTGTTTGACAAACAATCTTTTGGAGAACGCCCTAATGTATTCACCAAGTCCATAACGCCAGTGTTTAATAAATAGCTTCAGCGTGCCCGGGTAAGTCAGCGATTCGAATGTGTCTTTGAAACTGAAATCGAATTTGCCGTATCCCTCTCGCTTGAATGAGAACACCGCGTTTGGCCCGCACTCTACTCCGCCTTTTACCATCCTTGTAAAATGCACGCCCAAAAACGGAAACTGCGGGTCAGGGACAGGATAAATGAGATTTTTAATTTTCCCCTGTGCCTCCGTTTTTAAATCGTAATAGTCGCCGCGGAACGGCACAATTCGCATCTTGATTTTGACACCATCAAGCCTGGCTATTCTATCACTTTGTAAGCCGGCACAGTTAATTACAAACCGGCTGGTAATGGTATGCCGATTTGTCCGTATTCGCGTCTGACCGTTTTCTTTTTCAAAACCTGTCACGCAGGTGGAAAGGAATATTTTATTTTGTTCATTTTGCTTTTCTATAAGTTGGGCCAATTTATTTACCACCGCGACAAAGTCGATTATCCCTGTGCATGGAACTCTTATGCCTGCAATCCCTATGCAATATGGCTCAATTTCTTTGATTTGCAGGGGGGTGATTTTTTCAATTCCTTCAATGCCGTTTTGCCGGCCGTTATTGAAAATCCGTTCAAGTCCTGCCAGCTCGTTTTCGCGGGTTGCGACGATGATTTTGCCGCAAATTTCATAAGGGATTCCATATTGTTTGGCAAAGGCCGCAAGCTGCTTTCTGCCGTCCGTGCAGGTCCGAGCCTTGGCTGACCCGGGCTTATAATATAAGCCCG
>CAYSKP010000232.1:0-21961 GCA_964431645.1 uncultured Pirellulales bacterium
GGTTTCGACGGCTCATCAATCCGCGGCTGGAAACCGATTCATCAGTCAGACATGATGGCGGTTCCGGACCTTAGCACGGTTGTTATGGATTCGTTTTTTGAAAAACCGACCGTGAGCGTTTTGGCCGATGTTGTCGATCCGATGACTCGCGAAGAATACAATCGTGACCCCCGTAATATCGCCAAAAAGGCTGCTGAATATATAAAGAAGGCAGGCATAGCGGATACAGCGTTTTATGGGCCTGAGCCGGAATTCTTTATCTTTGACGAAGTCCGTTATGAGCAGAATCAGCACACCGGAATGTATTCAATCGATTCATCGGAAGGGTCGTGGAATACAGCCCGTTTCGAGGAACCGAACCTTGGATATAAGCCTTCATATAAGGGCGGCTATTTCCCGGTGAGCCCGACAGATACTCAGCAGGATATACGCACTGAAATGGTAGAGGAAATGCAGAAGGTCGGGATTGTTATCGAAAAGCACCATCATGAAGTCGCAACAGGCGGCCAGGCGGAAATTGATATGCTTTATGCTCCATTAGTCGAGCAGGCAGATAAATTAATGTGGTACAAATACATTGTAAAAAATGTGGCAAAGAGACACGGCAAGACGGCCACATTTATGGCAAAGCCCATTTTCCAGGACAATGGTTCCGGCATGCACACGCATTTTTCACTCTGGAAGAAAGGGACAAACCTGTTTGCGGGCAAAGGCTATGCGGGACTTTCCGATATGGCCATGCATGCTATTGCCGGTCTTATTCATCATGCACCGGCAATATTAGCGTTTGCTGCGCCAACGACAAACTCTTACAGAAGGTTAGTGCCCGGATTTGAGGCGCCGGTAAATCTTTGTATGTCGGCGCGCAACAGGTCGGCGGCCTGCCGTATTCCGATGTATTCACCGAGTCCTAAGGCAAAACGCGTTGAGTTCCGCTGCCCGGACCCGAGCTGCAATGGTTATCTTACCTTTGCCGCGATGTTAATGGCTGCTGTTGATGGAATAAAACACAAATTAGATCCAGGTAAGCCGATGGACGTGGATGTGTATGAACTTTCAAAGAAAGAACTTGCCAACACTAAACAGGCTCCAGGGTCTTTATCTGAGGCGATTGCCGCTCTGGAAAAAGACCATAAATTTCTGACCGAAGGCGACGTATTCACTAATGACCTGATTGAAACATGGATTCAGTGGAAACAAGAAAAGGAAATAGATGAGATAGCTTTGCGGCCGCATCCGCATGAATTTCATTTGTATTACGACGCATAGTAGTTACAGAAAGTTTTACCGCAGAGACCGCAAGGTACGCAGAGAAAAAATAATTAAAAAAAAATCTCTGCGGTCTCAAGCGTGCTCCGCGGTGAGTTTTAGTTTGTGAGTTTTAATTAGGGCGAAGCCCCCTTTATTAGGGGTGGGCATTGGGTTGCGGGTGAGCCCCACTCATCGAGCTGACCTTCGGTCGGCAAAACGAGTCGGGTCTCACCCCTTTTTTTTTGCATGTTTAACAATTCTAATAATATATTCGCAGTATAAGCAAAGTAAATAATATTATAAAATTCACTAATGGTATATATTAATCGAATATACAAGTTTTCTGATAATTTATGACGTATAATGGTATGCATATACAACTTATGGAGCTTTAAAGAGCGATCCTAAAATGGTAAGACAGGAAAATCAAGGTCTTTATGAGAGTCGGCGTGAACATGATGCCTGCGGCATAGGTGCTGTTGTAAATATTGCAGGCGAAAAGGCCCATTCCATACTCGAATATGGAAACGAAATATTAATAAATTTGCATCATCGCGGAGCAGCAGGCGCAGATGAGATGACTGGCGATGGCGCCGGTATTTTATTTCAGATTCCGCACGAATTTTTCGAGCAAGAATGCTCAAGAAATGGTTTTACTCTGCCTGAGGCCGGATTGTATGCAGTTGGAATAATCTTCGGCTCAAAAAATGAAAAAATTCGGAAGGAATGCGAGAAGATTCTTGAAGCAGCAGTAGTTAATTATGGAATGAAAGTTATTGGATGGCGGAATGTCCCCACAAATAATGATTGCCTTGGTGAAATAGCGCGTGCGGCCGAACCATCTGTAAAACAGATATTTGTATCAGGCATAGTTTTGCCGAGCGAATTATTTGAACGGCAGTTATATATGGCCAGGCGCAGGGCAGAGCGGCTTGTTCGTGAAAAATTCGGCAAGACCCATTCGACAAGCTCAGGGCAGGCAGGAGAAGATTTTTATGTCCCTTCTTTATCCTGTAAAACAATCTGCTACAAGGGCATGTTTATGGCCAGGCAGTTATTTGCGTATTACCCGGACCTGGCCGACAAAAATGTCAAATCTGCGCTTGCCATAGTTCACCAGCGATACAGCACAAATACTTTTCCAAGCTGGCGATTAGCGCAGCCGTTTCACTGCATAGCGCACAATGGCGAAATCAACACGCTAAGCGGAAACCGCAATTATATGCGTGCACGTGAAACTACAATGGCAAGCGAGGCCTTCGGTGAAAATATGGCCGACCTTCTGCCGGTTTTACCAGAGGATACCAGCGATTCGGGATGCTTTGATGCGGCACTCGAACTTCTTGTGCGAGCCGGCCGAAGTATGCCGCACGCTATGATGATGATGATACCTGAGGCGTTCGGACCGAAATATCATATCAGCACCGACAAACGGGCATTCTATGAATATCATTCTGCGATAATGGAGCCATGGGACGGCCCTGCGGCAATGGTGTTTACAGATGGAAGGTTCATAGGCGGCACTCTCGATCGAAATGGATTAAGGCCATGCAGATATTTGATAACAACTGATGGATTAGCGGTAATAGCAAGTGAAGCAGGAGTAATTGAGTTTCCGCCTGAAAAGATTTTCCGAAAAGGAAGGCTTCAGCCGGGCAATATGTTTCTCGTCGATACGGCAGAAGGACGCATAATCACTGATAACGAAATCAAAAGCAAAATCGCCCGCAGGAGACCCTATAGAAGATGGCTTGAAGAAAACCGGATTGAACTGCGCGGGCTCTTCGATACACCTGAGCTAATCAGCAGCAGCCCTGAAAAGACCATCCAGAAAATGCGTGCATTCGGCTATACCAGTGAAGAATTGAAGATGATACTAACACCAATGGCGGTAAACGGGCAGGAGCCGGTAGGTTCTATGGGCAATGACACACCGCTTGCGGTACTATCTGACAAGCCCAAACTATTGTTCAATTACTTTAAGCAATTATTCGCGCAAGTAACAAATCCTGCGATAGACCCTCTGCGTGAGGGATTAGTAATGAGCTTGATGTCATTTGTCGGCAGCAAAAGAAACTTTCTGGAAGAAAGTCCCCAACACTGCCGGCAATTAAAACTGCCCCATCCGATTCTTACCAATGAAGATATAGAGAGACTCAGGGCAGTAAAGAGGGATGATATAAAAGTTTCAACGATAAATGCCCTTTTTGATGTGAATGACCAGAATCCAGGAGAGAATCTTCAAAAATCATTAGATGAATTAGCCAACGATGCCGAAGAGGCAATCAAAAATGGAGCATCACTGATAATCATAAGTGACCGCAGCATAACACCAGGCAAGGCGGCAATACCTTCGTTATTAGCCACCGGGGCAGTTCATCATGGACTGCTTAGACGAGGGCTGCGAGGAAAAACCGGATTAATTATTGAAACAGGTGAACCCAGAGAGGTAATGCATTTTTGTCTGCTGTGCGGCTACGGCGCCAATGCAATTAATCCTTACCTTGCGTTTGAAACATTATTCGAGATGCGTAGAGAGGGACATATTCCTGCAAAAATGGAACTTACTCAAATAGCTGATAATTACATCGCAGCAATTAAGAAAGGTATTCTCAAGGTAATGAGCAAAATGGGAATATCGACTTTGCGCAGCTATCATAACGCACAATTATTCGAGGCTATAGGGCTAAACCGCGAAGTAATAGATAAATATTTCACGGGGACAAGCTCGAGAATAGAAGGTATAGGATTAAACGAAATAGCACAAGAGGCAATATCGCGCCATAAAGCAGCATTTGAAGAGCATACACCGGAAACGCCCGTGCTGGAATTTGGCGGCGAATATCGGTTCAGGCATTCGGGAGAAAGACACTTATGGAATCCAGTCACCGTATCACGTCTGCAGCAGGCGGTTGTAAGCAATAATAAAAAGTTTTATGAAGAATTCGCGGCCGCTGTTAACGAACAGGCAAAACAATTATGCACATTAAGGGGATTATTCGAGTTCAAAGCAGGCAAACCTGTCCCTATTGAGGAAGTTGAGCCGGCAAGCGAAATCGTGACAAGATTCTGCACAGGCGCAATGAGTCATGGCTCAATCAGCAAAGAAGCGCATGAGTGCATGGCAATAGCAATGAACCGAATAGGGGCAATGAGCAATACGGGTGAAGGCGGCGAAGACGAATCCCGATATATACCAGAACTTAATGGCGATTCTAAAAACTGCGGTATTAAACAGGTAGCAAGCGGAAGATTCGGAGTAACAATAAATTACCTGGCAAACGCAAAAGAGCTGCAGATAAAAATTGCCCAAGGAGCAAAGCCTGGTGAAGGCGGGCAGCTTCCAGGGCATAAAGTTACAGAGGAAATCGCAAGGCTGCGATATTCAACTATGGGAGTCACATTGATTTCACCGCCTCCTCATCATGATATATATTCGATTGAGGATTTGGCTCAGCTTGTTTATGACTTAAAATCCAGCAATCCGGGCGTGCGAGTATCTGTTAAATTAGTCGCGGAAGTCGGTGTAGGAACAATAGCCGCCGGAGTCGCCAAGGCAAACGCAGATGAGGTGCTTATCAGCGGCCATGATGGAGGAACCGGCGCAAGTCCGCTTTCTTCTATAAAGCACGCAGGCGTCCCATGGGAACTCGGTCTTGCAGAGACGCAGCAGGTATTAGTTTTGAACCGCTTAAGAGACAGAATCAGAGTGCAAGCTGATGGACAAATGAAGACGGGTAGAGATATTGTAATAGGAGCGCTGCTGGGAGCGGAGCGTTTCGGTTTTGGAACATCGGCGCTGGTAACACTTGGCTGTACGCTGCTTCGTAAATGTCATGAAGGGACATGTCCATTCGGAATAGCAACCCAGGATTCGGAATTACGAAAACGGTTCAGAGGCAGGCCTGAATTTTTGGAACGTTACATGTTTTTTGTAGCCCAGGAAGCCCGACAGATTATGTCTCAATTAGGTTTTCGAAAATTTGAAGATATGATTGGCCGAGTTGACCTTCTTGAAACTAATAAAGCAATCGAGCACTGGAAGGCAAAAGGACTGGATTTTTCGGCTATATTCCATCAGCCGGATACATCAGATGGCAGAGCAATTAGAAATATCGTTATTCAGATGAATAAATTAGACGGCCACCTGGATAAATTGATTATAGAAAAAGCCAAACGGGCGATCGAAAAGAAAGAATGTATTGTTCTTGAAATGAATATTCGAAATTTAAACCGTGCAGTGGGCGCAATGCTGAGCAATTTAATTGTGAAAAAACATGGCCCCTGCGGTTTGCCTGATAACACTATTCAGGTTTTATTTAACGGCTCAGCAGGCCAAAGCTTTGGTGCATTTCTTGCGCCTGGTGTAACTTTCAAACTTACTGGCGAAACCAATGATTATCTGGGCAAAGGGCTAAGCGGCGGAAGGATAGTTGTTTTAACTCCCGCCGGCGCTCCGTTTGCCGCAAAAGAAAATATTATTGCAGGCAATACCCTTCTTTATGGCGCTACCAGTGGTGAAGTATTTATCAATGGTATGGCAGGTGAACGGTTCGCTGTAAGAAACAGCGGTGCAGTCGCGGTAGTCGAGGGAGTGGGCGACCATTGCTGCGAATATATGACAGCAGGAACAATCGTCGTCTTAGGCAGGACAGGCTGCAATTTTGCCGCAGGAATGAGCGGCGGCATAGCATATGTTCTGGATGAAACGAGCAATTTCGATAATCTTTGCAACCTCGATATGGTCGAGCTCGAGAGCGTGTGGCAAAAAGAGGATATAAAAATACTAATGAATCTTGTTCAAAAACATTTCGATTGGACCGGCAGCGCAAGGGCTCATCAAATCCTCAGCAACTGGCAGGATATGTTAGGTAAATTTGTAAAGGTTATTCCATTCGACTATAGAAAAGCACTCGAGAAGATGAGGGCAGCGGAACATCGCGATACTGATACAACTCCGGCAACAGAGGAGGTGTTCTATGGGTGAGACAAAAGGTTTTATGAAATATAAGCGGCAATCTGCGGGCTATAGACCTATTGAAGAGAGGGTATATGATTTTAAAGAGCTTGAGCTGCCGCTGACACCCGAACAAATTAAAGAGCAGGCGGCAAGGTGTATGGATTGCGGCATTCCTTTTTGTCATGGCAGCGGCTGTCCATTGAGAAATTATATTCCGGATTTCAATGATTTAGTTTACAGGGGAAACTGGCATGAAGCTTGTGAGCTTTTGCATTCATCAAATAATTTTCCAGAAATTACCGGCCGGATTTGTCCTGCCCCTTGTGAAACAGCGTGCACCCTGGCAATAAGCGATCAGCCTGTTACTATCAGGCACATTGAATTTCAAATAGTTGAAAGAGGCTTTAAGGAGGGCTGGATTAAACCACAACCTGCAGCAAAGAAAACCGGAAAAAGGATTGCAATAATCGGTTCAGGCCCGGCCGGTTTGACAGCGGCACAGCAATTGGCCAGAGCAGGCCATGATGTGGTAGTTTTTGAAAAAGATAAGAAAATAGGCGGAATTTTGCGTTACGGTATACCTGACTTCAAACTGGAAAAATCTGTTATTGACAGGCGATTGAATCAATTGACATCAGAGGGTGTTCAGCTGCAGACAGACATAACTGTTGGAAAAGATATATCCGCACATTATCTGGAAAAGCAATTTGACTGCGTATGCCTGACAATGGGCGCAGGACAACCAAGAGGATTGCCCGTTCAGGGAAGCGATTATGAAAATATCGTCTATGCAATGGATTATTTAACAGCGCAGAACAAGATTTGCGCAGGAGAAATAAATGAAAATCCTGCCAGCAGACTAATTAATGCCAAAAACAAAAAAGTGGTAGTTATTGGAGGAGGCGATACAGGCAGTGATTGCGTCGGGACTGCTCGAAGACAGGGAGCCAGGCAAATTGTTCAAATAGAGATTTTACCTAAACCGCCTGTTGAAAGACCAGAGGATACCCCATGGCCTAATTGGCCCCGGATAATGAGAACGAGCACTTCTCACGAAGAGGGATGTGAAAGAATCTGGAGCGTGATGACCAAAAAATTTACCGGGACTGAAACAAGGGTAAGTCATGTTCATATTTGTAAAGTCGAATGGATGGAACAGAATTCGGGATGGAAGCTCAAAGAAATTCCGGGAACCGAAGTCGTTCTGGATGCCGATATAGTCCTATTGGCAATGGGATTTTTACACGTGCCGCATGAAGGTTTGATAACTGAGCTTGGATTAGAATTGAATAATCGAGGCGATATAGCTGTTAATAATTTCCAGACGAATCAGCCGTGGGTATTTGCCGCCGGCGATACGATTAATGGAGCCTCCCTTGTAGTGCGTGCGATTGAAAGCGGTAGAGCCGCAGCTAAGGCGATTGATAATTATCTAAGAAATAGCAGATAAGATATACAAGCCGCTTAAATGATGCTGCATTTTTCAATTAGTTCAAGAGGCCATTCTTTCCACGCCTGTTTGTGAAGCCACTCGAGGCAGTCCCCATCAAAAATTAGCTGTTTACGTTCATCAATAGACAAATGGTCAGGACCGCCGGTTAATGCCACACGTTTTAATTTGTCAAGATGCACATTTGAGACATTTTGCCGTTTTTTTGGAAGTAATGCGATGTGCAATGCGTTAAATGAAGGGTCAATTATAACACGATTAAACGGGTGAGGTGCACCTTTGAGTTTTGCTGCATATTTGCGCATTAGGTAACGCTGATGCCTAAGAATATAGTTTGGCCTGATTTCCTGCGGAATGACAAGCAATTTTCTCTTAAAAAGCCATCTTCCAATCCGCTGGTCACCCATGAGCATTGAAATTGGAACGGAAAGAATTAATGGAACCAAAACAGGCGTCATCCATGGAAAGATATCCGGCGACAGCCAGAAAACCAGAAATGCACCTGCCAGACCGACAATAGTATGTGACGCATGCACACGAAAAGCATCGGCAAACGGCACCCGATTATCTGTTCGTCTTTGGGTTTCCCAGCGAATAGAACGTCCAAAGAGCGCATCTAAAACAAAAGTCGTGTGAAAAACCATGAGAATGGGAGCCGTGATAATTGAGGAGATAATTTCAACTATAACGCCCAGAGTTGCTTTTACTGGTCCGGCAAAACCTTCGATTCTCATCGGAGAAATTAAGGCCAAAAACAAAGCCCACAACTTTGGAAGCAATAATAATAAAGTGGTCCAGATGAAAAGTTTTAAAGAGTTGGAATTGATGGAAGAACTCGAAGTTCGCGCCCCAAAGCCCATTAAAATCACCAGAACTAAAAAAATCGCCCATAAGGGTGATGAAAGATAAGACATTGCTCCCATCCCAAGCTGGGCTTTGCTTACAGAACGAAGGCCATGTCTTAGTATTAATCTAAGATGCTGCAGGTTGCCCTGGCACCATCGCTGGTCTCGCTTTGCGAAATCTATCAAATTTGCGGGACACTCTTCGAAACTCCCCTTTAAGTCATATGCGATAACAACTTTCCAGCCATACATTTGCATGTATGCGGCTTCAACAAAATCATGGCTGAATATTTCACCGCCTAAAGGAGCTTTGCCGGGCAGCTTTGGAAGACCGCAGGTATCCATAAAAGGTTTTATGCGGATAATGGCATTATGTCCCCAGTAAGTTCCGGCAACTTGCGACCACAGGGCATAACCCGAAGTAAAAATCGGGCCATAGAGATGAGCGGCAAACTGCTGAAGTCTTCCAAATAAACTTCTGCGGTTCACAGGCATCGGAGGTGACTGAAGGATGCCGATTTTCATATCATTTTCCATTCTGTTAACCATCTCCAGCATGGCAGGTGCCGTCATCAGGCTGTCGGCATCGAGGACAATCATATACCTGTAATTGTTTCCCCAATGCTCGCAAAAGTCCCGAATATTACCGCTCTTATGCCCTATATTAATATGACGCCTCCTGTAATAAAGCCCGCATCTTCCATGCATTGACATTTTAAGCCGTGCCCATGTTTCCTCTTCTTCCAGCCAGATGTCCGGGTCAGTTGAATCGCTTAGAACAAAAAAATCGAAGGCATCATCTTTTCCTATTCTGATTAAATTTTCACACATGACCTGCATACGGGAGAACACGCCTACAACATCTTCATTGTAAATCGCCATTATAATTGCCGTTCTTGGAAGTTCGTTTACAGGATAAATTGTCATCGGAGATTCAACACCGCTCATCAATTCCCGTATGAAACCGAATGTAGCCGTCCAGAATCCTATTGCAATCCAGAAATACAGGAGAATAAATACCGTCAGCATCCCCAGATAAAAGAAATGAGTATTTCCTGTTCGAATTGTGCTCTCGAACACAATCGCAGCATAGACGGTAGTTATCACACACAAAAGCCCGAGTAAAATCAGGTACCAGTAATTTCTTCTTTTAGATTCCGTCATAGTAATTATTTCAAAATTATCTTAGCAGTTTTTTCCAGGTACTTTTTAAATGAGATGCGGCCTTAATCCAGAATTCCTTTTGAAATCCGGCAGGAATCTTGCCTAATTGTTGAGCAGGCATTTCGCCCTGATGGAAAACAGGCACCGCAAAAAGCTGCAGATTTTTAATGTCATCATCAATAAGATTCAAATCAGGTTTAGAAAGAAACAAATCCGGATTTTTCTGAAGTATTGCACGCAAATACCAGCCTGCGAATGGATCGCCAGATTTTGAATTTCTATTTAGAAAAGAAAACCACTCCTGTTTACAGCGGAAAATTTTTTCAATGGCCGCTTTTTCAATATCTTCATTATTTTTGCCCTGGGCGGCCGCATCAATAATTTTTTGAGCTAATCGCGCAAGTGCCTTTTCATCGCTGATGCCGCAGCATCTTAGATAGGCCCGAATCCGGTAATCTGCTTCTACACGGATTTTTGCAGACTCGATTAAGGCTTCCATTGGTCACTCCATATTTCACTGATGTTCTTTTCTCCGTTTATAAGAGATGCACGAATTTCAATATTTTTTGATTTCTCTGCCGCCGACACATTAAAGCTTAATCGATAAACATCATTATCAACTTTCAATAAATTTATATCTGTCACTTTGCCGTCCGAAACATTTATATCTGGCTTCATGGGTGAGGATTGTTGAAGCTGCTTACCTCTAAAATCAATTTCAAAAAGATGATTGCCTTCACTTGTTGTTTTTCGGAAAGTTCGAATAACTTGCGCAAGCTGGTGCAGTGGTTTTTCATCTATATAGAATCTAATGCGGTACTCGAATTTCAACTCTGCTTCGGCTTGGATATTTTTATCTAATACATATTGAGCAACAATGTTGTCCTCCCAATCATTATTTGTAGAAAGTTCAAGCAATTCCACCTTTCCCTGCGGCCATTGTCGAATTGGCTCGACCCACATGCTTGTCCTTTTTTCCGGCATCCCACCGATATCGTTATAATTTTCCGCATTTCGGTCTCTTTGAAGGACTCCAAATCCCTTCAGCCTGCCATTACTTCCAAATGAACTAAAAAAAGGCTGAACTGGATTTTGTAAAGGCCGCCATATCCATTCATTAGAATCCATTTCAACGAGTAAACCATCGGAATCGTGGACCTCAGGATGCTCATCCATTTGTCTGACCGCGGGCCTTTTATCCTCTCCATACATATACATACTTGTCAACGGAGCCAGACCTAATGCTTCAACTGGTTTACGGATAAAAATATTTACGTGGACGGTAATATAAGTTTGCTCTCCTGGTTCGATTTCGAACCAGTAAGCTCCTGTAACACTGGGGCCGTCGAGCAGGGCATACATTATAAGAACCTTTGCATCAGGTAGAGGCCGAAGAATCCAAAATTTGCGAAAAGACGGGTATTCCTCCTTTTTATCCGGCACTGCTGTATTTACGGCAATTCCTCGAGCAGAAGCGCCATAAATTCCATTTAGCGGAACCGCACGAAAGTAACTTGCGCCAAGGAAAGCCGCTGCTTCGCCATAGTTATTTTGTTTACCCAAACGATGTATTATTTTAACGCCGGCAAAGCCAAGGGTATCATTAAGGTCAGCGTCCATGCCGTTTTGATATTCAAAGAGGCCGGGACTAAACTTTACAGGCACAACCTTTCCATTTTCGATGAGATAAACATCGACAGAATCTTTATAAATATAACCTCTATGAAAGAACTCCAAATTAAAAGGCAGCTTTTGTGAATTCCAGATTGCCTTAGAGTGCTTATAATTAATTTTTCTGTATTTGTCGTAATCAAGCTGCAGCAAGCTTTCAGGCAGAACTGAAGATTCTTCTGTATAATCATAATGAGACAACTCAGAAGCCATTTTGCAAACCGTCTCAAAAGAAAAATTATTCATTACTTCGGAAGATTGAACAGAACACACGATTGATGTCATTAAAAAGAAAATTAACACGTATGAATACTCACCCTTTTGCATTTTTCTTCATCGAGTTTATCTGCGACTTATAAGGAAGCCCTTAAAACTTATATTTATGATAGCCACGATTCTTCTCCAGCTTTATCAATAATCCCAGAAAACAGTGTTGATTTTTTTTCTGATGCTAATTTTAATGACTTTATATCAATCAAAAATAAGCAAATTCCTGCAACTTAAAACTAAAAAACTTAGAAGAAATTTTTAACTTTTTACGGGGATGATTTGAGCCGCACATTTAAATATTTTTTATCGTAAGTATAGAAGAAAACGGAGTTTAATAATATATTTGACAAGGTGAGGATTTTGTTGTAAAAAACTTCTCCAATGCCTTAGCACAGCCGCTCTGGTTGCGCTATCACAGGCTTAGAGCCTGTGCCACTGAACGGAAAAAATACAGTGCCGAAACGTAAAGATATACACAAAATATTAATTATCGGCTCAGGGCCGATAGTCATAGGACAAGCATGTGAGTTTGATTATTCAGGCGCACAGGCTTGTAAGGTATTGCGTCGGGAGGGATACAAGGTCGTGCTGGTAAACAGCAATCCCGCTACAATAATGACCGACCCTGATTTTGCCGATCGGACATATATTGAGCCAATAACGCCGGAAATCATTGAAAAAATTATACAGATTGAACGGCCGGATAGTCTTCTGCCGACACTCGGCGGCCAGACAGGACTAAATACCGCTGTTGCACTGGCTGAAAGAGGCATATTAAAAAAATACAACATTCGCATGCTTGGTGCAAATCTGGCAAGTATTAAACGTGCAGAGGAAAGAGACCTCTTCAAGAAAACTATCCAGGATTGCGGTCTTGAAGTGCCCAAGAGCGGTTATATTCATAGCTGGCAGGAAGCGGAATCACTGCTTGATTATATTGGATTACCCGCAATTATCCGGCCTTCTTACACCCTCGGAGGCACAGGCGGAAATATTGCTTACAATAAAGAGGAATACCGCAAGTGTGTAGACTGGGGTTTGAATTTAAGCCCAAAGCATGAAATTCTCATTGAAGAATCGGTAATCGGCTGGAAGGAATTCGAACTCGAGGTAATGCGAGACCGCAAGGATAATGTCGTCATCGTATGCCCGATTGAAAATCTTGACCCTATGGGTATACACACGGGAGACAGTATCACTGTAGCGCCTGCACAAACACTCACGGACAAGGAATACCAGATAATGCGGGATGCCTCAATTAAAATTATCCGTGCTATAGGTGTTGAGACAGGCGGCTCTAATATTCAGTTTGCCGTAAATCCCGAGAATGGCAAGCTTTATGTAATCGAAATGAATCCGCGAGTATCCCGAAGCTCAGCTTTGGCATCGAAGGCAACAGGTTTTCCGATTGCTAAAATCGCTTCGCTTTTGGCAGTGGGGTACACGTTGGATGAAATACCAAATGATATTACAAAAAAGACGCCTGCATGTTTCGAGCCTACTATTGATTACTGCGTTGTAAAATGGCCCCGCTTTACATTTGAAAAATTCCGCGGAACCGACCCTACATTGACAGTTCAGATGAAATCAGTCGGCGAGGCGATGGCGATAGGCAGAACCTTCAAAGAAGCATTTGGAAAAGCAGTCCGCTCTCTTGAAATCGACAGGCATTCATTAGATAACAAGTTTATAGACAGCACCATTTCACTTAAGCAGTTAAAAGACAAGCTACGGATGCCTTTTTGGGACAGAATCTGGTATGTGGCAGAGGCAATTCGCAGAAAAATAAGCATCGAAGATATCTTTAAAATTACAAAAATAGACCCTTGGTTTTTGAACAATATAAAAGATATCGTGCAGCTTGAGAAAAAAATAAAGTCGGCGGGAAAGGCCAAATTAGACGCAGCTTTGATACGACAGGCAAAAGAATACGGATTCGCCGACAAATATATGGCGCATTTGACAGGAATGAATGAAGGTGAATTCCGGAAATTGAGACAGAATTCGGGAATAAATCCTGTATATAAGCGGGTGGATACATGCGGCGCGGAATTCGAGGCGACGACACCTTACCTGTATTCCACTTACGAAAGTGAATGCGAATCCAAGCCTACTAAAAATCGGAAAATCATCATTCTAGGCGGAGGGCCAAACCGTATCGGCCAGGGAATTGAATTTGATTACTGCTGCGTTCACGCGGCATTTGCGCTAAAGGAAATTGGCGTTGAATCGATAATGGTCAACTGCAATCCTGAGACGGTTTCTACAGATTACGATACATCAGACCGGCTCTATTTTGAGCCTTTGACTTTCGAAGATATTATGTCGATAGTTGAAAAAGAAAAGCCCGATGGTGTTATTGTTCAGTTCGGCGGGCAAACGCCTTTAAAACTCGCCGTGCCTCTTGAAAAGGCAGGTGTCAAAATCATAGGAACAAGCCCTGACAGCATTGATAAGGCCGAAGACCGCAAGCGATTCAACAAAGTAGTTGAAAAATTAAAGCTGCTGCAGCCAATGTCGGGCACGGCAATGTCATATGAGGAGACAGTAAAAATCGCTGATAAACTCGGTTATCCTCTTTTGATTAGGCCATCTTTTGTGCTCGGCGGGCGCGCAATGGAAGTCGTTTACGATGAACAGGCGCTGAAAAGCTGTGTAGAAAGAGCCATTGAAGTTTCAGGTGAACACCCTGTTTTAATTGATAAATTCCTCGATGACGCCACAGAATTAGATGTCGACGCGATATGCGATGGAAAGCGAGTAGTGATTGGCGGAATTATGGAGCATATCGAAGAGGCAGGCGTGCATTCAGGAGACAGTGCCTGCACCCTTCCGCCAGTGTCACTGAGCAGGGAAACGATAAATGAAATAATGCGGCAGACCAAAATGCTGGCTATGGAATTAAAGGTTCTGGGCCTGATAAATATACAATATGCAATTAAAGATGGGGAAATTTACGTCCTGGAAGTCAATCCCCGCGCGTCAAGAACAGTCCCCTTTGTCAGCAAGGCAATCGGTATTCCTTTGGCCAAGCTGGCTGCGAAAGTTATGGCAGGGATGACTCTTGATGAGCTTGGATTTACCAAAGAGGTCTGGCCAAAGCATTATTCAGTGAAAGAAGCGGTATTTCCATTCCTCAAATTCCCCGGAGTAGATACTATCCTTGGACCTGAAATGCTCTCGACCGGCGAGGTAATGGGAATAGCAGGTGAAGCCGGCATTGCCTATGCAAAAAGTCAGATAGCCGCAGGAAACGCGCTGCCTACCAGAGGCACAGTGCTTTTCAGCGTTAAAGATGCCGATAAGCCCAGGGCAGTTGAAGTCGCACGCAAATTGCATCACATGGGTTTCAAAATTACTGCAACAAAAGGAACATGTATAGCATTGATTAACCACAATATTGGATCTGAATTTGTGCCTAAAGTAAGCGAGGGCAGACCTAATATTCTCGATTTAATCATAAATAGAAAAGTTGACCTTATTGTAAACACAACAATAGGCAAACAGACTGTAAGCGATTCATTTGTCATAAGAAGAACAGCACTTGATAAACAGGTGCCTTATGTGACAACAATTAGGGGCGCAATTGCAGTCGTTAAGGCAATTGAAGCGCTGCAAAAGGAACGCATAGACGTTAAATGTGTTCAATTGCATCATAGCAAAGGAGGTCTTGAGTCATGAAGGCAATCCTATTGCTTGAAGATGGAACAGTATTCGAAGGAACAGGCTTCGGCGCACGTGGAGAAAAATGCGGCGAAGTTGTTTTTAATACGAGTATGACTGGTTATCAGGAAATCACAACAGACCCGTCTTATTACGAACAAATAATTACGATGACATATCCGCTAATAGGAAATTATGGAACCAATGGTCCGGATGTGGAATCTAGAAAAGTATTTGCCGCCGGCTTCATCGTCAAAGAAAATTGCCAATACCCGAGCAACTGGAGAAACGAAGAATCATTAAGTGATTATCTAAAGGCAAATAATGTAGTAGGTCTGGCGGGTATAGACACAAGAAAGCTCGTAAAACACATACGCACTCAAGGAGCGATGCGCGGTATTATCTCGTCAAATGACTTTAATATATCATCTCTTAAAAAGAAACTTTCTAATTATCCGGGACTGGTCGGCAGAGATATAGTCAAAGATGTAACATCAAAGAAGCCTTATAAATGGAATAAACCAGTGTGGCAAGGGCTTTCAGCCCCTGAAGACAGGGCCAGGATGGCCGTGCCACGTTCTAAATACAGGGTTGTAGCTTATGATTTTGGAATAAAGCAAAATATACTTCGGCTGCTCGTTAGCCACAGCTGCGATGTTCAGGTGGTTCCCGCCTTCACATCAGCAAAAGAAGTCCTTAAACATAAGCCGGATGGAGTATTTCTAAGTAATGGCCCTGGCGATCCGGCCGCGGTCACTTATGCGGTGGAAAACACACGGCTGCTTTTAGGTAAAGTCCCGATTTTCGGAATATGCCTTGGCCATCAGATTCTCGGATTGGCACTTGGAGCAAAGACATACAAACTTAAATTTGGTCACCGCGGGGCAAATCACCCGGTCAAAAACTTGGAAACCAAGCAGGTTGAGATAACCTCCCAGAATCACGGTTTCTGTGTCGATATTAATTCTCTCAAAGACAAAGATGTCGAACTTACACATATTAATTTAAATGACAACACCCTCGAGGGATTTAGATGTAAAAAGCTTGCCGCTTTTTGCGTTCAATACCATCCTGAGGCCTCACCCGGCCCTCATGATTCCAATTATCTGTTTGAATCCTTTACTAACCTGATGTCAAATTATAAAAAACATAAATAAAACTGCTAAATCCTGCCTTTCATCATTTAAAAAAATCGTTTTTTTCTTCTGAAATAGCCCTTCTAATTTGCCGATAACCGTAACAACGGAAACAGGGGCAATGTTCAAAAACTGCATTAGTTATCGGAACTAAGGAAAATTTACCGCGGAGTTCGCAGAGGCCGCGGAAAAAAATAAATTAATAAATCTCTGAGTACTCAGCGTTCTTTGCGGTGAAAACAATGAATGGCGAGATAAAGGTCTTACAAATAGATGATGACGAAATAGATGTCCGCTTAGTCAAACGAGCATTGGCTAAGAGCACCAAAATGGCTAAATTTATTGTTGAATCCGCCTCCTGCCTTGCTGATGGCATTAACCTTTTAAAGACAAAGCAATTCGATGTTTTGCTTTTGGACCTGGGCCTTCCCGACAGCAATGGAATTGAAACAGTCCGCAGTGTCAGCAGCGTTAATTCCAATATACCCATAGTCGTGCTTACCGGTCTTGAGAATGAAGAAACAGGTCTTGAAGCTATAAAGAATGGCGCCTCAGACTACCTGGTCAAAGGCCCGGCAATGGAGACATCGCTTGTAAGAACGAGTCTTTATGCCATAGAGCGGAAAAAAGTCGCAGAAAAACTCCACGAATCACAACAGATGCTGCGGCTGGTAATGGATAGCATTCCTGAGGCAATTTTTTGGAAAGACCGCAATCTAGCTTATATGGGATGCAATACCGTTTTCGCAAGACATGCCGGCCTGACTTCACCCGAGGAAATAATTGGAAAAACAGATAATGATCTGCCATGGCGGGAGGAAGAAACCGAAAGCTATAAGAACTTTGATCTTCGGATAATGGAAACAAATTCGGCGGAATATCATGTAACAGAAGCTCAGCTTCAGGCTGACGGCAGGCAGGCATGGCTGGACATGAATAAAGTCCCGCTGCACGATTCAGATGGAAAAGTTGTAGGAATCATGGGGACATATGAGGATGTAACAGAAAGAAGGCAGGCGGAACGTGCCTTGCAAATTGCTGAAGAAAGATATCGAACCATATTCGAAAATTCGGCAGTAGCCATAACAATGGCAGACGAGCAGGAGCGGCTGATTTCCTGGAATAAATTCACTGAAAATCTGCTTGGAATGACAAAAAATGAGCTGCTTTTGAAGCCGATTCGCTCACTTTATCCTGAAGGCGCCTGGGAAAATATAAGGACAAATGAAGTAAGGCAAAAAGGGATACAGCATCATTTAGAGACACAGATGCTTAAAAAAGACGGCGAAATAATAGAAGTTGACGTTTCGCTAAGTGTCCTAAAAGACCCGGATGGCAGAATAACCGGTTCAATCGGTGTTATACGTGATATCACAGAACGAAAAGAAGCTGATAAGAAAATCAAAGAAGCAATGGACCTAAAATCTCAATTTATCTCAACTGTTTCTCATGAGCTAAGAACACCGCTTACAATAATAAAGGAAGATATTGCCTTGATTATGGATGGAGCCGCAGGAAGCATTAAAAGCAAACAACGTGAAATCCTGGAAATCGCTCAGCGAAATATTGATCGCCTGGCGCGGCTTATTAACGATGTTCTTGATTTCCAGAAACTTCAGTCAGGCAGAGCCAAATTCAACATGCAGGACAACAATATAAATAATGTTATTGAAACCGTATACAATACGATGAATGGGGTGGTAAGCAAGAAAGGTGTTGAGCTTCAGATGGCCTTGGACACATCTTTGCCGAAAGTTTCTTTTGATAGTGATAAAATGATACAGGTGCTCACAAACCTGGTCAGCAATGCAATGAAATTTACGGATAAAGGTAGTATTACTATAGCTACCAGAAAAATAGAAAATTCTATTCGCGTTTCTGTTATTGATACAGGCTGCGGAATGAAACAGGAAGACTTGCCAAAGTTATTCCAGCAATTTCAGCAACTCGGCAACGGCAATCGCAAGACAGGCGGCACAGGTTTAGGATTGGCTATTTCAAAGGATATAGTTGAAAAGCATGGCGGGAGAATTTGGGTAGAATCGGAATTTGGAAAAGGGACAGTTATGCATTTTCTGCTGCCTATTAAGGCATCGGCTTGCGAACCGGAAACAACTCAGCAGCTGCAGCAAACACAAAATTAAAAGGTATTTAAAATTTAAACGCCGCTAAGAGCTTTTTTACCTGCAAGTGCGTTGGCAATTTTTTCCTTCAATTCGGCGAAATCAAACGGCTTTGCAATATAATCAACGACACCAAATGATGAAGCAGTTGCAATATCATCCATTTCGCAGGCTGCAGTAACCATAATAACCGGTATGCCTTTAAGCTCGGGATTTTTGCTCATATTCTCAAGGGTTTCATGCCCATTCATAACAGGCATATTTGTATCCAGGAGAATAATGTCGGGATGCTCAGCGGATGCTTTTTCCAGCCCTTCTTTGCCGTTAACAGCCACAACTGTATGATAATTGCTCCATTCGAGGTGCTGCTGTATTGTTGTTACGTAATCGGTCTCATCATCAACAATGAGAATTTTCGGTTTATCTGACTTTTTACCTGATTTAAATAATCCAAACATCGCTATTTCTCCTTTTCTGTTTGCAGATTACAGGCCCTCGCTGCTTATTGCTTTTTATCGACCCAAAAGCCGCTTCAGATTAGCAAAAAATCTGATTATATAATCTTATTTATTATAGGGCCATGGACAATTGTGATCGACAGGCAGCGAAAGAATAGGTTTATTTCTTATTTCGTTAAATCTTTCCATAGCCTTGGCCGGAATTTTTTCATTATTATGAATATGCGGAGATAAAAGCACAATCAACTCGGAATTGCGGGTTATCTTGTGATTATCTGAAAATATAAAACCAATCAGCGGCAAATCACCAAGTAATGGTATCTGACGTTTTATAATTTGTGTCTCCTGCCTTCTCAAACCGCCCATTACTGCCACTTGTCCATCATCCATAAGCAGAGTTGTGGTGGCTTCACGTTTATCAATTATAGGAACACCGCCTACTGATAACCCGGTAGTCACGCTCTGGCTGGGGCTTATAACCAGCAATATCTTTTCTTCATCAGTAACTGTAGCTTTTACTTCCATTGTAACACCAACATCTTTGAATTGAGTAGAAGTAATAGCATAATTGCCCCCACCGCCGCCGCTTGACTGCGTGACTTCCTGATATGGGATTTGCTCTATAGTTTTAATACTTGCTTTTTGACCGCTGACGACCATTACACGCGGACTGGCGAGGATATCTATATCCCTCTTTTCCTGCAGAACATTTAGGACATTGCGAATGTCATCAGTGACAATCGCTATCTCGCCGCCTATTCCTATATTTTGATAAGCAGTCATATTATCGAGGTGATCCTCGTCTGGAGGAACAATACCAAAGCGGTTGGGAAAAATCATACTTTGACGATAACTGAAATCTTTATTATCGGTGCTCAAAATATCCCAATCAACACCTATTTCTGTGTCATCGCCAAGCTCGACATCGATAATAACGACTTCAATAATTACCTGGCTGGGCATTTTATCTGCATTTTTTATTTCTGTAAGTATCAAATTAACATTTTCCTTTGTGTCACAAACAATAATAGTATTTGTGCTTTCATCAATACTGATGCTGCCGTATTCAGAAGACATTGCGTCCAATGCAGCTTTAAGGTTCACTGCTTTAAGAAATTTCAATGTAACCGTGCGAACAGACAACGGCACCCGTTGATACTGTGTATCTATATTAGGTGTAAAATCCTGCTGCGTGTGGGGTGCAATTTCTCCGAAGCCGCCGCTAAACGGATCATTTGAAGCGTCATTTGCTATTTGATTTACAGATTGCTCGCCAGCAGCAGATATATTCATAAAGACAAAGGTAAATATTAACAATATCATTATATGTTTAATCATATAAATTATTCTCCGCACGTTCTATGCAATAGATTGTCAGGAGCGCCTGACATTTCAGTTTTCCCCCGGCAGCGGTATCCATTTTCACTGACTCAATCCAGATTTTTTTATCTGAATTCTGCAAACGGCCAAAAAACGCTGCCGCATTGCTGTATGCGCCTAAAAAAGTGACCATAGCTTTTTTGGGAGTTATAGATGAACTATCAGCCTGATTTTTCTGAGTCTCCGGAATCAGGCTAATGGATTGAGTGACACAGCCTGCCTGAAAAACAATCGACGGCAATGAAGCAAAAAATTGGCTCATTTCATTACTGGTAAAAAGCTGGTTTCTTAATCTATCAGATTCTTTTTTTAATTCATCAATCTTGCTCTTTTTAATTTCCTGAAGATTAGATATCATTTCGGCTTTATGAATAGCCTGATTGAGAGATGAATTATAAAGCTGTGCCGCAAAGAGCTGGCTGTTAAATGGGGCATATATCCATCTATAAAGCCCAAATCCGGCAATTAGAATTATAGCAGACAATAAAACGCGTCTGTGCGAATGCTCAATTTGTGTAAACTTCTCAGCTAACATTTCAGCCTTTACCTTTCTTTACGGCAAGCCTGCAGCCAATCTGGTATCTTATGTACCCTTTGTCCCCTTCCTGTTTACTGGTTTCCAAAAGCGATACTGATGTGATTTGAGGGGCTTTTTCCAATGAGTTGACAAAAGTATTTACAGCATCGTTAGATAAAGCCAGCCCGTAGATATGCATCCTTGAACCATCTGTGCTGAACAAACTGTTTATGCGAACTGATGCAGGGGCTGCTTTTCTTATACTATCGAATAATTCTGTCCAGTTAACATCATTGTGTAATGATGATATATGGGATATGCCGGCTATGCGATTTGATAATGATTGCAGCCGTTGATCAAGCTGCTGGTTCTTCTCAATTATAAAATCTGTATCTTCGATTGAAAAAAGGGAAGTTTTTGCTGCGGCTGTTCGGGTTATATTCTCAGAGAAATAAGAAGGGACATCAACAGCAATGATGATAAGCAGCAGTAAAACCGCAAATATATTAGCAGCAATCAATGCTTCCCTCTTAATTTCTTTTATCTGAATTATCTGGGGAGGCATCAGGTTCAATCTGACATCTTCATGCTGCTGGGTTAAAAGATGCATAGCTAACCCTACAGCTACTGCCGAGGGCTGCTCATTTTTATGACTTAATTTTTGATTATCAACAATCGTGTCCAAATAAGCATCATTTGAAGACCTTACCTGCAAAGAGCCGGTCTGAAACTTTGATTTCAAAACCGTATCAGCATTTTCAGGAAGTACCGTATCGGTAAAAATTGTAATATCCCATTTTCCTGTATTTTCTATGAATTCAACACTGTAGAATTTTTGAATCTCTGTTATTTCATCACCGAGCCATTTAAATACTTCTTCAGAAGCAGCCGATTTTTGCTTTGCTTCTTTTGTCCGAATGAAATCAATTGTTCCATTTCTCAAAACGCACAATGTCAAGATATTCTCGCGCAAAACAGCCACAAGCACGTTGAAGCCGGTGCGGCCGGTAATTTTCTTATCAGCTATTGCACGCAAATAAGATAATATAGCCGGTTCTATAAGTTCTGCTGAA
>CAYSKP010000233.1:0-7019 GCA_964431645.1 uncultured Pirellulales bacterium
CCTGTGCAGCAGGGACAGAAAAATAGCTTAAAGTTTAAAGTGTAAAATTTAAATCCATAACTTAAAAGTTAAAGCGAAAAACAGTGATAATTTAAAGATCAAAGTGAAAAGCGCTTTCATTAATAATGTCCAATATTAAATGTCCAATAACCAATATCCAATATTGAAAAATTTTGAAGGGATTTAAAATGCGGTTAAGACAAAGGATTGCCATCATAATAATAGCTTTAGTAACGGCCGGCACGAGTTTCGGTTTTGAGGACAAGGGATTTCAGTGGTGGTCTTACATAGACGGAAATAAAAAAATCGCCGACGACTGGAGGGTGTCTTTCAAACAGGAATTTCGGACCGGCGATGACGGCGGGAACTTATATTACGAGGCTTCCGATATATTCCTGACATACAGCGGGCTTTGTGACTGGCTCGATATCGCCGTAGGATACCGCCTTGTTTACGAAAAGGATAATTCGGATGAATGGCGCCATGAGAACCGGCCGATGATTGATTTGACACTGAAGGCGAAATTCTGCGATTTTCCGGTCGCCAGCAGGAACAGATTCGAATACAGAGATTTCGAGAACAAAAAAGATGTCTGGCGATACAGCAATAAGATAATAGTCCGGCTGCCGGTTGAACTTACATCCTTGAAGCTTAAACCCTATACGGGCTATGAATTTTTCATCACCCTCGTTGATGATAATGTCGATAAAAACCGGATTTACTTCGGGACAATAATGCCGGTAACCAAAGGAATTGACGCCGATATTTACTATATATACCAGACAAACCGTTCAGGTGAGCATTGGGATGAAGTACACGTCCTTGGGACAGGGTTAAAATTTGAGTTTTAGTATTCACCGCCGAGATCGCTGAGACCGCAGAGGAAAATGGAAATCAGGTGACCAGGCAAACTACGTTTTCATTGAATCTATTTCGTAGACGGCAATCGGGGTGAAGATAAATACAGGAAGCCAGGCCCAAAGCTCGGGAACGATTCTGCCGAAGAGCTCTTCAGTTGCAAGAATTCTGCATACAAAACCAATGACAAGTGATGCGGCCGTAATGGCAAAGCTCAGAGCAATAGCGGATTTCATGGATTTCGGGTCCCTGCAGACAAGCACCGGCAGGCAGACCAGCAGCATTATGAAATTCATAACAGGTTCAGTGATTCTAAAATGCTTTTGGCTGTAAAGGTTTGCAAGGTCCTTTAGCTGTGTTCCCTGCGCGGCAAGCTGTGATAACTGCAATGAGCTCAGCAGCGTTTTGTGTTCGGCCTTTCGTCTTATAGGAATATCCCTTGGCGTCAAATCCGTGTGGTAGGCAGATATAGCGACCCTTGAACCGCCCGCATTTTGTCTTGTGGAACTGGTTTGGGAATTGGAATTGGCAATCGGAGTAAAAAAGCCATTAGTAAGAAGCCATTGTTTATGCTGTGAATCGTAGATTGCCTTCTCTGCTTCGATGAATCCGGTGGGTTCCCAAAGCAGTGAATTTGGAACCTGGCGGCGAGTAACTGCAACAAAGTCAACGAAGGCGGCGGATTTTACATCAAATTTTTTGGCAGATATTAGTGAGCCGTTAGCATCCGTTATAAACCAGACTCCATACGATTCTTTGCCGGGCAAATCGTCCTTGCTGCGGACAAGCTGCGTGCTCAGCGATGGTATTATAATTTCCTGATCGATTATCAGCAGGCCGGAAAGAAGTATAGAAAGGATAATTATAGGGGTTATTACGCGTTTTAAGCTTACGCCTGAGGCCATCATGGCAGTCAATTCATTATGCTTGACCATTTTACCTAACGAAAATGCCGCCGCGACAACAGTTATCATGCCGGCAAAATCACGAAAATATAAAGTGCTCTGCATCAGGTAATAAGATGTAATATTTGCTATTAGCGAAAATGTATCGAGGTTGGCGTGTTCTGTGAATTCATCGAGATTACCAAATAAATCAATAGTGATTCTCATGCCGATGAGGACGCAAAAGGCAATCACATAGCCGATGAGAAAATTTTTCGCTACATATTTGTCTAATATCTTCATAACATTTAATGTTTTATAAGCCGGCGGTATAGTTCCAGGCAAATTAAAGTAAGAATAACAAGTGCCGCCCACATAATGGGGATGCCTAATTTTATTTTAGTAGAGGGATTCTCGGCAATATTTTTACCCATAATTATAGAGGAAATAAAGGCGAGGGCAGGAATAGCGCTTGCGGCAAATGCCGTAAGAAGGTGTCCGCCCTTTAAAACAATTCCCAGACCTATACCAATCATAACAAGTGCTACACATCCGATGCCGAAGACAAGACGGGAGTTAATTTCAACTGATATAGAATTAAAAGTCCTGGCGATTCTTTTCTGAAGCTGTGCCTGCAATGTGAGGAGTTGTTTATCAGGGCCTGCTCCAAGGGAAGCTGATATTGTTTTTGGATTTATTTCATTCAAAATATCAGCGGTTTTGAAATTATTTGTGACAGACGCAGGCATAATCAGTCCGCGGATGATTTGCCTTGCGATAATATCTTCCTGTGCTTTAGAATTTTGAGGATCATATGATGTGGTTTTTGCATTTTGAATATCCAGGGTAAGCGTGGGGGCCAGCTGGTCTCCTTCTATGTTTATAAAAGCCTTTTGGCAATGCATTGTTTTTGGGGGACTGTCATTATTAATCGGCCGTTCTGTAATGATTATATCATCATTAAGAACCAGACGGTTTTCATCTCGAAGAGTGCAGGATTTTGCGGAGAATTGGACAAACTGATTTTGATTATAAAGCTCGAAAGTTTTTGATTCTGAAAAGGATTTATTTATCTGCTGATTCAAAAGTTGGGCGGTAAACAGGGCATAAACACGCTTTGCAAGTCGTTCGACGGGCTCGAAAAGCATAGGGTTTTGACGAATTTGTTTGATTTCATGTATTTTTTTGAACTGAATATTGTCCCCGAGCAGCGCACCGAATTCGGTTTTAATAGGAAGCTGCTCCGCGAAAAAACCGGCATTTTCGCCGGGGCCCATTTGACATGTATTATGGGCATTTATATGAACTTCATTAATTGTTTCATGCGGGTCGAAAACAACTTTTGCGGTTTCGGCCGTAATGATTTTCTTTATTGTGCCGTCGAGGGCGAGTTCAATTGCCACAACTCCGGAAAGGACATTATTGTGCATATCCGCGTTATCGGCATAAATCCTGTAGCGGTCGTTTGGAGGGATTGAATAGTATCCTTTTCGCTGGATATTCCTGAAAAGAATCTGCCTGGCATCATTTTTGAGAGATTTTTCCGCAGAATGTATAAAGATGGGCATCACATAAAAGCTGAGCAGCAGGTTTGCGGTAGCTACAATGACGGCCAGGATGAAGCCGGGGTAAACAAGCGAAAGTATGGATATCCCGCTTGCCTTGCATGCGTCGAGTTCGTTGTCGTTGGCAAGCCTGCCGTAAACAAGTGTGGTGGCGAAAAGGGCCGCCATCGGCAGGACAAAGGTGAGGGTGACAGGCATGAAATAAATCATAAGCCGCAGGACCTGGCCGGGGCCGACGCCGAATTCCTGGACAGGGCGCAGAATGCTGCCCAAGCTCATCATCAGGGTCAGAGCCAGTGCTGCGAGGAGGAAAACCTTCAATACCTCGCGAAATATATATCTGTGAAGCGTAAAAACCATAAATATAATTCTCAATAAAAAACGGTGATTTGCAATGAAATTCTGAATCTTTAAATTTCATTAGATTTCAAGAAAACCAATATTTTTCTTCTTCGAAGGAAATGCTAATTTTAACGGAATTTTGATTGTCAAAAGTTTCCTATATTGGTAAGATTATAGGTTATCGAGGAGCCCTTTTAAAAAAAGATAATTCGTTTTTCTATGATTGGATAAAGACCATCGTTCTTTTTTATTTCTTTGGCTTTTAAACACATATTGAAAGGAGAGGACCATGTCTGCTAAAACAGCATTAATCCGGATTTTTCTATTTGCAGCAACAGGGGTATATATTTCATCGGCAAGCGGGGGGATGGGGACTAACCCTGTCAGTTTTGATGTTAATGTTATAGAAGGATGCTATTTAGTAAAAAACCTTACATTAAACAATAATGGGGGGAGCAGCCTGAATTATAAAGTTAGAACACGTATTATCAGCGGCTCAGGGGGGTCAACTGTTGGGATTGACAATTTAATGAATACACAAGCCGATATGTTCAGTATGCCGGTTGATTTACCTCATAAACCAGATGAATTAATAGTGCGTTTTGCGCCAAAAACAGGGGGAAAACAACTAACGCTCAATGAAAAACAAAAAAAGATAAATTCTCTATTAGGTGCGGCTGTAAAAAAGGAATTTAAAATTGTTCCAGGATTAGGCGTTATAAAATTACCAAAGGGAATGACAATAGAAAACGCAATACAAACCCTTAGCAAAGATAATGGGATTTTATATGCCCATGCAAACTATCAAGTTCAGGCATTATCGACATTTCCCAATGATGCAAGTTTTAACCAGCTTTGGGGCATGCATAATACAGGCCAGACCGGCGGAATAGCTGATGCGGATATTGATGCACCTGAGGCATGGGACATAGGGACAGGCAGCAGGGACATTGTTGTTGCGGTTATTGATACAGGAGTTGATTATACCCATGTTGACCTGTCGGCAAATATGTGGACTAATGAGGCGGAGCTGCACGGAACAACCGGCATTGATGATGACGGCAATGGTTATGTGGATGATATATACGGCTATGATTTTGTAAATAACGATGGTAATCCGATGGATGACCATTATCACGGGACTCATTGCGCCGGGACAATAGGCGGTTTGGGTAATAATGGGATAGGTGTGGCCGGGGTATGCTGGAATGTCAAAATAATGGCATTGAAGTTTCTGGATGCAGGCGGCAGCGGCTGGACCGATGATGCCATAAGGGCAGTAGAATACAGCAGGCAAATGGGAGCAAATCTGTCGAGCAATTCATGGGGGGGCGGCAGTTACAGTCAAGGATTGAAGGATGCAATAGATGCAGCAGGTACGGCCGGGATGCTTTTTGTGGCGGCGGCAGGGAACAGCAGTAGTGACAACGACTCATATCCACATTATCCATCAAGTTATACTTCAGCCAGCGTAATAGCTGTTATGGCCACAGACAATTACGATAATAAATCAAGCTTTTCATGTTATGGTTTGACTTCGGTAGATATCGCAGCTCCAGGCAGCAGTATATACAGCTGCGCGCCTGGAAACAGTTATCAATATCTCAGCGGAACATCTATGGCAACACCGCATATATCGGGCGCATGCGCGTTATTGTGGTCAATGAATCCTTCATTTAGCAATAGTGAGATTAAAGATATACTTTTGAGAACGGTGGACCCGACATTATCAGGATTATGCGTATCCGGAGGACGACTAAATCTTTATAAAGCAATGTGTGAAACATCGGTGCCATGGCTTACGATAGAGCCGAATGAGGGAGTTATTACTCCGGGCCAATCAATAGATTTAAGCGTGACTTTTGACGCAATTGATTTGATCCCGGGAACATACCAGGCACAGATTATGGTCGTCTCAAATGACCCATGCAGTTCTGCCATTGTCCCTGTCGCTATGATTGTAAATCCGGATATGTTACATGTATCTCCTGCTGTAGATTTTGAATCAGCGGGGCCTCAGGGCGGCCCATTTGAGCCTTCATTAAAAGTCTATACATTAACTAATAACGGTGCTTCACCTGTAAATTGGAATAGTTCAACTGCACAAGACTGGTTAACAATATCTCCATCATCCGGTGTGGTTGACAGCGGTATGTCTATTGATGTGAATGTTTACATAAATTCCAATGCAAATTTATTAGAGCCGAATATCTATTCCGATATTTTAATTTTTGAAAACACTGACAGCTGCAGCATTAAACCGAGGTTAGCGAAATTGAAAATAAAACCGCCGGATTTATTTACGAAACTCTTCAGTTCGGGCAATGATTTAACTGGTTTTTCTTTGACTTTCCGTCCCAACGATTCTGTCGCTTGTTATGAAGCCTGCCGTGATGATGTAAATATGTTTTCGACTGACCCGAACGGCAGCACATATTTGCCCCTCGGTGATGATGAATTTGCAGAAGTGTTAATGACGGGCGGCAAACAGTTCAGATTTTATAATCAAGAGTATGATCGTTTATATGTGAGCAGTAATGGCTTTATTACATTTGGCAGCGGAGACGATGAATTTGAGGGCTCACTTGCTAATCATTTCAGCTTGCCGCGAATATCAGGATACTTTATGGACCTGACACCGGCCAATTCGCAGAGCATTTCTGTAAAACAATTACAGGATAGAATAGCTGTAACATACAATGATGTTCCAATATATGGCGATAAAAACAGTAAAAATAGTTTCCAAATAGAGTTGTTCTTCTGTGACGGTTCAATTCGTATAACCTGGCTGGAGCTTTCGGCAGGCACTTGTGTTGCAGGATTATCTAATGGCCATGGTCTTCCGCCGCAATTCGAGGAAAGCAATTTTAAAGGTTATCCGATTTGCTGGCCGTGGGGAGATTTTGATAAAAACTATGAAGTTGGTTTAACTGATTTAGGTATCTTTGCAGGTAAATGGCTCAACGAAGATTGCGCCTATCCGATGTGGTGCGAAAAAGTAGATATGGATTGCAGCAGTAGAGTCGAGAGCATAGATTTTAGTATTTTTGCTCAAAACTGGGAAATTATAAAGTCTACATCGCCATCTCCAGTCGCATGGTGGAAATTGAATGAAGGAACTGGAACCGACGCTTATGATAGTTCTGGTCATGATCATGATGGCACTATAAGTGATGCAATGTGGGTCAATGACCCTCAATACGGCTGGTGCCTTGATTTAGATGGCACTAACGATTACGTGAGTGTTTCGAGTGCTCCGGCACTGAATATTACAGGCGATATTACTATATCGGCATGGGTATGGTTTAGAACCGGAGGCTCGAATGCGGATGATGCACAGGGAATTGTCACAAAATCTGTTGGAAATGGG
>CAYSKP010000234.1:0-5897 GCA_964431645.1 uncultured Pirellulales bacterium
CGGGGCCTATTCCGATTGTATGGCCGGGCAATAGTCCTTTTTTTATATTACTTAATCAGGATTCTAATGTCCCTCTTGATATAAATGATATTAATCATGCTGATTCCAATACAGTCTTTAGCACAAATCTTATCTTTGATGGTGGTGACATAATAACATTGCAGCGTGAAGTTAATATTATGGGCACATACAGCTATATAACCGTTGACTGGGTACTTGTTCCCAATATGGATCCCCCTACAGGCTGGATGCAAACCAGTAATACTTCATTAGCACCCCATAGCATCAAAAGGGATATTACACTGCATAAATGCATAAGAAAAATTTGGGAATCGCCAACATTGGGCAGTCTCTTGCCGCCTGCGCTTGGAAGTTTTAGTTTTCGATATTTTTCGCCTGATTCTTATCAAATGCAGGCGCATCCCGCTAATCAGCCGCTTAAAAGTATCGGAGAAATAGGGACGCTCTTTAGAAAAAATTCTCGAGTTATTGATTCATCGGATAGAGAAGCTACATCAAGGATTGACCTTGCAGAGCCGAATATTCAGGGAATTTTCAATTACTTAACTGTTATTGACCCGAATAATCATGGTCAGCCTTTCTATACGCAGATTAAAGGCAGAATCAATATTAATACTGCCCCATGGTTTGTCTTGGCGCAACTTCCATGGCTTGTAAACCCAAGCGTTTCGTATGCCGATAGCGTAAAGCTTGCACAGGCAATCGTCGCATACAGAGACAAGTTTACGATTGCCGGCGGCCCCGATTATTACCAAGGTGGCTCGCTAACCTCTCGGAAGGATGGTATGTCTAGTCCTTATCCCGTCCGCGAATCCCCGGGCTTTGCCTCTACCGCAGAATTATTGAATGTAACTCAAGATATCCCCGCCGCCCAATCTTCTATTCCTTACTATGATATTCGCCATTATGGCAGAGATGGTGTTGATTTATCCTCTCTACCTGACATTACTTTTAGTGATAAAGCGCATGACGATTTTGAGGAGCGAGATGTTATTTTTGAACGCATCAGCAATCTTATAACTGTTCGCAGTGATGTCTTTACTGCCTATATCCTCGTCCGCATCGGCGAAAATGGTCCGCAAAAAAGAGTCATCGCGATTTTAGACCGTTCTCAGGTTACTCCAACAAATCCAAAAGTAAAAATTATTGCCGTCCAGCCCGTGCCGGACCCACGTTAATTGTCGAATGTCGATTGTTGATTGTCGATTTGTATTTATCGAGCTTTACTGCTAAGAGCGGTTTTACGAGAAGCAACTACAATTGCAGTCAATTCGTCAACTTCAATTAATAATTTTGCTGCCTCTGAATGTTTGATCACACTAGCATCGACTAGTAACTCTAACCAGTATCCCGATTCATCTATTTCTTCTTCGACTATTCCAAGTTTTGCAATAAAATCCGGTTTTGATCTTGCCCTACACACTGCTCTGTAATTCGCTCCAACTGATGTTGCTGAACGTAAAATCTGTTTGCCGAGTATGCCTGCTGTCAATGTTTTTGGAAGAGACTCTACAAGCCTAATAACAGCCAAACCGAATTGCTTTGTCCTGTTCTTTAAATAATCAGGCGTCATATTTTTCCTTTCACTAATATTAATCAATCAAATATGACAATCTGCAAATCGACAATAATTCATCTTCAATCGACATTCGACAATCGTCAATCGACAATCATTTAAGCAGATTCAGCATTTCATTATAAACCTTCTTGTTGGCGCCGAGCGTCTGAAATTCGGCTCCTTCGTATTTATCTAAATCGAGCGGAAATATTTTATTGCCTTTCCAGTCAGTCACCTTCGCTCCGGCCGATTCGCAAATCCGCACACCCGCCGCGATATCCCATATCTTCGGCCGGACAAATACTACCCCGATAAGAGAACCCTTCGCCAGATATGCCATCTGAAGACACGAGCTTCCCAGTGTTCGCAAGCGCGCCTTTTCCATAAGTGTGATTACCCATTTCGGCACACCGCCATCAAAGTAGCTGTCTGTCCCAACGCTTGTAAATCGATCAAAACCTTCTTCAGTAACGACGATTCGCCTGTTATTTAACCTTGCCTCCTCATTTTTTACGGCCGTGAACATCGAATCCGTCGCCGGCTCATAAATAACTCCAACCACCGGCTCGCCTTCGTATATTGCCGCTATCGAAACTGTAAACAAAAGCATACCTTTAGCGAAATTTGTGGTCCCATCTATAGGGTCAATCACCCACCAGATTTTTTTGCTGCCCCTTGGCGGCTGTTTGAACATCTGGCCATTTGCCCCTTCTTCCCCGATAAAACCGTCATCCGGATATGTCTCCTTGATTCTATCTATGATAAGCTTCTGGCAGATAGTGTCTGCTTGTGTAACAAGCTGATCAGGGCTTTTTACCGCAACCTTGATATAGCTCGATTCTTCCATTGCCCTTTGTCCTGCCAGGCGGGCAGCAACCTCTGCGGTCTCCTGCATCATGCTCAAATCTTTTTGCTCAAGAGGCATAATTAATCCTTTCTAAGAAGCTCGCTTTTCGCGGCTTTATTTATAACCAATTGAATAATAAAGCGTACCATATATTGACTAATTTGAAAGTTTCGCTATTTTAACCTCTCTATGACAGAAGGCCAACAAACAAACTTGCCAAAATTGCTATCACCTGCATCAGTGAATCAGCGGCTGATTGCGGCCGCCATTTTTATGTCTATTACCGCTGGTTTCGCTCTCGCCTGGCTTATGGGACAATTTCATTTTACAATTTATCCCTTTCCGTGCGGTTTTAAGCAGCAATATAATTTTCCTTGCCCCACTTGCGGTATGACTACTGCTGTTATCGCATTTTCACATGGACATATTTTAAATTCCTTTTATATCCAGCCTGCCGCAGGTTTTTTATCTTCAATTGCCGTTCTAATTGCATTTTTTTCTTTTCTTATCGCGGTCTTCGGGGTATATTCTCCCTTAATTGAAAAGCGGCTTTTATCTGTGAAGTTGCGATACATTTTTGCTTTTTTCATTGTGGTTTTCGCCGCCGGCTGGGGGCTAACCCTTATAAGGGCATTAGCTCAAAATAGCACTGGTTAAAGAAGTATATAAGTGAAGATATCGAATTTACAAAATGTTTTTAAGAAAAATTCCTGGCTTGCAATATTCTTTTTTGCATCCATGTCTGTGATTTTATTTGCGGGCTGTGCGCCTCAGTTTCTTGCCGTAATCGGTACTCCCACTAAATCTGAACAACAGGACACTGCAGAATATGACCTTTCCAAAAATAAAACTCAAAAAATCCTCGTCTTTGTTGACCAGCCGACTTATCTAAGTGACTATCCTAATCTGCGTTTTTATCTTAGTGATGTAATCAACAGAATACTCCGGGATAAAGCCAAGGTTAAGCCCGAACTTTTGATTAATTATCAGGCACTCGCTGATTTGCGCATGAAAACACCTGATTTTTCTATTCTTACACCACCTCAGATAGGTCAAAAGCTTGGTGCTGATTTGGTGCTGGCGGTTACAATTATTGACTGTAAAGTATCTGAATTGTCTGGAGGTGTTTACTATTCGGGTTCCCTCGATGCGCATGCGGCACTTTACAGTGTCTCATCAAGTGAAAAGCTCTGGCCGGCCGCTGAACAATCACGTCTTGTTCAGGTTGGGTTCGAGTCAGAGCGGCGGGGCCGGGATGCCGCCGTTATTCGTCTCGCCGCCGCCGCCGCTCACTGTGTCACAAGATACCTCTATAATTGCCCAAAAATTAACTTCAAAATCTCGGATGAACGAACCGCCTCAGGGTGGTGAAATTCATAAATGTTTTTTCCTGACTTTTTAATTTAGGGAGAATTAAATGATAAAAGTTCTAATCACAGACAAACTCGCGCAAGAGGGTATTAACCTGCTTAAAGCAATGTCCGATGTTGAAGTCACAGTTAAGACCGGTATCAGCGAAGATGAGCTCGCCGGTATAATCGGAGACTACGATGGTCTTATTATCCGCAGTGCCACCAAAGTTACAGCCAAAGTCCTTGCCAATCCCGGCAGGTTTAAAGCCGTCGCCCGTGCCGGCGTCGGCATCGATAATGTTGATGTAAAAGAGGCAACACGAAAGGGCGTCCTCGTTATGAATACGCCGGGCGGCAATACTTTAAGCGCCGCTGAGCATACTATGGCCCTTATGCTGGCTCTGAGCCGTCATATTGTCCCCGCTTGCAATTCGCTTAAAGGCGGCGCATGGGACAGAAAACAATATGAAGGTAACCAGCTCAATAACAAAACCCTTGGAGTCATAGGGCTTGGCCGTATAGGTATGGCTGTTGCCAAAATGGCTGCAGGTTTCGATATGAAAATTATCGGCTATGACCCGCTTGCGGTTCCGCCTGAAGCCGAAAAACTCGGTATCGAAATCACTAACAGTCTTGAAAAAATCTTCAAAGAATCTGATTATATCACAGTCCACGTTCCGAAAAATGAACAGACACTTAATATGATTAACACCGACCAGATTAAAATGATGAAGCCGACCGTTCGCCTGATTAACTGCGCACGCGGCGGCATTATCAATGAAGATGCTGTTTACACTGCTCTTGCAGAAAAACGTATCGCCGGCGCTGCCCTCGATGTGTTCCCCAAAGAGCCGCCAGAAAATACAAAATTTAAAGAATTTCAAAGTTGTCTTGTAACTCCTCACCTTGGCGCAAGCACCGAGGAAGCACAGATAGAAGTAGCGGTTGAAGCTGCTCAGATACTTGTTAATGCCCTTCGCGGCGACTCCATCAGAAATGCCCTCAATGCGCCATCTACAGCCGGAGCTGTCCCGCCGCTCGTTCTCAAATATGCCGAGCTTGCCAGAAGAATCGGTTCTGTCCTGAGCACTCTTGCTCCCGGGGCCATCAAACAGGTTCAGGTCGAATATCGAGGAGCTATAGCGGAAATGCCCCTGCAGGCTGTAACTCTCAATTTTGAAATGGGCTTGCTGCAGAAACATTTTGAAATGCCGCTCAATCTGGTAAATACTCCTGTTCTCGCTAAAGAGCGCGGTATAAGTATTGATGTGACAAAAAATCCTGCTCCTAAGGATGTTGCGTCCAGTTTCTCGGCGAAAGTTGTCACCGACAAAATCACTCGAACGATAACCGGCTCGGTATTTGGTGAAAAGCTGCTGCGGATTATTGAAATAGACGGTTTCAATGTTGAAATGACCCCGCAGGGTGCGGTTATCGTTATCTTTAATGAGGACCGTCCCGGTGTTATTGGTCATCTCGGCACCGCTTTAGGCAAGCACAAAATCAATATCGCGACTATGGGCGTCGGCCAGAAGCTCGACCAGCAGAAAGCTGTCTTGGCTGTCTCGCTCGACAAAGCCCCTGATGAAGATACTGTTAAGGACCTTAGCAAGCTTGATTTTGTTAATGAAATTTATGGCTGTCAGCTTGATTAATTCTGACGATATCATGGAAATCGAATCGGCAGCGGCTTATCGGGGTTGTGTATGGCAGGCGAACTGATAATTTCAGTAAGCGGCCTTAGAGGTGTTTTTGGTGACAATCTCACTCCCGAAGTCGCTGCCGATTACGCCTTTGCTTTTGGTTCTTTCTTGCGCTCTTGCAATCTCAATATCGCAAAACTTAATGTTTGTCTTGGCCGCGACTCCAGACCATCGGGACAAATTCTCGCCGATTCTATTAGTTCAAGTCTTACAAAAATCGGTATCAATGTAATAAATCTTGGAATTGTCACCACACCGACCGTCGGCATTATGGTCAAACACCTTTCCTGTGCCGGTGGTGTTATCATAACTGCTTCTCATAATCCATTACCGTATAATGGCATCAAGTTACTTCTTGATAATGCCATGGCTCCGCCTCCTGAGATTGCCGGATTAATCAAAAATCGCTTTTTGAA
>CAYSKP010000235.1:0-5362 GCA_964431645.1 uncultured Pirellulales bacterium
CCCAGGACCATAAAAGTCAGGCGGTCAAAAGATAAGACGTGCAGCCGGTTATATCCCGGCAGTATTCCATCTTTGCTGCCGCAGGCAAGCCGCAATTGTTTTAAAATTGCCTCACTGGCCTGATGTGTCGCCTGCTCTGGAACTAAAAACAGCAGCGGCCTGTTTTCCTTCTGCAAAAGTGCCTCTGCTATTGCGCTTACGCAATGGTGGGTCTTTCCTGTGCCGCTCCTGCCAATTACAAACCGAACCGCCATAAAAAATTCCAAGAAAAATCAAATTAACGCCATTAATCTTTTAACGAGAATGCCCGCTTTTTGCAAGACTTCCCTTATGCACTAATAAAAGGATTTATTCGTATATTCCCTTTTAAAGTTACCTATGTTATAATGTAACGATTAGGAATAGGCAGGTATGATATGAAAAAAATTGAATTTGTTACATTAAGTGCGGCATTGTTAATCCTCTTTACCGGCACATCCGTGGCCGATACATTCAAAAATCGCCAAACAGGTGAAATCCTTCACGGCTATATCGCGGCAAAACCATCTCAAGAACAGCCGCAGGAAATCCTGGTAACGTTTTCTACAATAGAAAAGGGCATCTTTAAGCAAAATCCAAATCAGTGGGAAATTACGCGTGATAACGCCGGAAGAAATAATAAAGTGATTATGCTTCCCCTCGACGAACCCATAATGTATGAGATAGAGACCGAGGCCTTCGAAAAGGCCGTAGTCAGCGCCTCTCAGGAAGGTCCTCTTTTCATACTGATCGAAATAGATACTCCCGGCGGAAGGGTAGATTTGGCCCAGCGCATGTGCAAAGTCATTATTCATGATGCCGACTGCAATGTAATCGCCTATGTTAAAGGCGGCCAATATGGCGGTGCAATATCCGCCGGTGCCGCCGTGGCATTATCCTGCAATAAAATCTATATGGCTGAAAATACCATTATCGGCGCTGCCACATTAGTGACTATGGCCAAAGATAAAGACGAAAACAAAGATAAAAAATATGTAGATGTAGTTAATGAAAAAATGAGTTCCGCCTGGCGTGCCTTTCTCGCCTCTCTTGCACAGCAAAATGACAGGCCTGGTTTGCTTGCAAGGGCCATGGTTGACAGCTCAATTGAAGTCATAGAGGTAAATGAAAATTCAAAACGCCTGTTTATCGATCCCGTAAATAAAAAACCTGGCGAGCAGGTTTCAAAGACCTGGAACAAATCAGGCTCTCTATTGACCCTCACCGCTAATGAAGCCGTCGACTGCACAATCGCGGATGGCCTTATAGCCTCGCGAGACCAATTGCTCGCGAAATACAACGCACGCGATTCGAACGTCATCGTTGACAAAAAAATTGCCGCCTCCAGGAAAGAGCTGCAGATTGCAATGCGAAAACTCGAGATGGTTGTAAAGGACTTCGACCTCAAAATTAAACAATCAAAATACCAGCAGCCTGCCCCCAAATTCCTTGCCATACTCAAAGGGGCCAAGGCAGACTTTGAAATCCTAAAAACCCTTTCGAAAAAATACCCTGACCTGCACCTCGATACCGCGGATATTGAGGCCGAGTTGAATTCAATAAACGCGGCTTATGAAAATATTCTAAGAGAAACAAAACGACGCAATTAAACCCATTTTAAGGCAGCATTATGAAAGTTCTCGGTATATCCACAAGCCCTCGGGAAAATAGTAATAGTGACTTGCTTTTGCGCCAGGCATTGTCAGGCGCAAGCTCCGCCGGTGCCCAGGCCGAATACCTGCGCCTCTGCAAATTCAATATTGTCCCCTGTTCAGCCTGCGGCGCATGCTATACGACAGGTGAATGTCCCATACAGGATGATTTTCAGGCAGTGCTCTCGAAGATGCTCACCGCCGACCGCCTTGTTTTCGCTGCGCCGATATTTTTTATGAGCGTCTGCTCTCAGGCAAAAATTCTCATCGACCGCTGCCAATGTCTCTGGGCCACAAAATATATTCTCAAACGCCCGAATCCCCACCCTCAGGTTCCAAGATTTGCCATGACAATCGCTGTCGGCGGAAAAAAAGGAAATAAAGCCTTCGACTGCATCCGCCTGATGATGAAATATTATCTCGATACCGTAGATATGTCGCCTTTTGCCAACCTGTTTGTAAGCAATGTTGACCAGGCCGGGATAATAGCCGATAATACCGAGGCAATGGAGCAGGCACTTCGTCTCGGAAAAGAGCTTGTCGTCTCTTCTGAATTCATGTCGGGAAAAATCATAGAAATCGAGGTTGTTCATAATACTATGCAAGGAGAAAAATAATGAAAAGGATTTTTATTCTGACTGTAGTCTCAGGCCTTATAATTTATGCACCCGTTTTTGCCGAACCCAATCAGCCCAAAGACCCGAATGCCAACCAGGCGAGGGCGGGCAAAAATTATATTCAAACAAAGGTTTACACCGAGCAGGAAGATGCAGAAATGCTGAAAGTTTTCGAGGGATTGCGAGTTGCGGATGTTACCGACGGCATGGACAAGGCGGGCCTCAGGAATATCGGGCTTATGTCCCCTGATATTAAACCTTTGTGGAAAGACACGCAGCACTTTACCCATCGCATAATCGGTATCGCAGTAACGGCTCGATACGTCCCCACCAACAAACCGCATGCGCCGGCAATGGAGTCCAAGGCATTCGATGCCTGGGTAGGCAATACGTATAACAAAGTTACCCCGGAGCCGTTTACGCCGCTCATTCGCAAGGGAACGGTTCTCGTCATCGAAGAGGCAGGCGACGGAGACACTGGTTCCATCGGCTCGAACAATATAATGATCTGGAAGCAGCTTGGATGCGTCGGCGTAGTTACCAGCAACACCGCGCGCGATACCGATGAAATCATAACGGAGAAAGTGCCGCTGTATTTTAAGAAGCCGGGCAGGGGAATCAGGCCGGGCAGAAACGAAATCGAATCGGTGAACAGGCCCGTTGTTTGCGGCAACGCCCTGGTTGAACCTGGTGACGTGGTTGTCGCGGACGGCGACGGCGTCGTGGTTGTCCCCAGGGCAAAGGCAAAAGAAGTGGCCGAGTGCGCAAAAGGTATACTTGAAACGGACAAGGCCGCAAGACGAAATATCTACAAGCAGCTTGGCATGCCCATGGACGATTCGGTAAAATAATTTTTGTTTCGCATTTCAAGATAAGCAGCCAAATAGCATTAAAATTAGGGAAAGTTGAATGCTAAAGGTTAGATTTTATCATCTCAAAACGTTATTTTGGTCTTATGCAGCTTGGGCTGTTTTAAATCTGCTTTTTGCTTTTATCATCATATGTAAAGTAAAGGAACCTTTATTGCAGGTTCCTTTCATCTGGCTGCTCTTGCAAATCGCACCAATTTGGCTATTATTTTTAGGAGAAGGCGCTTGTGTTGTTGTTCTTTCTATCATTGGTTTAATTATTAGTTTATCTTTTATTTTTTTAGGAATTTTGATAGAAAAAAAATGGGCTTCTTCTTTGATCTTATTAGGTATGTCTATTTGGTTTTGTTTACCACATATCCTCTGAATAGAGATATAATCTAAAAGCGTTTTATTTATTTTTTTAATTTGTATTTTGAATTTGTTTCGAATTTCGTTTTTCGTGTTTCGAATTTATTCGAGTTTTACCGGCCTTCTCATCTGTTTGATTTCGCTTCTCTTGCGTTTGCGCAGTAACCGCTTCTTCTTTTCTACGTAAGGAACTCCTGTTTCTTTTCTTACGGGAATATCACGCAGGGCATATTTGAGCAGCTCTATAAGCCTATTCAGGGCTGATTGGCGATTTGCGCTTTGAGTCCTGTGTCGCTGAGAAACAATCGTCAGCAAACCTTCATCTGAAATCCGCGATGAAAGCCGTGAAAATATTATTTCTTTCTGCTCATCAGTTAAATGCCGGCAGTTTCTAATATCGAAAAGCAGCGTAACCTTCGTATTAACCTTATTAACATTTTGCCCTCCCGGCCCGCCGCTCCTTGAAAACCGGTAAACGATATCACCCTCACTTATAAAAGCGTCACCATTTATCCGGATCATTAATTTTTCCCAAAATGCTTACGCTAATTTACACACAGCGTCCGCCACAAGTCTGCCTATCGGCATATGGTTGGGGCAGCGTGATTCGGCCAGGCTGTAATCGATCGCCAACAATCGTTGTTTAATATCAGCCCCAATCTCCGCGAATGTCGCCTTTGCATGCGCAATATCGCCATAGCTGTCATGATACATCAAGGCCCGCATGATATCGCTCACCGGCACTCCCGCTGCTGCCGTCCCGCAAATATTGCCGCATCCTGCGCAATATCCGCTGCATGTATCTTGTGCGTATTGCCTTAGAACTTCCATGTCATTAGCGCTAAGCTTAGTCTTATCCAGTGCGGCCGCAATATTTGTCATAAGCAGTGCCGTGCTTGTCATGGCTGAGTTAACAGTGCTTATCCGCTGGTCATCTATAATCGACTTAATCTTGGCCTGTCCCTCGGTGAAACCCTTACCAAGGAAATGGGAGAGCATCTTTTTGTCTGCCTCAGCTTCGGCTGCCGCCGCATTCGGGTCCGCCTGCCCCCTTCGCGGCCGCATCGACTGAGTCTTCATCGCGATAAGCCCTATTCCCGCCTTATTGCAAGCATCAATTGCCTCGCTCAATTGCTTATCCTGCATCAATCTAAAATCATATTTGAACATTATGGCATCAATCCAGTCGAGCTTCGATGCCTCCATAAGGAGTTGCGCCATATTCTCGTGTGTAGTGAAGCCGAAATTTTTAATTTGTCCCTTTTTCTTCGCTTCGAGTGACCATTTTTTCACATCATCCGTAAAACGAACCATGTTGTTAACAATATAAAGACCAAAATACAGGTCTATGTAATTAGTATTCAGTCTCTTTAGTGATGTTTGAAGGCAATTTTCCAAATCTTCAGTTGTCTTGGATTTATTTTCCTTTGTAACCAGGAATATGTCCTTTCTGCGTTCAGGATTTTTCGCGATAAATTCCCCTATTGTCTGCTCGCTTTGACCGTTTGCCGCAATCAATGAAGTGTCCCAGTAATTCACCCCCCAGTCCAGCGACTGCATCAAAACCGCTGACTCGGCAGGCCTGCCCAGACCAAGTGATAATACAGGCACCTGTGCCCCCGTTTTTCCCAGCTTGCGCGTTGGCACTTTTTGAACATTCACCTGCGCCGCCGGCGAGTTTGGTTCATTAGCAGCATTAGTTTTTGCCGCAGCAAAAACGCTGCCCACTCCCGTCAATCCTGCTGTCTTTAGAAAATTCCTCCGGCCGATTTTATCATCTTTCCTCGACATGATTTTTACCTCCAATCTATAACGATGAAATTTTTAAATACGCGTTAACGCCGTATGATTATAT
>CAYSKP010000236.1:0-1576 GCA_964431645.1 uncultured Pirellulales bacterium
AAAATTGTAAAACTTGGGTCCATATTTACACTTCCAAAAGATTATCCGAAACTTAAGCTCAAACTTTTTGCCAGCAGTCCCCAGCCGTCAACAAGGATAAATAAGATAAGTTTCAAAGGCATTGAAACCATCATTGGGGGAAGCATCATCATGCCGGCGCTTAATAGAACACTTGCTATGACTATATCAATCAGCAAAAATGGAATAAAAAGCAAACATCCCATCTCAAAAGCTGTGCGAAATTCACTTATTACAAAGGCAGGTATCACAACATGCAGCCCTATATCCATGGGATTATTCGGCCGCTCTATCTTTGCCATTTGCACAAATAAAGTCAGGTCTGATGGCCTGCATTGGCGCAGCATAAATTCCTTTATATCAGCACCAGAATTTTGTGCCGCTGTCTGAAAATTTATCTGGTCTGCGATATATGGCTGGACGGCGTCAGCATTGATTTTTTGAAGGGTTGGCATCATCGTATACAGCGTTAAAAATAGTGCCAATCCCATTATTGCTATATTTGGCGGTATTGTCTGAGTTGTTAATGCCCTGCGAACGAAAGACAAAACAATTACAATGCGGGTGAACGATGTCATCATCACAAGTAAGCTGGGTAAAAGCGCTAAACCCGTAAAGATGATTACAAGTTTTAAGGGAGTTGACCAATCCCTGCCCTTGCTTTGGTCTGCGGTTGCTTTATCTACGATTGTCATCAAATCGCCAAAGCTTGGAACAGTACCGGGCAATTTATTATTTACCGGATTAATGCCGTTTGACATTGCAGGCATTTGCGGCATCTGCGGTATTTGCGGCAAAGCGTTTGTTTGCGGCTGTGCACCCTGGACCAATCCTGATAAAATAAGAATCAAAGCGACTATTTTAATATGACTTGCGGTCATTTAAACTTTAACTCCTTTTTTCTAATTCAGCGGCAAAGCTATTGTATGAATCTGTTACATCAGCCAGCATAGTAATTGTCTCGCTTGTGCTGCCTATCAGCAGACGCCTTGAACCCGATGAAATCAGATGTATCGATTTTCGAGGGCCCAGATGATGTGTTTCGATAATCCTTATCTGTTTTCCCGGCAAATTAGCTGCTTTAGGCAATAATTTTCGAGAAACATAAACCACACCTGTTCCCAAAAGAGCAACTATAAGAATTGAAACAAGCATTTTATAAAAAAATTCGCGTCCCCCTGAAAAGCTTGGCTGGTCGTATGAAGATTTCGGCCCAAATTGGTCATTTTGCGCTTTTTGAGATAATGCGGCATTCGGTTCTTGAGCTGATAGCGATGCCGTAGAAAATGCAGCGTTTAATAACAAAATTGCCAATATTAATCTAATAATTCTCATCTTTTTGCCATTCGTTATTTGAAAAAACCTTTTCAATACTCAGCCGCAGGGATTTTTCAGTAATACTATATGCAAATTCCGTGCCTTACAAAGAAGTTGAAGTTTTGGCCCGAAAAGGCCATGAGAACTTAGATAAAAATGAAAAAGCAACGATTTGTTGAAAAAATTGACACCCCATAAAATGGGGGCTTGCCCGCCTTTGGCCATGGCATGGTTTTCAAAC
>CAYSKP010000237.1:0-17027 GCA_964431645.1 uncultured Pirellulales bacterium
CAACGCATATCCTATCAATGAGGCGGATATCGTAATAATCAATGCGTTCTTTTTTCCAATCTTCGTAGAAATCCATGTGGCCAGGGGTATGATGCCAAGAGTAAATAACGAAGTAATAGTGCCGAACCAGCCGAGTAAAGCGCCTGCCTTTGCGTCATTTCCGCCGAATACATAGTAAATCATAACGTATATTGAAAATGATGAGCCGAGCTGAAATCCATTGAAAATCAAAAACGTCGCCGCACAAAGTTTGACAAACGGACGGCATTTAAAGGTAATCGCAAAAGCCTTGAAAAATTCTCTCAAATGTTGCCAGAAACTCTTTGTGATTTTCTCTTTTGCAAGTGAGCCAAAATACTCACGGGTCAAAAGTGCCGGCATTATTCCGCCTAAGACAATAAATATTCCGACTGCAATTGCCAAACTGCGTGCCCCCTCAACCTTGTCGTCGAAAAGAAGCGGATTGGCCATTATTGCGTAAAACCAGGGAACAGTAATCCATGCGATTTGACCTAACCAGTTCGAAACTGCCTGAAGCCGTGTGCGTTCATGATAATCCGGGCTCATTTCAAATCCCAGACCTATGAAAGGCGCAGCATAGACAGTATAAGCGCAAAAGAAAACGATAGACGCTGCCATAAAGACCCAGAAATAAAACATTTGACTGTGTCCTGCAGGAAGCTGCCACATCAGGGCAAATACAATTCCCGCGGCAATAGCACCAAAGAAGATATAAGGTCTGCGGCGGCCAAAACGAGAACGGGTATTATCTGAAATATAGCCCATCATAGGGTCAATCATGGCATCGACCAGGCGGGGAATAGAGGCTATAAGACCAACTAAAAACGGATTCATTCCCAGGCCCAGATTGAGTATCACCATCATAGCAGGTAATGCAGCAGCCTGTGTATTATTAACAAGCTGACCGACAGCATAAGCAGCTTTATATAAAATAGGAATTCGGTCTTCGGGGGCTGTTGTGTAATGTGATTTGTTCACTTGAACCCTCACTTTCAAATTATTATGCAAAGCGATTATAAAAAACTGAATTTAAACATATTATTAAAATATAGTGTATTTTGGGCCAAAGTCAATATGCTCTTGACGCATAGACCTTATTTTTGTATAATAGCAACCGGTTTCTATATCACAATAGAAATGGACAGTTTGTCTTATTTGGGGCTGCGATATGAAAAAACAGTTTATTATATCGGCTGCTATCCTGATTTCGATTTTTTGTAATCAGGCAATAAGCAGTGAAAATCAGGGTTTCAAGGTTAAACAGGATGCTAATGGACAATTCTGGTTTATCGATCCTCAGGGACATAGTTTCCTGTCAATAGGAATCAATAATATTATCCCCTCGCCGTGGAATCCCCGTCCCAATACCGACTATTACGATCCGGTAAAGACCATCTTTGGGGGAGATTACAATAATTGGAAACAGGATATTTATAGCATATTAAATAAAAATGGCTTCAATACATTAGGCGCCTGGTCAGACCCGTGTCTTTATGGTAATCAAATTTATGGAACAATATGTCTGTATATCGCCAGTTACGCAGCCGATCGCTGTCTGGAAGGTTTCAAGCCTGATTTTGAGAAAAGGATTATCGAAAATGCAAAAGAAATACTTTCCAAATACAAGAATTTAGACAATGTTATCGGCTTCTATCTTGATAATGAGATGCCCTGGTATGGTAAAAGCCCATGGGACGATATACCTAATTATACTTTGTTAGAGACAGCCGTTGAGCTGCCCGGTTCTCACTCCGCCCGGCAGGCGGCAATACAGTTTTTGAAATCACGCTATAATTCGCTAGCTAGTTTCAATGAGGCCTGGGGAGCGAATATCAGCAAATGGGATGATGTAAATACAGTAGTATTGCGCAGATGCCAGAATGATAAAACTCAAAAAGACAGGGCTGATTTTACAAGTCTTGCCGCGGAGAAATTCTTTGCCGCTGCCTGCAAAGTCGTGCGCCAGCTTGCCCCCGGTAAATTAATTCTCGGAGTGCGCTTCGCGGGACACGCACCAACCGGGGTGATAGAAGCATGCGGAAAATATTGCGATGTCCTGTCATTTAATAATTACCAGACCTCACCGAACGTAAATGAACGAATGCTTGCGAACTATTATATCCTCAGCGGAAAAAAACCCCTGATGGTGACAGAATATTCATGGCGGGCGAAAGAAAATAACAGCGGCAATCCAAATACAGGCGGCGGAGGCGCGGTAGTCCAGACACAGGCACAACGCGCCGCCAATTATAAAACCTATGTTGAAACTATGTTCTCTTATCCGATGGTCATCGGCGCTCACTGGTTCGAATTTGCCGATCAGTCCCCGCAGGGCCGTTTTGACGGTGAAAATTCCAACTATGGCATCGTTGATATAAAGCACCGGCCTTACAGTGAACTGTTGAATTCGATGGCTCAATCCAACGCTATCCTCAACAAAATACACTCAGAATCCCCTGTCAAAGAATTCAAATCTTTGCCGCAGCAGGCAAAAGTTGTATTTGATTCGGTCAATCGTCCTGAAAAGCCGCCAATGCTTGATCTCATGAAATGTGAGCACGTGCAGGAACCGGCTTTATTTTATGCTCCTGATGCAAGCGCTTCTATAAAGCAAGAAGCAAATTTTATAACAATCGAATACAATACAGGAAATAATTGGGGCTGCGGTATAATGTATTTCGGCCCTAAAACATATTCATTGAATAAAGGGCCATCGTTTGCCGCCGACCTGACCGGTTACAAAGGAATTGAAATAGATTTCAATCTCCCCAAAAATATATCGTATGAAATAATAATTGATGAAGCGGGAGTGGCGGAAACCTCAAGCGCTAAATATAATACTGAGGCCGGCGATGACGGCGAATCATTTGCCTTTAAGCCGATTTCAGGAACGGGTAAGAGAGAAACCGTGAAATTGAATTTTAATGAGCTTCTTATCCGAAAGACATGGGGCAATCAAACAGGCGCAAAAAAAATTGACCTCAATGCGATAAAAGGAATCGGCATATACCTACACGGCGGTCAGGGTAAAGGGCAAATTGATTTGCATTCTTTTGCTCTTGTCAAATAAACTGAAAGAATTATATGAAAAATAAGTCAGTGCCCACTTTAAATGATGTCGCGACTGAAGCAGGTGTAAACAAATCAACCGTCAGCAGGGTCCTGAATAACCGGTTGGGTAATGGCTTTTCTGTGACCGAAGAAGTGCGAAATCGCGTCTTGGCTGCGGCAGAGAAGCTCAGCTATCGTCCGAATCTTATCGCCAAGAGTCTGACACTGCAGACAACACGCATGATACACATCATCGGCGGTCATTATGCACTCAGTGACCTGGGCAATATCTACCAAACTGTTGTCAACAGTGCCACGATGATAATGGACAGCTCAAAAGATGTATTCGACGTAACCGTGGATATGTCCCATCATGATAAAAAAACAAGTGAATTGCCTCCATGGAAGATTAATGGAGCGATTATACTGGCAAGGGCAAATCCTGTTACATTAAAGGAGCTCGAGGAAAGCCAAATACCCTATGTAGTTGTAAACGGCCCGGCAGGCAAATCCGGCTCTTCGGTAGTTCCTGATGACGAAGGCGGCACAAAAATTGCCATTCAGTATTTGTATGGTCTTGGACATCGCAAAATCGCATACGCAAATTCAAGGCCCGATTTCCTTGTCGGCCACAGCAGTTTAACAGACAGGCATCAGACCTATTTAAAAGAAATGAAAAACCTGGGGCTGCCTGTTGTGCCGGGACACGACAAATGTCTTGAATCGGCGGAAAAATTTCTTATCGAAGCTGTTATAGAAAAAGGCGCAACAGCGATGCTTGCTTATGGTCATATGGAGGGTCTTAATCTGATGCAGGCAGCACATAAACTCGCAATTACAGTCCCGGGCCGGTTAAGTCTTCTTTGTTTCTGCGACCAGCAGGCCGCGGCTGCTATGAGTCCGCAGCTTAGTTTTATTGACTTGAGATCGAGCGACATGGGAAAAATCGCGGCACAGCTGCTTCTCAAAAATATTAAAGATTACGGCAATGTCGAACCAGCAGCCATAAAGCTGCCTGAGCAGCTGGTTATCCGCGGCTCGACTGCGTCTTTGCAAATGTGACAGGATTCTTATTTAAATCTTTTTTTATCAACTGTGATAATGAGAAAAAGGTTCGTAAATGCAAAAAAAGAAAAATAGCGACAAACCGGCCTTGTGGTCTTTTACAGCCGACTCGGTAACTCATGAATTGGAAGCCGACGGCAGCTACAGAATAGATAATTTCGATAATATACCTCCTTTTTCGAGTTTTCTGCCGGGTATTGCCGGTCCCGACGGTGTGCCTTTATGGTGTATGTATGTAAATCGTGCCCAGGCGGTGGTCTCTTTCGGTCTGGGCAGCAAAAATCAATCCATTGCCGAATTCCTTCCGGCTACATGGGCTTATCAGCTTGTGGGCGTTCAGGGATTCAGAACCTTCTGCAAGATAAACGGCCGGTATTACGAACCGTTCCAGAATAATCCTCAGGCAGCCGAATTTAAATTTCGCCGCTCAATGCGGATTAGGCCGGAAAGATTATTGCTTACAGAAAACAATGAAACACTGGGTTTGCGATTTGACGTGGAATATTTCACCCCCGTTAATCAGTCGCTTGGTTCTTTAATCAGGCTCATTGAAATAACAAATACATCGAATAAATCGGTAAACCTTGAAGCCCTTGACGGATTGGCGCTTATTTTACCGGCCACACTTAATGACTATATAATAAAATCATTAAGACGTATAAGCGAGGCCTACGCTTCCGTTGAGATGCTCAGCGGCAAAGTTCCTTATTATTCGAGCAAAGTGCAGGTTCACGACCAGGATGAAGTAACAAGGGTTCACCACGGGCATTTTTATGCCGCTTATCAAAGGCCGCGCAGCGGCTCCCATAAAGAAAAAACGTTATCACCGATTGAACCGTATGTTGACCCTGATGTAATCTTCGGCAGCGGCTGCGACCTCATAACTCCTCGCAATTTCATCAAAGCCGAACCGATTCACCGTAAAAATCAGGTATGGGAAAACCGCCTGCCTTGCGCCCTTGTCCCATTCGAAGGCACCCTCAAAGTGGGCGAATCAATAAAACTAATTTCTATTATCGGCCTGTCTCCGAGCCAGTCAATGCTGACAAGATTTCTGACCAATTTTAAAAAAGAAGATGATATTGACCGGATGCGAGGCCAACTTGTTAATTTGCTTGATGAAATAACCCAACCGGCCGCGGCTGTATCTGCTTTTGCCCAGATGGATGGTTATTTGAAACAAAATTTTCTCGATAACATTCTCAGGGGCGGTATTCCGAAACTTTTACCGTCCAAAACGGGACCTAAATTGCTGCACTTATACTCAAGACGCCACGGCGACCTTGAGAGGGATTACAACCAGTTTGAATTGTTTCCCACGCCGCTATCCATTGGTCCTGGCAATTATAGGGATATATGCCAGAATCGCCGCAATGACGTCTGCTTTCATCCGGAAATAGGCGATAGTGACATAAAAATGTTTTTGTCCCTCTTGCAGCCCGACGGTTACAATCCTCTCAATGTAGAGGGATACAAATGGTCTTTGCCCACCGACATCGACCCTATGAACTTTTGCCCCGATGCAGACAAAAAGGCCTCTACTGAGTTTCGAAATATATTTCGCAAAAGTTTTCATCCGGGCCAGATTCTCCAATGGTTAAATCTTTATAACATAAAGGTAAAAGACCGCCAGAAGTGGTTAAACTCTATTCTTGAAAAATGTAATGTCGAACTTGTCGCCGGCGGTTACGAGGGTGGTTACTGGATAGACCACTGGACATACATTATCGACCTGCTGGAATCGTTCGCCTCCATTTTTCCGGAAAAGCTCGAGCAGATGCTTACTGAAAAAGCCGACGTTACATGGTTCAATGAAGGTGCCTGCGTCGCCCCGCGAGCCGATAAATACGTATTAAAGACCACAGGCCCTCTGCAGTTAAATGCTGTAACTAACGATTCGATTCCTCAACAGCAGATGCCGCCTGTAACCGCTTTCGCAAAATTATGTGCCCTTGTCGCAATAAAGGCGGTGTCCTTCGATTTCAAGGCCGCTGCCATAGAGATGGAGGCAGGAAGGCCCGGATGGAATGACTCTCTTAACGGACTGCCCGCACTATTTGGCTCAAGCACATGTGAGGCCGCAGAACTCGGACGTCTTGCTTCCTGGTTGCTTGACAGTATGTCGGAAATCCCAAGAACGGAATTTCCCGAACAAGCAGCCGATTTAATCGAAAATGTCCTTGCCGACCTGCTTGAGCAGGATTATTCCTGGGAAAGGTCTATCGATATACGGGAAAAATTCAGGGCGCAGATAAAAAATAAAATAAGCGGCCGCACAAGATTTTTAGACGGCGATATATTGGAGCAGCTCCTCGTAGGAGCAATTGCGCGGGCCGACGCGGCCATTGAAAAATCGGTTGACCATAATACCGGATTGATTCATACCTATTACACAAACATTCCAATTAGAGCCCAGACTTCCAAAAAGCATGATTTACTCGAGCTTGAACGCGGCGTGCCGCTGGGGCCTATAGTAAAGTTCGAGCAAAAACCTCTGCCGCTATACCTCGAAGGCCAGGTTCATTTACTGCGTATTGTCCCCAAAACAGAACAGGTAAGGAAGATTTATCATTCCGTCAAAGAAAGCCCGCTGTTCGACAGAGATTTACAGATGTATAAACTTAATGAATCTCTCAAGGACTGGCCCCATGAAATCGGTAGGGCACGAACGTTTACCAGAGGCTGGTATGAAAATGAATCGATATGGCTGCATATGTCTTACAAATACCTGCTGGAATTATTGCGCAGCGGGCTATATGAGGAATTTTTCACAGACGCACGCACAATGCTGGTGCCGTTTATGAATCCCCTGATTTATGGCCGAAGTATTCTCGAAAACAGCTCATTTATCGCTCCAACCGTATGCCCCGACCACAATGCACGCGGACGTGGTTTTGTAGCCAGAATGAGCGGCAGCACGGCCGAATTCATACATATCTGGCTGCTCCTGACTATTGGGCCAAATCCCTTTATGATAAAAGACGGGCGATTATGTTTTAATTTAACTCCTGTTTTGCCCGCCGACTGGTTCACTGCCGAAGCAAAATCGCTTAATTGGAGAGGAACTTGCGTTCAGATTCCTGCCAACAGTTTTGCCTGCACGCTGCTGGGTAAGACGCTTCTGGTTTATCATAATCAAAAACGTAAAAACACATATGGCAGTGGCGCAGTCAGACCCGTTCGTTTCATTCTGGATGAAACAAAAGAAATTAAAGCGCCTTTCATTGCCGATGGTATTGCTGAAAAAATTCGGAGTTGTTCCTTCAAAAGACTCGATGTTTTGCTTGAGTAGATAATCGAGATAGGCAAGTTGCAAAAACATTTTCTGTTTCTGCAGCCAGCATCAAAATAGGACAATAGTGTTTTAGATGCGTCATATGCAGAAGATGAAGTTTCGAAATCAGAGAAAAAATGATATCTTGTGACGCACTGTGACACTTCACTGGGCCGGGGAGGATTCGAACCTCCGTAGACTTGCGCCAGCGGATTTACAGTCCGCTCCCTTTAGCCGCTCGGGCACCGACCCTTTTTTATTATTATTTACAATTGATAATTTTAGTCAAGAGACAAATCATGAAACATTCATTTTTAATGATTGATACAGATTAAGTAAGATATTGATAATTAATCATTGATAAATGATAATTAATTTATGGAATTGTATTTTTATATTGCATGGTTGCTTATATTGTCACAGCTTGTGTTTTCGCTGATGCCTTTGAAAAATTATTCCTTTGCCCTGGCCAAATATGACAAAAAGCACAAGCGGTATTCTCCGAAAGTTGCTTTGATTATACCCTGTAAGAATCTCGACGAAAATTTTGAACAGAATATCACATCTTTTTATCTGCAGGACTATCAAAATTATATTCTCTGGTTTGTAGTAGAAGACAAAACTGATCCCGCGTATAAATCATTAATTAATTTAAAGGATAAATTAATTTGCCGCGCAAATGCTGCTGATGTTAATGTCCTTATTTCCGGCCGTGGTCAAGAGTGCAGCCAGAAGATTCACAACCTTCTTTATGCCTGCAGGCATATTCCCAACGATATTAATGTTCTGGCCTTTGCAGATTCAGATATTTGTGTCAAGCCGACATGGCTGTATCATCTGGTTTATCCTCTAAGGCATCCCGAAACCAGAGGCGCGACTACCGGTTACAGGTGGATTATTCCTAAAACCAATAACCTTGCGACACTAGCCTTATCCGTCATTAACGCGAAAATCGCACAACTTATGGGAAATACCCCTTTCAATCATGCCTGGGGCGGCTCAATGGCAATTCAAGTCAATACTTTTAAGGAATTAGAAATTGAAAAACTTTGGCAAAATGCCGTCAGTGATGATTATTCCCTTAGCTATGCGGTTAAAGGTGCAAAGAAAAAGGTTGAATATGTCCCCGGCTGTCTTGTGGCCACACCGGAATCAGCCAACTGGTCTAAATTTTTCGAATTTGGCCGCAGGCAATTTGTTATCACGAAAGTTTATGCGCCAATGATATGGCTATTTGGTTTATTTAGCAGCATCTATGCTGTATTTGGCCTCTGGGGAGGTATAATTTTAGCAATATTTGCCTTTCTGACAGACAGCCCTCATAACTTGCTTTTTATTTCTGTGCCGATTTTGTTCTTTACAGTTCAGCTTACCAGGGCAATTCTAAGGCAAAAAATGGCCGCCAAGCTTCTCAAGGAGTATTGGCCAAAATTGAAAATCGCTGCAGCAGCAGACATAATATTCTTCTGGCTGTGGAATCCACTTATAATTTTCTTAATTTTATCTTCTGCCTGCGGTAATACGATTAAATGGCGGGGTATCAGGTACAAACTTATCAGCAAGACAGAAACTGAAATTTTGGCAAAATAGTGCTTATTCTATTTTTTCAATATCGTTTTGGGGCTGGCCTACAAGGTAAATACGATTCTTGCCGCTTCGTTTCGCTTCCAAAAGCGCCTGGTCGGCTCTTTCGAAAAGCTGTTCGGCCGTAGAGCCGTCCCTGTTGAAGCTTGCCAGACCTCCGCTTATAGTTAAAACACCTCTTCCATCCGGTCCCAAAAATTGAAAATTTGTTTTTTCAAGTTCTCTGCGGAACCTTTTTGCTATGAAAATCGCTTCCTTCGGGTGGTCCATTGTATACGAACGTCTTTCATTGCCTTCGGCCGGCTGAGGGCCTTGAGGGTCATCCCAGAATACCGCAGCAAATTCGTCGCCGCCAAGTCTTGCTACTACATCATGTTTTCGGCAGCATCTTTTTATCAGCATCGATGCCTGCTTGAGCACCTCGTCACCGGCCGCATGGCCGTAATCATCATTGTAATGCTTGAAATCATCTATATCGAATACAAGCACGGTAACACGCCCATTTTCTTTTTTTGCTCGTGCAATTATTTGTTTGGCGAATTCCCACAGATATCGCCTGTTTTTCAGATTTGTCAAATCATCCTCAGTCGCAAGCTTCTCAAGCCTGTTTAGTCTTTCAATAAGAGCTGTGTTTTCTCCAATATTTTGATTTTCAAATCTTCGGCTCTGAGAAACAACATTGCAAAGTCGCTCTGTTTTAATCGGGCAAATCAGGTAATCATCAGCCAGTGAACTTCCGTTGCTTCCTACCATTTTCATCGCATCCGGCTCTTCGTACATCCTCGCAAGAAGCAGGATTTTTGCTTTCGTGTTTTTTCTTAATAAGGCCAGTTTATCCCGTGTACTGGGAGTTATTTCCTTCATCTCAACGGCTATTGTTGTGAAATGGCCTTGATTAGCCGTTTCAATACCTTCCTCAAAATTTTTACAAACCTTCAATGTTGATATATCATCAGAAGTTGATTTTGATATCACATCCGAAGGATTGCCAATCAATAGAGTTTCGCTGTTCTTCATATAGTTTTGGATTTCTGCAATTCAATCACCTTTCTTTTGACCCAATTATAGCAGATTATTTCAAAAAATCAAAAAAGCACCCACAAACGTTTGAAAATACATCAGAAACGATCTAAAACGTTTGAAAAGTTTGGAGAAACGTTTGAAAGTTTTGGAAATATTTGGAAATATTTTGAAAAATTTGGAAATATTTTGAAATTTTTGGAAATTTTTTGACTCAACCACCCCTTCGACAGTTCGACAAGCTCACCGCAGGCAAGGCTCAGGGCAGGAAAGACACCAAGTCACTAAGTATTTTAAAATCAATAGCTTACATATTTTTAGCCACTGATTTCACTGATTACACCGATTTTTTTAGACGCAGATTTAATTCTTCTTGTCCCTTAATCCTTATTTTTGAGTTAATAACGAACTTAAACATACTTAATCATTATAATGGGTTTAGAATCTTCGTTTTGAGCTTGAAAATCGTACTTAATCATACTTAATCATCCTTTTTGAGCCACAGATTGCACAAGATTTACACTGAACAAAATCTTTATTTTTGAGCTGAAAAACAAACTTGGCCAACATGGCCAACTTGGCCAAGAAAAAGTGTGTGTGGTTCAGATATAGCTATTAGCGTATAGCGGATGGCGGATAGCGGATACTTTTAAAATCCTAAATCCTAATTTCTAAATCCTAAACAATTTCTAATTACAAAAAAAAATATAAATTCAAAATCTATATGTCAAAGAGCGGGAAAAAACATCTCCCCCTATAATTGGCGCGAACTTGCGCGCTTTTGACGAAATTCGATGCTGGATTCTGGATACTTGATACTCGAGAAAAGCTGCTCGAAGAGAGCTAAGTTCTTGAGGGACAAAGGATAATAGGAAATGGGCTGATGAATAAAAAAAATTTATTTTTTTCGGAATTAGGCGGAAAAGGCTTGCGCGCTTTTTGCGAATCCCACTACAAAGGTGGGATTTATTTACCGCAGAGAACGCTGATGCAAAAATAGAATTTTAAATTTTTAGTTTTTAGTTTTGAATTGATCTTTTTACCACGAAGGACACCAAGAGCACCAAGAATTTTTTTAGACACTGATTAACACGGCTTTTACACTGTTTTATTTTTGAATCGCCCTGAAAAAGGCACCCCTACGGCACGTCCCCTGATAATGACATTCGAGGGGAGGCCGACCACTTATTTCTATTTTTATGTTGACAAACTGTCCCTTACCTCCTTAGTATTCACCCAGTCGAATGGCTGGGGGGCCAAATCGACTAAAGAAGAAAAGAGAAGGGTATGAGAGTAAAAAACAATTCTATTAGGAGCAGTCCGCTTACATAAACATCCATGCGCATAAAGTGCGCTAAAACTATTTTTAATTTTTTGAAGAGGAGAGAAAATGAAAACAGCTCGTCAACAAATAAACATGAAATTATTTATATTCATGATTTTTACAGCCGCTATGGCAGACCAAGCTTTGGGTGTCAGTTACAAAGCAATTGTCTTAAACGCAACAGGGCTTAATAGCTCTGAAGCCCGCGGAGCTAGCAATACACAGCAAGTCGGCTATGGCCAAGGTTCGGCTACAGGAGGTAACGTCCACGCCCTGCTCTGGAACGGCTCAGCAGACAGTTATGTAGATTTGAATCCCAGCGGATTCGATACATCTCATGCCTATGGCATCAGCGGAACACAGCAAGTCGGCCTTGGATATGGTTCTGCTACAGGTGGCAACGAACACGCCCTGCTCTGGAACGGCTCAGCAGATAGTTACGTAGATTTAAATCCCAGCGGATTCATTTTTTCAATTGCTTTCGGCACCAGTGGCACTCAGCATGTTGGCGGTGGCCATGGTACTGCTACAGGAGGCAACGTCCACGCCCTGCTCTGGAACGGCTCAGCAGATAGTTATGTAGATTTGAGTCCCAGCAGGTTCAATTGGGCTTATGCCTACAGCATTTGTGGTACACAGCAGGTTGGATTTGGTTCTGATTCATTTCCATATGACAATTACCACGCTCTTCTTTGGAATGGCTCGGCATCTAGCTGCATTGATTTGAACCCCAGTGGATTCGATTTGTCTGGAGCGTCTGGCACTAACGGCATACAGCAGGTTGGCTATGGACGTGGTTTGGCTACAGGTGGCAACGAACACGCCCTGCTCTGGAATGGCTCGGCAGATAGTTATGTAGATTTGAATCCAGCGGATTCGACTACACTTATGCATTAGGTATCAGCGGCGCATATCAAGTTGGATATGGCTCTGGTTTGGCCACAGGTAGCAATGAACATGCTCTGCTCTGGAACGGCAGCACCGATAGTTATGTCGATTTGCATGATTGCTTGCCGAGTAATTTCATCTCTTCTGGTTCCTCTGGTATTGGACCAAATGGAAACATCTTCGGGTACGCAAGAGACAATTTGGGTAACTCACATGCTATCCTGTGGGAGCCTGTCCCCGAACCAGCCACACTTATGCTTCTCACTCTGGGCGGGTTGTTCCTAAGAAAACATAAAGCTTAGTTTTTCTAACGCATTGTTAAAAATTCGGCAGTGAGATTTGGGTTTCCCATTCCTCACGTGTTTTTACTTTGATGATGTTGCGATTCTGGGGGCGAACTGGCTCAGCGGCGAACAACGATTTTACGCCAGTTTGTAGGCAATTTGCTCGTCGAGGATGTCTTTGACGGTGAGGGCGATTATGGATTTGCCGGTTTTTTTGAAGAAGGAATCGATTTCATGCATAAAATCGGATGAATAATCGAAGGCGAGATTGTGGCCGGAATAGATGACACGGGTATCGACGAGCGCGGAGGGTTTATCAGCTTTTTTCGCCATATAAATAGTTTATACAATTAAAGGGGATATTTGCAAGGGGGATTTAAAGCGATTATTGCGGATTGCGATTCTGGTTTTGCGGATTGAGATTTCCCGAAGCGGGGCTCGTCGCATTGCTCCGTGTCTCGACTCACCTTCGGCTCGGTCGAAATGACGAACGGTTCTTGGATGGGGATTCTGCGGGTAAGATGCCCGCTGCACTAAAACACGGGCTGGAAGCCCGTGCCACAATTAGAATAACAGTGGTAATCTGTGAAATCTGCGGCAAATATGAATTAAAATTCTATGCCTTCTCTGGCAGGGATGCCTTTATCGAAGGGGTGCTTAATATTTTTCATGTCGGTGACTAGATCGGCTAATTCAATCAGCTCAGGCGTTGCGCCACGGCCCGTCAATATTATTTCAACATGCGGGTCTCTTCCATCGATAAGCTTTTTCAAATCCGCAATTTCAGCCAACCCAGTCGAAATGCAATAATTAATTTCATCGAGAATGAAAATATCGAATTCTCGTTTTGAAACGGCTTTTTTAAGTTTCTCCATGGCTTTTTTAATTGCAATTTTTGATAATGAGATTGCATTGGGGTCTTTGGGCGATTTTGCCATATCCCAATCTATATCGAGCAACTCAATCTTTATAGAAGGAACTATTGAAAGGGAAGTTCGTTCGCCTGTATTTAGGGAGGGGGGTTTGAGAAATTGGCAAATGAGTATTTTATTGCCATGCCCAGCGGCGCGCAGTGCAAGCCCTAGGGCCGCGGTAGTTTTACCCTTACCATCTCCCGTGTAAATTTGAACGAGTCCCTTTTCGAGCATAACTATATAATAAATCAAAAATCTAAAAGCAAAAAGCAAATTAATTCGCGATTTTAATGTAAATTGACATCCGAATTAAGGTATTTGTTTATTAATCTATTCAATTTGGCTTGCCTTGAGGGGACGGGGTATGATACAATTGTACCCGCAGGAAAAATCTGATAATTAAATACATACCCCCATAAAGATTGATTTTTCGTTTATGAAAGGAGAGGCAAAAAATGAAACAATTATCCTTGTCACTAATAATTATTTTATTTGCGGCAGCAGTTTCATATGCATCACAAGCAAAGCAGAGTCTGCTTATTTATAGTTATACTGAAAAGGCTATGGATTATACCTGCGAAAATGATGTGTGGCAAAAGACAAACACAAAGAGAAGCGGCTATATCGCTATGGAAGAGAGATATGATTCTGGTATGGATATGTGGTTTGTTAATACATGGAAAGCCCCGGATGTCAACGGAACAATGCAAAAACATGCCAAGCCAGAGAAACCAAAGCAGTATTCAATTGATTATGCAGATATCGGTTTAAAAGAAATTTGGATTATGAACTTCATCGATTCGAATGAGCATATTTTCCTCAAAGGCGATGAAAAGCATCTTTTCATTCAGGCCGTTGATAAATATGCCAATATTCCTTCACTATTAACAGGGACACACAATTGGTATAGAACGAAGGATAATGTACTGCACGCGGGCTCATCGACAATGTCTCTGAAATTTCATTCCAAATTTACAAATGATTATTATTCTGATCCAAACTTGATTAACGCTGCATATGCAATAGAAGGCATTATCGGCAAATATCTTTTAGATAAAGGCTATATAATCTTCCCATTAATTTTAGAGTAATTCAAATTGCGCCGAGTCGGTGTCCGGGACCGACTGAGTAGAGCCGTTTCTTTTTAGCCGTATTCATATGGGCGCAGACTACCTTGCCAATGAAGATTATATGGTCGCCGGTGGGGATTTGCTTAAATAACCGGCATTCGAAATTGGCAACCGCGTCTGTCAATAAAAGGGAATCAATTTTTTTAGCGGGGGATGTCTTTGTGGGAAATTCTTTAAACTTATCGATGTCCCGGCCGGAGTGCTCGCCATAAAACAGCGTCGCCTTTGTCATCTCGGACGATGGGTAAACAAGAGTAAAACATTTTGAATGGCGGATGCATTTGACACTATATTGGCCCTTATAGACACCTATGGCCAGCATCGGCGGCTGCGATGAAGCGAACATGACCCAGCCAATCGTAATTGGATTGGGCTTGCCGTCTTTATCTTTGGCCACTACGATAACCGTTTGCTTAGGAAATTGGGTTTTATATGCTTTATCGAAAGTCGCCTGCTTTTGCATTGTATTTCTCCGCAAATCAGTTATATTGTGCGTTTTGAGAATATGAGATTATAATTCTAGCCTTTGTTATGCAAGGGGGAATTATGGACACAATTGGTTTTATTGGCGCTGGCAATATGGCTGAAGCCCTGATAAAGGGTATCATTAAAGCCAATATTTGCAAGCCGAGAAATATCCTGATAAACGACATACGTTCAGACCGCCTTGAATTTATGACAAGGCAGTATCATGTCCAGGTCGTGACCAATAGTGCAGCCCTTGCAGCACAGGTTGATGCCTTGGTTCTAAGCGTAAAACCTCAAAATATAGCCAATGTCCTCTTCGAAATAGAATCAGCGGTAAGATACAGCACGCTTGTTATCTCCATTGCGGCAGGAGTAAAGATCGATGAAATTACGGCCGGTCTCGGCGATAAGGCAATTGTCCGTGTAATGCCCAATACCCCCGCACTTATTGGCGAAGGGGCAAGCGCTCTTTACGCAAATAACAGGGCAAGGCCTCTGATGGATAGGGCAATGAGGATATTTTCGTCTATAGGCAGGACAGTTATAGTCGATAATGAGGATTTAATTGATGTCGTCACAGCGGTAAGCGGTTCAGGGCCGGCGTATTTTTTCCTGCTTATGGAGGAATTAATAAGGACTGCTTATGAGATGGGTCTGCCTCCGGAAATTGCGAAAATACTGGTCCTGCAGACCGCAAAAGGGGCGGCCTTGTTAGCAAATGAACGAGACAAATTCAGTGAAAGTCCAAGCGAATTACGGCGAAAAGTAACAAGCCCCGGAGGAACAACCGAAGCCGCTTTAAGGGTATTTGCGGCTAAAAATTTCTCGCAAATAATTACAGATGCTCTAACTGCTGCCAAAGACAGAAGTAAAGAGCTTTCCGGCTAAATTATTCAATTACAATCGCCTCAATCGGGCATTCGTCAGCGGCCTGCTGAACCGCATCCTGACACTCAGGGGGCACCTCTTCAAATCTTGTCTGTGCTAAATCCGGGCCCATTTCGAAAACTTCAGGACATGTATCACAGCAAAGTCCGCAGGCTGTGCAGGTATCTTCTATTCTAACTTTCATACATGTCTCCCTTAAGACAAACAAACGCCATCTATTATCTAATTATACTTCTGATAGAAATTGTTCAAGCGAAAAATATGGAATTTTTGAAACTGCAATAGTTACAAGATCAAATAAACGAGCCAATTTATACAACAAAGGAATTAGGGGCTCCATATTATATCGTGAAAACGAAATAGAAAAGGGCGACTTGCTAATGGTGGTGAAGAACAATTATTTCTGGGCAGGAGAAGATATAAAACTCGATTTTATTGCGAATGGTGATATTGCCGAAGTAATTAAAATATATAGTTACGAGGAGTTGTATAATTTTCGATTCGCGAACGTTTGTCTTCGTTTTATTGATTATGATGACGTTGAATTCGACTGTAAAATATTTCTGGAAACATTAAGTATTGAATCGGCATCGTTTTCCTACGAACAAAACCGGCTACTTTTCGAATCAGTTTCTGAAGATTATTCTGATATCAGGAACAAGCGTGAACGTTGGAAGAAAGTAAAAGAGAATCCATATTTTAATGCGCTTCAGGTAAAATTTGCCTATGCAATCACATGCCACAAAGCACAGGGAGGCCAGTGGAAAGCAGTTTATGTTGATCATGGTTTTGTAAATGCTGACGCACTTGATACTGAGTTTTACCGGTGGCTTTATACTGCTTTTACGCGCCCTACCGAAAAACTCTTTCTGGTAAATTTTAATAAGGGCTTTTTTGAGAATAGTAATGACATTTAAGATACCCTGTTTTAGAAATGAATTATAATAGAAAACTTTAAAAAATTAGAGCCAAAGCAAAAAGGAACGTCTTAAAAAAAACTATTATTGTGAATTAAAAAAAATTAAAACATCAAAATGAGTATTATCCAATCTATTATTCTTGCCATAATCGAAGGAATCACAGAGTTTTTGCCGATATCGTCAACTGGTCATATGA
>CAYSKP010000238.1:0-7271 GCA_964431645.1 uncultured Pirellulales bacterium
AAGCCGAAGGGATGCATCGATGCTGTTTGGAGATACAGCGGAAATCCGATTATTGACTGGAACCCGATACCGAAGGCGGCGAGGATTTTTAATAGTGCTGTGCTGCCGCATAAAGGCGAGTTTGTAGGGGTTTTCAGGGCAGACCAGAGAAACAGCCGGGCAACTTTATTTTCCGGCAAGAGCAAGGATGCATTGAAGTGGAAAATCGGGCCGGACCCGATTGAGTGGGTCGATGAAAAGGGAAAGCCAAACCCGATAAGCTATGGCTATGACCCGAGGCTTGTAAAAATTGATGACACTTTTTACATCATCTGGTGCGACGATATGCATGGGGCGTCAATCGGGATGGGAAAGACGCAGGATTTCAAGACTTTTATCCGGATGTCCAATCCTTTGATGCCGTTTAATCGCAATGGTGTTTTATTCCCGAGAAAAATAAACGGCAAATATTATTTATTCAGCAGGCCAAGCGACAGCGCTCATACACCATTTGGGGACATATTTATCAGCGAAAGCCCGGATTTGATGTACTGGGGAAATCATAGGCATGTTATGGCAAGGGGAGGCAAGGGATGGTGGCAGGGGACAAAAATCGGCGCTGGGCCGATTCCGATTGAGACGACAGAAGGATGGCTTCTGTTCTATCATGGGGTGTCATATACGTGTAACGGTTTTGTTTACAGCTATAGCGCCGCAATACTGGATATCGATAAGCCGTGGAAGGTGCTTTACAGGTGCGGAAATTATCTATTGACGCCGGAAAAGCCGTATGAGACGACCGGATTTGTGCCCAATGTCGCTTTCCCATGCGCAAATATTTACGATGCCGATACCGGCAGAATCGCGATTTATTATGGCGCGGCCGATACCTACACGGCCATTGCATTTGCTCAGGTAGATGAGCTGATTGATTACATCAAGGAAAACAACGAAGTAGTTTAAAAATTATCTATAGAAGGAGCTAAAATGGCACAGGAAGAAGCCGGAGTTAATACAGGACAATTAGTGAGGGACCGTCTGCCCATTCGTACAAAAATATGTTATGGTCTTGGAACCGCCTTGGATATGTGGGGGCTTTGGCTTTATCCATCCGTTGCTTTTGGAGTATTCAGCATCTATCTCGGTGTTAACGCGTGGCTGGTAGGCCTGGCATTAACTTTGATCCGATTTTACGATGCGTTTTCTGACCCATTCATGGGCTGGATATCGGACAACTTCCGGTCGAAATACGGCAGGAGGCGGCCGTTCATTCTGATTTTTGGCGTTTTATGCGGGCTGGGGCTTCCGATAATGTTTCTGGTTTCGCCTAGCTGGTCGGAATATAAGTTTTTAGGATTATCGGCCGTCTTCTGGTATATGCTTTTATCCAATATGATTTATATACCCATCTTCAGCGCCTATACCGTTCCATTTAACAGCCTGGCAAATGAATTAAGCCCTGATTACGAGGAACGCACATCAATTATGACTTACAGAAGCATTCTGCAGAAGATTTTCGAGGTGGGCAACTTTTACGCGCTTCGGTTTACAAATCTGGCATGGTTTCTTATTCCCGGTACGGGCAAACAAAATGTCCTTGCCGGTATGCGTGTATATACCTGCATTTTAGGTATTGTAATGGCGATTTTTGCCATAATAATTTTCTTCAGTGTCAAAGAGCGTTATTATGAAAAAATTGTTGTCAAGACACAGCAGCATGTCTCATTTGCAAGTGCACTTTATGAAACGCTTACATGCCGGCCGTTTTTGTTTATGCTGCTTGTTGGTGCATCGTTTAACCTGGGAACGAGCATGCTGGGGACACTTGGTTATTACGCGACTGTCTATTATGTCTGCGGCGGTGACCAGGCAATCGGAAATGACTGGAATTTCTGGATGGGGTTAGCTTTTATGTTCGGCGGCCTGATAGGTGCTCCAATGCTTAACAGAGTTGCTTATTTTGCGGGTAAACGCAACGCGCTGATTGTTACAGCATTTATCGGGATGGCGGCTTACGCCGGCTCATGGTATCTCTACACCCCCAAAATCCAATGGTTGCAGACAGTTGCCTCAGGTCTTATGGGGCTCACTGCCTCGGGACTTTGGATGCTTTATGGCTCGATTTGTGCGGATGTTATAGATTACGATGAGCTTAATACCGGAAAGCGGCGAGAGGGTTCTTTTACCTCCTGCGGAACATACATTCTTAAACTTGGCAATGCGCTGGGAGGTTTTTTAGCGGGGGCTATTATCAGCAAGGTTGGTGATAATGCTGCTCTTGCGGCAGGGAATCCTGATACTATCTTCTGGATTCGCGTGATGCTTGCCGCTGTTCCGCTTATTGGGATGGCTTTGGTGATAGCCTTTGTCTTGCAGGTGCCGCTGACTAAAAAGATTTGCGAGGAAATCCGGCTGAAACTTGAGGCGAGGCGCGGACAGGTATAAGATTATAATTTTCAGGAATAAAAAGGCCGCAGATAATTCAATTTGCGGCCTTTGTTTTTTTGCCCCAGTTTAGTTCTTCAATTAACTTACCATTAGGATCTATTTTGATAAATGAAACATGGCCATCAGCGAATAAAACATTACACCCATCTTTGTGCCGATTGGCTACTAAAAGCTCAGGACCACCGTATGAATTCCATCCACCATTGCTTTCAAATACTAAAACCATATTCGGCTCAGAATTTATATCGCAATTCGGATTGATTGGTAACTGCACTTAACTTTTTTATTTGCGGGACATTTGAAATCATTATCCATTGTATTGCCATCATGCAACAGGGCATCACACCATTTGTTTGCCGAAGGATATTTATCGTGTTCGTCAAAATAGACTAAAAGGCCTTTTCCAAGTCCGGACATATTTGTGCCACAAATCAATTGCGGAGATATTTCAAACTCCTTTTTAAAATCTGGAATTAAAATCCCAATCAGAAGCAAAATAATTGAGATTAAGATTAAGAATTCAATAGGTTTTATTAAATGTTTTTTTGATTCATTCATATTTTTATGCTCCGATAGAATTATAACAACCCTGATTAAGGTTTTCATCCTCTATTTGCCTCTTTGATTTTGGGTTAAAAACGGTATAATTTGCAAATCGTAAAAAATGTCATTCTGAGGCGAAGCCGAAGAATCTCATTAATTTGGTTTTAAGCCAAATCTTTGCTGCTCAGGATGACAAAACCTGTAAAATCCTTATGGAGAGGTGCGAAAAATGAGGTTTGGGAATTTTGATGATAAGGCGAAGGAATATGTAATTGAGCGGCCGGATACGCCGAGGTCATGGGCAAATTACCTTGGCTCGACGGAATACGGTGCAATCATAACCAATAACGCGGGGGGATACAGTTTTTATACCTCGGCCGCAAAGGGAAGATTGACAAGGATACGCTTCGATGATGTGCCGATTGACCAGCCGGGAAGATATATCTATATACGCGATAAGCAGTCGGGCGATTACTGGTCAAACGCATGGCAGCCGGTTGGTAAACCTCTGGACCAGTATAAAACAACCTGCAGGCATGGCACAGCTTATACGATTATTAATTCGCTATATTCAAAAATTGAAACAGAAACCACATATTTTGTGCCGCTCGGCAAGGATTTCGAATGCTGGCTCTTGAAGGTGACAAACAAGGACAGCGCTAAACGGAGCTTAAGCTTATTTACGTATGTCGAATATCCGTATACGATGCAGTGCTTCCACGACTTTTTGAATCAGCAGTACTCGCACGGTATTGTGAAGATGGATGTTGTTGACGGCATCATAGATTATGGAAGCGAGAAGCTCGTAAAAGATAATGATAGCCGGTCTTTTATGGCGTTTCTCGGTGGTGATATTGCCGGGTTTGATACAGACCGTGACATATTTATCACGCCTCATCGGGGTTATCACAATCCTATGATTGTAGAGAAGGGCAAATGCACCAATTCATTGTGTGAAGGCGATGATGGGTGCGGTTCGATTCAGATTGATATCGAGCTTGAGCCGGGAGAGTCGAAGGAATTAATCGTTTTATTGGGCAAAGGCAAGGCGGCTGTTGAAGGCAAAAAAACCGTTAAGCAATTCGGCGATATTGCAAAGCTAAAAGAGGAATTTGAAAAATTAAAAAAATACTGGCATGAGCGGATAAAGGGATTCGATGTCTGCACGCCGGATAGCAAATTCAACAGTATGATGAATATGTGGAGCCCGTTTAACTGTCTGATTACTTATGCGTGGTCGAGGATGGCGAGCCTGATTTACAGCGGCGAACGCGATGGCCTGGGCTACAGGGACACGGTCCAGGATTTTATGGGTGTGATGCAGCTTATTCCGAAAGAGGCGGTAAAGAGACTGGAGCTGATGATTACAGGACAGTGCTCGACGGGCGGGGCGCTGCCGATTGTGATGGCATTTTCGCACAGGCCGGGCAAGGAACAATTGCCGAAGGAAGATGAATACCGCTCAGATGACTGCATGTGGTTATTCAACGCGATACCTACGTATGTAAAGGAGACGGGCGATATTGATTTTTATAATAAGGTATTGCCATACGCAGATAAAGGCAAGGCAACGGTATTACAGCATTTGCGAAGGGCAATTGAATTTAATCTCAAAAGGACGGGAAAACATGGCCTGCCAAGCGGCCTTTTTGCCGACTGGAACGACTGCCTGAGACTGGGGACGGGTGGGACATCGGTATTTGTGGCCCTGCAGGTGCGATATGCGCTTTTAACATATGTTGAGATTTGCGAGATGTTTGGCAAAGGAGGCGAAATTAAATGGGCGAAAAAAGAGCTGGAGAAAATTGATGCCAAGCTCGATAAATTCGGATGGGATGGCAAGTGGTATGTGCGGGCATATTATAAAACCGGCGAGAAAATCGGCTCGAAGGAAAATAAATATGGCTCGATTTATCTAAATACGCAATCGTGGGGAATTATCAGTGGGCATGCGGATAAATATCCCGGCAGGGCCGAGCAGGCGATGAAATCGGTGGAAGAAAAACTGGCGACTGATTACGGGCTAATGCTTTGTGCGCCGCCTTATGACAATATGCCGGTTGCCGAGATTCGCTCGATTGTGTTCAACAAGGGAGTGAAGGAAAACGCCGGTATTTTTAATCATACTCAGGGATGGGCGATTATGGCGGAGACGATGCTGGGACATGGCGACAGGGCGTATAAATATTTCACGAGCTATATGCCGGCATCCTTTAATGACAAGGCGGAGATTCGCGGATGCGAGCCGTATGTTTACGCGCAATATATTCACAGTACTTACAGCCCGCGTTTTGGTGCCGCTCGCGTGCCATGGCTGACGGGTGCGGCTTCGTGGTCGTATTACTCGGCGACACAGTATATTCTGGGTATCCGGCCGGATTATAATGGGCTTTTGATTGACCCGTGCATACCTGCGGACTGGAAGGAATTTGCAGTGATACGGCAGTTCCGCAACAAGATGCTAAATATAAAGGTAGTAAATCCAAGCGGCGTTCAGAAAGGCGTAAAGAAGATTACTATCAACGGACAGGAAATAGAGGGTAATTTGATTCCGGTTTCCAAAATGAAAAAAGAAAATGAAGTTGTTGTGGAGATGGGATAAAAGATGAAGGTATTATTTATCGGCGGGACGGGGATAATAAGCACTGCGGTGACGCAATTGGCAGTAGAGCGAGGGATTGATTTATCGCTGCTTAACCGGGGGCAAAGCAGAAAACTGGTTCCTAATGATGTGAAGGTGATAAGGGGGGACATTAGGGACAGAAAGGAAGCGAGCAGGCTTTTAAAACTGCATAATTTCGATGTTGTTGTGAACTGGGTGGCATATATACCGACGCATGTCGAAGCGGATATAGATTTTTTCAGGGGCAAGGTCGGCCAGTATGTATTCATCAGCTCGGCATCTGCGTATCAAAAGCCGCCGTCAAATTATCTCATTACTGAATCGACTCCTTTGGCAAATCCTTACTGGCAGTATTCGCGGGACAAAATCGCATGCGAAGAGAAGCTGATGGAGGAGTATCGAAAGAATGGTTTTCCGGTGACGATCGTGCGGCCGTCTTACACGTATGGAATGACAATTATACCCTGCGCGGTGAATAGCTGGCAAAAACCATGGACAATTGTTGACAGGATGCGCACGGGCAAAAAAATTATTATTCACGGGGACGGTTCATCGCTTTGGACGATGACGCATAATTCGGATTTCGCTAAAGGTTTCCTCGGCCTTCTTGGAAATCAGCAGGCGATCGGGCATGCGGTTCATATCACATCGGATGAGGTGCTGACATGGAACCAGATTTATGAGGCGATTGCGAATGCGGCAAGAGTGAAGATGAAGCCGGTTTATATTCCATCGGATTTGATTGCAAAATTTGACCCCGAATTTTCAGGCACGCTGCTCGGCGATAAGAGTTGGAGCGTAGTCTTCGATAATACCAAGATAAAACGGCTGGTGCCTGATTTTGCAGCGACAGTTCCATTTGCGCAGGGAATCAGACGGTCCATTGAGTGGTTCGAGGCCGACCCTGACAGATGTGTTGTTGATGAAAATTATAATAAATTTATGGATAGCACCATCGCCGCCTACGAAAAAGCAATTCCGAAATAATTCAGAGCATTCTGAGACCTATTCGGCAAGCTCAAGGCGGGCCGCAAAGAAAAATCAGATAATCATCTTGAAATTCCGTATATAATAGAACTATGGGAAAAAAGGTATTAGTTGATGTAAGCGGCGGCGTTGATTCGGCGGTCGCGTTGGCGCTTTTGCGTGAATCGGGATACGATGTGACGGCGGTATTTCTATGCCTGCGAATGGGTGCGGATTTCGGAACGAACAGCCGTTCATGCTGCAGCCCGCAGGATGCGGCAGACGCAAAGGCAATAGCAGAAAAGCTCGGTGTTAAATTTGTGACGCTTTCGGCAAAAAATGATTTTGACCCAATAATAAAAAGCTTTATCGAAGATTACGAGAACGGCCGGACTCCTAACCCGTGTATTCGATGCAATGAGAAGGTAAAATTCGGAAAACTTTTTGGACTGGCCGATTCATTGGAAGTTGATTATGTGGCTACGGGACATTACGCAAGGATTGTAGAACAGACAATCGAATTAACCCCCGGCATAAAGCCGGGGGCTTACGAAGAACGAATGATTGCAATGGCAAAGGCGGCGGGCAAAGACCAGTCATACGTTTTATTTAGAATTCCCAGGGAAAGGATTAAAAGAATCCTTTTTCCGTTAGGTGAATTAGAAAATAAAAAGACAGTGCGGGACATTGCTAAAAAATTAGGATTGCCTGT
>CAYSKP010000239.1:0-5414 GCA_964431645.1 uncultured Pirellulales bacterium
TTTCTTTTGCCTGCGCATAAATCTGCCGCATCCTTTCGGCATTGCCTTCGAGGTCTCCAACTACAGCGTCAAATTGTCCTAAACCAATGCGCATCTGAACTGTTTCCCATGATACTTCTTCCCTTCTATATATACGCTTACCGCGTAATCATCAAGTAATTCATTCTTAAGCTGGGCGAAATGTTACATCCTTTATTTGTAATTGCGTTTTTCTCGCCGGCCGGCAAGAAAGGACGCAATTATGCCTATAGCCAGTATAACCAATATAACGGCCAGTAAAATATAATGGAAATGCTCTCCGAAAATTTCCTTCACCCGCTCGGCAGCAAGCATTTTCACTCCGATTAATACCAGTATAATAGAAAGCGAGACCTTTAGATACCTGAACTTCTTTATCAGGCCGGCCAGGGCAAAATAAAGCGCTCTAAGCCCTAATATCGCCAAAATGTTGCTCGTAAAAATAAGAAATGGGTCCGCAGTTATCGCGAATATCGCGGGTATCGAATCCACGGCGAAAACCAGATCTGTTGTTTCTATAACAATTAACACTAACGCAAGCGGCGTCAGCATCACCGCCCCCCTTTTCGCCCGCTCCACTTTTTGGTCAAGCACAGCAGGTTTGCCCGGCTCTTTACTTTCGTAAGAGGCTGCTTCCTTGGCTCGCACAAAAAAATGCTCGCCGTGAAATTCTGAGGTTACCGCGAAATATCGTTTCGCCAGTCTGACTAAAATATTTTTGTTCGGGTCTGACTGCTCTTGCCTTGTGAAGAGCATTTTTATGCCGGTAAAAATGAGAAATGCGCCGAAAATGTAGAGAATCCAGTGAAATTCCGCAATTAATTTTACACCTGCTGTTATCATCACGCCCCGCAGCACAATCGCCCCGATAATGCCCCAGAACAAAACCCGGTGCTGATAAATCGCCGGAACCGCGAAAAAATTGAAAATCATTGCTATCACGAATATATTATCAACGCTAAGCGATTTCTCCACAACATAGCCCGTCAGATATTTTATTGCCGCTTTAGAACCGTCGTTTATTGTGCCATCGATTGGGTCAGCCCAAACTCCCAGGTCCAGCCATCGATGTTCGTATCCGAAATAAATAAATACGGTGAAAGACAGTCCCAGCGTAATCCAAATGGCCGACCATATAAGGGCCTCCTTCATCGTTACTTCATGCGCCTTGCGATGAAAAACCCCCAGGTCGAGCATAAGCATCGTCAATATCAGGCAAATAAATATAATCCAAATCATATATCTCTCTTTGCTACGCGTCTAAATATGCTGATTTTAATCTCTCGCTTCATCAGGGACGAGATTGTAGCAGTTTATCTATTAATATAGATAAGAAAATTGCTTACAAATAATGCGTTTAGCGTGCGATTCTCGAATAAAAATTATCATTTTCGAGCAGTTCGAGCGGGCTGCCGTGCCCGCTTATCCTGCCGTTTTTTAGAATGACAATCCTTTCGACGTTTTTTATTGTCGAAATCCTGTGGGCGACGATAAAGGTCGTCCGGTTTTTCATTATTCTTTCCAGCGCCGCCCTTACCCTTTCTTCAGATTCAACATCCAGCGAGCTGGTCGCTTCATCGAGAATGATAACCTTCGGGTCCCTGATGACGACCCTCGCTATCGCCAGACGCTGCATCTGCCCGCCTGAAAGTTTCAGGCCGTCCGCACCTAAATTCGTATAAATCCCGCCCGGCAGTGCTTCGACAAAATCCCACGCGTCCGCCGCCTTAAGGGCATCTATTACCTCTTGGGGACTGGTATCTTTATCACCGTAAGAAACATTTTCAAAGATGCTGCCGGAAAAGAAAATGCTCTCCTGTGTAACTACGCCCACGAATTTACGATAGGTCCTCAGGTCCATTTCCATAATGTCCCTGCCGTCAATGAGCAGTTTGCCGGTATTTGGCCTGATAAAGCCAAGGGCTAAAGAAAGAATAGTGGATTTGCCCGCCCCGCTTGGTCCCACAAACGCGACAGATTGTCCCGGCTCTACAGTAAGAGTAAATTCGTTAAGTGCATGCTGGTTTGTGCCGGGATAACGATAATTGATATTCATAAATTCAAATCTGCCGTGGACCTTATCAAAAAGCTTTTTGCCGCTGTTGACTTCCAGGTCCGGCGATTCGAGCACCTCGTAAATTGAATCTATCGATTCCGCCGCCTGGCTCAATTGCGGCAGAGTTCCTATGACCACAAGTGTCTGTCCCGTTAAAACCAGAAAAATCGAATTAAACAGCACGATATCGCCGACGCTGATGAATCCCTTCATGCATGCAAACGCGGAGCCCGCGATAAATGTTATATGAATGACAGACATTATTACCCATGCCGTTGAGCCGAAGACCGCGCTTAGGGTGTCGAAATACAATCCTTTTTTGAAAACATTTGAAATTTTCGAATCAATCTGGCTTACCTCGAATTCTTCCAGCCCGTGCGCCCGCGTAATAGGTATCATATTGAGCATATCGTTCATAGATGAGCTCATCGTCTCAATGGCGTAACGGTAGCTCTTTGCGCTTTTATTAATTTTCTCCGAAAATGTTTTTCTTATTATTACCGCTATAGGGACAAGAATAAGAAAGAACAATAAAGCAATGGGTTTGCGGATAGCTATCGCGATAAGTGCAATCGTGACCTGGCATAAAAATCCGAAAATCTGCTCGGCCAGAACTCGCGGCGTCTGCTCGACAATCTCTATATCCCTTATCACCTTCGAATGAAGCTTGCCGATACTTGCCTTGTGATGATAAAGCAGTGATAACCTTTGAAGCTGTCTGCATAAATCTGTTCTTAGCTGAAGGCTGATTCCCCTCATGACCGAGCTTAGCATCCTTGAATAAAGAATATGAGTCGGAATATTCTGCAGCGTCAGCAAAACGATGAAAATAAAATAAAAAAGCAGTTTGGCTCCCTTTTTCGGGTCATTTCCCGCCGCGAGGTCTATCATTACGGCCGTAACAATCGGCAGCAGCCACGCAGGCGAGGCCTTGATAAGATAAACGATAAATATGCCTATAAGCTTTCGCCAGCGCGCGGCAAGCAGTATTTTATAACTTTGCAGTAAACTTCTTTTGTGCTGTGACTTCATATTGCTGTTTAATTTTTATTTTAAATCCCCGTCAAAGGATATATTCAAAATTTTCGTTTTCAAATAATCAAGAATAAATAAGAAATAATAAATGCCATTTTTTCCTTCACCAGTAAGGTGAAGAAAAAAATGGCGGAGAGGGCGGGATTCGAACCCGCGGTACTCAATAAAGAGCACACTGGTTTTCGAAACCAGCTCGATCAGCCGCTCCGACACCTCTCCTAAAAATGCCCAGGTTACGGCTCCGTCCTTCGCCCGGGCACATTATCCTATACATTTTCGAACCTGAAATTGCAAGAATAATAGATCAAAGTGGAATATGATTGAAAAAAAAATAGTTTTGCCATAGAATCTAAAATCTCTTTTTTCAGTTTTAATAAATCTATAGAATACGGAGTGTTTTATGTGCCATAAACCGGCCTTAATTATATTTATTGTTTTTTGCTGTCTGCTTCCCGCTGCCGATTGTCTTTGCGCACAGGACCCAAACTCGCCTTCCGACTCAAATGACTCAAACGGCCCAACAGTTTCGCTTAGTTACAATCAAGCAGACCGCGCAGAAAATCCCACATCTTATTTTTTGTATTTTGTCCCGCTGATTGCCCCTGCTCGAGTCGATATGGAAATCAGCCCCGATAATCAGCAGAAGGCATGGCTGCACTCATACGATAAAAAAGTCACCGACAATTCCTTCTATATCAGTTGCGGATTTGAAATGCGCGGAAAAGGTATTTTTAACAATATCCTTGACCCCAACGATGTTATGTTGGTTTTCGATGAAGAGATGAAAAGACGTGAGCCGATAAAAAATGCCCTCGAGTATATTAAATTCGAAGGAGAAGGCTTTGGTCGTATAGAGGTTTTTGGAACTATGGATGATTCCAAGGAAATGGCAAATGAAGTCAGAGTGCATTTTAATGGTAAGGGCTCAAAAAGCCCGATTACTATCGGCCTTTATTGCATCGATCCCGTAAACGGAAAATATGATTACAATAAAAGATATAACGAGCTTGTCGCGCGTGTTGCGACTCTTACCTTCAAGTGGACTCAAAATATCCCCACAATGGATGTTACCGTTAGAAGCGTCAATAAAGCCGTCAAGCCCAATAGCTATATAGGCAGAATTAAAGGCTTCATCGTAAATTTCTTTATCGACCCGGTGAGAATCTCCAAAATAGGCAATGATACGATGCTTCGCTTCGGCTATGCACTTTATAAGCAAAATCCTACCTTTACTTTTCCGCGCGCAACCAATATAAAACAAATAAAAGATTGATAAGTATTAGTGACAAAAAAAGAGCAATAGTTTAAAATTAGATCTAAATGCCATTTGTTCAAACCTTCGCTCGGAAAGTCTTTTGATGTTTCTTTTATAGGTTTTCTCTTATAAGGATTAAAGAATGTATATCATACCGGCAATAGACCTTCGCGGCGGCAAATGCGTTCGCCTCATCCAGGGCGATTATCATCGTCAGATAAATTATCAGGAAAACCCCGTAAAGCAGGCACAGGATTTTATCGAGCAGGGGGCACAGTGGGTCCATATAGTTGACCTCGATGGCGCCAAGGTCGGAAGACCCGTCAACTCTCCCACGATTTCGGCTATCGCGAAACTTGGAAAATTAAAAATAGAGGTCGGCGGCGGGCTGCGAACCGAAGAGGATATTAAAACACTTCTGGATTTGGGAATCGAAAGGGTAATCATCGGAACGCAGGCCGTAAATGATTTCGAATGGTTTGGCGATATGGCTGCAAAGTTCCCGCGAAAAATTGCCCTGGGTCTCGATGCAAAGGGCTCGCATGTCGTTACAGGCGGCTGGTTCGATGAGCACCCGAAATCGCTGCTCGAGCTTGCGCGTGAGGCCTCCGAATTGCCCATTGCCGCAATAATTTATACCGATGTCACCAAAGACGGCATGCTTGCCGGCCCGAATTTCGAAAGAACCAACGTTCTCATACACACCGTTCCATCTATTCCCGTAGTCGCTTCCGGCGGCGTCACCACAATTGATGATATCAAAAAAGTCGCATCCATGGGCGCTGCGGGCGCAATTGTCGGCCGGGCCATTTACGAAGGCACCCTCACGCTTGCCGATGCACTCAAAGCAGCAAAAGAAACTGAGTCAGCTATATAAGTTCCCAAAAAATCTCCTGTATTATTTCTAAAAACTTAGTTTTACCGGCTCAAATTATAAACCACAATATGTAGTATGCTTTTTTCTCGCGTAAATCCTTAGCTTCATGTGTGTTTTGGGAGATATTTCATCATCTTTTTTAAAATTTTTTTTATTATTTTCAGTGCTGAAAA
>CAYSKP010000240.1:0-17448 GCA_964431645.1 uncultured Pirellulales bacterium
ATATCGTTGTTGCCACTCCCGGGCGCCTGCTCGACCATATGAACCGCCGCTCAATCGATCTGCGTCACGTTGATATGCTTGTCCTCGATGAGGCAGATAGAATGTTCGATATGGGTTTTATCAGGGACGTGCGAAGAATCATTGCGGCCGTGCCCGTAAATCGCCAGACGATGCTTTTCTCAGCGACAGTGACTCCTGAAATTAGCCGTCTTGCCGCCGGAGTGCAGAAATCACCTGTAATGATTCAGGTTGGCAAGCCCCGCAATCCGATCGAGACAATCAAACAGCATATTTACATGGTCGAAAAAGACCGCAAAATCGGCCTTCTTTTGCAGCTTCTTCAAAACGGCAACCTGTTCAGCATTCTTATTTTTTCCCGAACCAAGCACGGAGCAGATAAAATTAATCGCAAGCTCCAGCAGGCAAACATCGAATCAGTGGCCATTCATTCCGACCGGACTCAAAATCAGAGACAGCGTGCATTGGAAGGTTTCAAAGAGGGTCACTATCGCGTTATGGTCGCTACGGATATCGCCGCTCGCGGCATTGATGTTGAAGGAATATCGCACGTAATAAATTTCGATGTTCCCGCCATACCCGAGGATTATATCCATCGTATCGGCAGGACCGGCCGGGCAGAGGCAAGCGGCGATGCCATTACTTTTGTCTCAACCGATGAATTAAAGCAGCTCCATCAGATCGAAAGGTTCATCGGTAAGCAATTTAAGCCAATCGAAGCCCCGGGCTTTACCTATATCCACCTCAAGACCGAAGCCCCGAAAATTGAGCCCGGCCTTCACAGGGGCAGATTTTCTGCGAAAAGAAGGCGTTTCAAAAGGCATTAAGCCCAAGACTGCGTATTAAAACAATAGTCAAAATCCCTTGCTTTTTACTTAAAACATCATTAGAATATATGATTCGTTGAAACTTGACCAAAAGCAGGGGCAGCTATAGTTTGGCTGCCTTTTTTATCGTTTTTTAAGGAGTTTTCATTATGGGTTGTAATGTAGCAATTGCAGGCGTGACCGGCGCAGTCGGTCAGGAATTTTTGAGTATTATCGAAGAAAGGGATTTTCCCTTTGATTCTATCAAGATGCTGGCAAGCTCCAGGTCCGCAGGCAAGACAATCCAGTTTAAGGGTAAGGAATACGTTGTTGAGCAGATGACAGACAAGAGTTTCGACCGTGTCGATATCGCGTTATTCAGTGCCGGTGCCGACCGAAGCAAGACCTTCGCCCCGGCTGCGGTAAAAGCCGGTGCCGTTGTTGTCGATAATTCATCGGCATTCAGGATGGTCCCTGATATACCATTGGTTATTCCCGAAATTAACCCGCAAAAAATAAAGGACCACAAAGGCATTATCGCCAATCCGAACTGCTCCACGATTATCGGTATCGTTCCGGTCTGGCCTTTGCACAAGGCAAACCCGGTCAAAAGAATGATTGTCAGCACCTATCAGGCGGCAAGCGGCGCAGGCCAGGCGGCGATGCTCGAGCTCGAGCAGCAGTCTCGCGACATTTTGGCAGGAAAAAAACCGACAATGAAGGTTTTGCCGTATCAGCTTGCCTTTAACCTGTTTAGCCATAACTCATCACTGGATTCCACCGGCTACAATCAGGAAGAAGTCAAAATGGTCAACGAGACCAGAAAAATATTCGATTGCCAGGAAATCGCCGTTACCGCGACCTGTATCAGGGTGGCCGTATTCAGGGCCCATAGCGAAAGCATCAATCTTGAATTCACCGACCCGATTACCCCCGACCAGGTCAGGAAAATCCTCAAGGATGCGCCCGGCGTATCGCTGCTCGATGACCGTGAGCATAATCGATTTCCCATGCCGATTGATGCGACCGGTAAAGATGATGTCTTTGTCGGCAGAATCAGGCAGGATTTCTCGATTCCGGAAAATCGCGGCATAAATATCTGGGTCGCCGGCGACCAGCTCCGCAAAGGCGCAGCGCTGAATGCCATCCAGATTGCAGAAAAACTCCTGTAAAAAGTAAATTCGAAAGCCCCCGGCTTTATGCCGGGGGTTTTTTATTTAAAAACCTTTGTGTCTTCGTGTCTTTGTGGCTAAAAAATGGCGCTTCGTAACGTAAAACTCACAATTTCCTATGATGGCACCAATTATCACGGCTGGCAACTTCAGCCGGGTAAAAGAACTATCCAGGCGGAACTGGTCCATGCCGTAAGTGAATTGCTTGGCTGGCGCACAAGGGTTACTGCCGCATCCCGAACCGATGCCGGTGTCAGCGCAAAAGGCCAGGTTGCGGTAATGCAAATCGATTCGCCAATTCCCACAAAAAACATCGCCAAAGCCATTACTGACCGCCTGCCAGCCGATATAGCGGTTATTCAGGCCGAAGATGTCCCTATGGGGTTCAATGTTATTGGCGACCCTAAATGCAAGCTGTATCGTTATGCAATTTTTACCGGAAGGGCACGTCCTGTTTTTGAGATTCATCACTGCTGGCATCTTTCAGAGGCAAAATTAGATATCGCTGCTATGAATGAAGCCGCAAAACTGCTTTTAGGAAAACAGGATTTCAAATCCTTTGCCGCCGCCGATGACCACCGCACCGATTCAATCCGCACAATTTTCCGCCTTGAGGTATATTCATCGAAATTCCTGCCTCAAAAACCTGTCGATAACCCATTATTGGCCGATGACTGGATATTTATTGATGTTGAAGGCGACCGTTTCCTTTATAATATGGTCAGAAATATCGTAGGGACATTGGTTGAGGTGGGCGTGGGCAGGATGAAATCGCAAAAAATGCCCGAAATTATTGCGGCCAGAGACCGCCGTGCCGCCGGCCCCATCGCTCCACCCGAAGGCCTCTGCCTTATGTGGATTCGTTATTAAAATAGGACGCAGAAAACGAATGTTTTGGTCTCAAAAAGTATTTGAAAGGATTATACGATGAAGATTTTAGACTATCTGCGTATAATATTTCGTTATTCAAGTCGTCCTGTTTTCACCATTACTATTAAAAACGGAATCACAACTTTGTCGCATGGTAAAGCCCCTGATAAACTTGTCTCAGAATTTTCCTCCATTGCACAGAGTCAGAATATTTCGAAAGGTACTATTTACGGAATTAAAGATGACAATAGAATTATACTTGAATTCTCCTCTTCGATATCAGACGGTGATCGTCAACGTTTCAGAAACATCTTAAATTTTTATAATCCTTAATTTTTATTTATGAAAATAATTCACATCATTACACGATTGATTTTAGGCGGTGCGCAGGAAAATACACTGATTACCTGTAAACTGCTGGCCAATCGCGGCCACGAGGTCACGCTGGTTACAGGTCCTGCCCTTGGACCGGAAGGGGACCTCTATGAGCATGCCCGAAATCAGAAATTCAAATTCATCATACTCGATGACCTCCGCCGCCAGATTAATCCCCATTTCGATGTGCCGGCCTATTTCGAAATTAAAAAGGTTTTGCGGGAATTGAGGCCTGATATCGTTCATACCCATTCGGCCAAGGCAGGCATTCTTGGCCGGTACGCGGCTCATTCATTAAAAAATAAATGGGCGTATGGTTTGCCCAAGATTATTCACGGTGTTCACGGCCTTGCCTTTCATCCGTATCAAAGCGGAATGCTCAATAAGTTTTATATCGCTGTTGAAAAAGCCGCCGCAAAACGCACCGACTTTTTTATAACTGTCGCTGATGCAATGACAAAACAGTCTCTCGATACCGGTATAGGCAAACCAGAAAAATACGCAACGGCATATTCGGCAATCGAGGAAGATGATTTCCTTCACCCGATTTCAATCGAGCAGAGAAACGATTTTAGATTAAAGTTTGCCATACCCGAAGATTCCATTGTCCTTGTAACAATTGCGCGTCTTTTTCATCTCAAAGGCCATGAATTCATAATCGAATCTGCCAAAAAACTGGCTGACCAGTTTCCAAAAGTAATCTGGCTTTTTGTCGGCGATGGAATTTTAGCCGATAGATACAAAAAATGGATTGATGAACTGGGTCTAACCCATAGATTCCGTTTCACAGGCTTACTGCCGCCAAATATGATTCCGACTGTCTTGCAGTCATCGGATATCCTCGTTCATTGCTCGCTGCGTGAAGGCCTGGCCCGGACTTTGCCCCAGTCATTGTTGGCGGGCAAACCAGCGATATGTTTCGACCTCGATGGCGCAAGAGAAGTCATCAACGAGAACACCGGCCGGTTGATTAAACCGAAAGATGTTAACCAATTGACCGCCGCCTGTGCCGAATTGATTGCCGATAAGGTACTTCGTGAAAAACTTGGGCTCCAGGGAAGAGAGTTCGTTAAAGAAAAATTCAGCCCTGATGCCATGGTCGATATCATCGAATCTGTTTATAACCAGCTCTGCGGCTGAGTTTTGTTTTTAGAGTCAAATCAAATTTATCCAATCAAACGAATAAATCTTTTAAAAATCCGGGTTGTCATTTCGACCGAAAGCCCTGATGGAATCAGGGCTGAGTGGAGAAATCTATTATTTTGTTAATTCATTCTTCGAATGTTAGATTTTAAATTGCATTTCAGAAAAGCCCTAATTTGTCATGCTGAGCGCAGCGAAGCATCTTGGATCCTGTATTCAAAAAAAAATGAGATTCTTCACTTCGTTCAGAATGAAAATCGAGAATCTTTCTTGGTGTCTTAGGGTCTTTGTGGCAAAATTTACTTTTTACCTGTCTTAGGCGGATTCGCTTTCCCCTTTTGTTCTCCTGCCGTCTCTTTTTTTGGTGCTGAAGCTGCGGCCGTATCTTTTTTCTCAGTAGGTTTTGCGGGCGCTTCGGATTTCGCCCCCTGTTTGTAGCTTTCAGACCTGTAATCTGTAGTGTAAAAGCCGCTGCCCTTGAAAATAAGTCCTGCACCTGTCCCTATTAACCTTTTTAAAGCCGGTTTCCCGCACTTCGGGCATTTTCGTAATGGCTTTGCCATAATAGATTGAAACTGCTCAAACAGGTGCCCGCATTCATCGCATTTATATTCATAAGTTGGCATAAGTTAATCCTGGTATCCTGTTAACCTGATATTCTGGTACTCTTACTCCGTGTCCTTGGTTTCCGGTTCATCTGGAGGAGTAGTCGTTTGCGTAGAAGGAAGCTTATTTACTATTACCCTGCTTGGCCGTATTAACCTTTCTCCTGTCTTATAACCTTTTTGTAATTCTTCGAGGACTATTCCTTCTTTTTTGTCCTTTTCGCTTCGATGGGTAATCGCCTCATGATGGGCCGGATTAAAAAGCTCGCCCGCCGATTTAATCTGCTCAACGCCATAGCCCTTGAGGACCTCAAGCATCTGGTCGTAAATAATTTTTACGCCTTTAAGAAGCGTCTGGTCAGTTACTCCGCACGAAGTATTAGCCAGGATATAATCAAAATTATCCAGCACCGGCAAAATGGATTTTACAATCTTATCTTTTTCATAATTGACCGACTCTGTTATCTGTCTTGCCGAGCGCTTTTGGTAATTATCATAATCCGCCGCCACCCGCTGCAGCTTGGCGAAAATATCATCCTTTTCCTTTTTAAAGGATTCAATCTGCTTACTCAATTCCTCAACCTGCTTTTGCATTTCCTCAGCAGGTGCCTTTGGCTCTTCCTTCTTTGCCTGCTCCGGCTTGCCAGTCCCGCTGACCGGAATCAGATCAGGTTCTTCTTTCGAATTGTTATTCTTCTTTGGAAACATGCGATTTAACTTTTTTTATTTTTTACTTTTTCCTTTTTACTTTTACCTTTTTTTAATTATTTCTCTGTGCCTCTGTGCTCTCTGTGGCTAAATTAACTGCCGCTAAAATATTTTTTCAAATGCTCGACAAACCCGGATGCTTTTGGAAAAACGCTTTTGTTTTCGGATTTTGCAAATTCCCTCAAAAGCTCTTCCTGCTTATCATTTAGCCTTGTCGGTATTTCCACCATTATCTGAACAAGCTCATCGCCCGTCCGCCTTGTTCTAAGGTCAGGCAGTCCCTGTCCCTTTATGCGAAATACGCTTCCGTGCTGAGTACCCGGCGGTATTTTCAATTCCTTCATCCCATCCAGGCTGGGCACCTCGATTGTCGCTCCCAAAGATGCCTGGGTGAAACTGACCGGCACTGCCGCAATCAAGTCGTTTCCGTCCCTCTCCAAAAATTCGTGCGGCTTGATTCTCACATAGCAGTATAAATCGCCTCTCGGCCCGCCGCCTTTACCGGGTTCTCCTTCTTCAGCGACCCGCACGCCTTGTCCTTCATGAACTCCCGCGGGAATTTTTACGCTCACCACCCGCTGCTTTGGCGTATGCCCGCTTCCGCCGCATCGCCTGCACGGATTACTTATTACTTCACCTGCCCCGTGACATTGCGGGCACGTAGAAACCATCTGGAAAAATCCGCCGCCCCTTGCCACCTGCCCTGAGCCGCCGCATGTAGGACATGTGCCGGGCCTCGCCCCTTTTGCGCTGCCGGTTCCGCCGCATTCTTCACAAATATCCTGACGCGTAAATTCGATGGTCTTTTCCGTTCCCTTTGCTACTTCCTGCAGCGTTAGTTCAACCATTGTCTCAAGATCGTAGCCTCTGGAAGGTCCGCGTCTGCCGCCTCTGCGGCCGCGTCCACCGCCCATCCCTCCGAAAAGGTCCCCCATGTCTCCAAAGCCGCCGAAAATGTCCTCGAAGGCGCTGCCGATATCCTGCCATCTCATGTGCGAGTAATCACGCACGCCTGCTCCTCGCAGACCTTCATGGCCGAATTGGTCATATTGCTTTCTTTTTTCCGGGTCGCTTAGGACTTCGTATGCCTCGGCGCATTCCTTGAATTTCGTCTCGGCCTCTTTCTTATTCTCGGGATTTTTGTCAGGGTGGTACTTTATCGCCATCCGCCGATACGCGCGTTTTATCTCGTCCGGCGAAGCGCTCTTGGCAACTCCAAGCACCTCGTAGTAATCACGTTTAGCCATAATCTCGTTATGAGTCCTGCGTTCTGAGTTCTGCGTCTTGATTTTTGATTTTTTTAATCAGATTACGAGTCATTCGTGAAATATGATCTAGCTTTTCAAGCAGCATGGATTCTATTTGTTCTTTTATGTAATTGAGTTCTTTAGCAAGTGTTATATGTGTTTCTAATTCTGCGCAGCTTCCAAGAGCTATATGTAAAAATTGCTTGAACTCATTGCCATACTGTCTTCTGAATCCTTCTGCCACAATCGAAGGGATGGACACTGCCGAGCGTCGCATCTGATTTGTCAGCCCATATAATTCTTCTTTGGGAAAACTGCTCGTAATCTTATAAATATCTTTTACGAGTTCAATACCCTTGTTCCAAATATCTAATTGCCTATGACTATTAATTTTAGCCATTTGGATTTCTATTTGCAGTAGCCGGTAAGCGCTACGCAGTACGTTATCTCACTTTTCTATTCGCAGTACTCAGTACGCACTACGCAGTACGTTATCTCACTGCTCCCTGGATATTTTCCTGCTCTTCTTTGTCTTCCTTGTAATCCGTAATCAGCACGCTTGTTGTCAACATCAACCCCGCAACCGAAGCCGCTGTTTCGAGAGCTGTCCGAACGACCTTCGCCGGGTCAACGATGCCGGCCTTTAGCATATCGACAAACTCGCCCTTGTTTGCGTCGTATCCTAATGTCTTGTTCCCATCGAGTTTTTCCATCAGCTTTGCCGCGATAACGTCACCGTGCTCTCCGGAATTTTCAGCAATCTGCATCGTCGGCCGGCGAAGCGCCTCGGCAACAATATCGAACCCTATCTGCTCATCGCCTTTTGCCTTGCTTCTTTCTTTTTCAATTACTGGAATCGCTCGTAAAAATGCTATGCCTCCTCCGACCACGATACCTTCCGCTGCAGCCGCCTTTGTGGCATGCAGTGCATCGTCGATCAGGTCCTTTTTCTCTTTCATCTCAGTCTCAGTTGCCGCCCCTGCCTTGATTACCGCGACTCCGCCAGTCAGTTTCGCAAGTCTTTCCTGCAGCTTCTCCTTATCATAGCTGCTTGTCGTCTTTTCAATCTGGCTTCGTATCTGGTCACATCTGGCTTTAATATCTTTCTTATTGCCTGCGCCCTCGATGACCGTTGTGTTTTCCTTGTCTATAACGATTTTCTTTGCCTGTCCAAGCTGGGATAACTCCACCTTCTCCAGTTTGATTCCTAAATCTTCAGTAATCACTTCTCCGCCTGTAAGCACCGCCATGTCCGCCAGCATTGCCTTTCGCCTGTCGCCAAATCCCGGCGCCTTTACCGCGCAAACCTTCAAAACTCCCTGCAGCCTGTTAATCACCAAAGCGGCCAACGCCTCGCCTTCCACCTCTTCGGCCACAATCAATAACGACCCGCCCACCTGGGCTATTTTCTCAAGCAGCGGAATCATTTCGCGCACGTTCGACAGTTTCTTTTCATGCAGAAGTATATGTGCATCCTCGAGCACGCATTCAAGCGTCTCCGGATTTGTCATAAAGTAAGGCGAAATATATCCGCGGTCGAACTGCATTCCCTCAACAAGGCTGATTTCGTTTTCTGTCCCCTTGCCTTCCTCAATTTCTATAACGCCCTCTTTGCCGACCTTGTCCATCGCGTCTGCAAGCAATTCGCCTACAGAAGCGTTGTTATTAGCGCTGATTGTCGCGACCTTGGCGTAATCTTCCCTGCCCTTTACGGGTGTCGAAATTGATTTTATAAATTCGCTGGCCTTCACCACGGCCTTATTTATCCCGCGCTGTATCGCCATCGGGTTGATGCCGGCGGTGACATATTTCAATCCTTCTGTATATATTGCCTCTGCCAGTATCGTCGCCGTCGTCGTTCCATCACCCACCTCGTCGGCCGTCTTGCTCGCCGCCTGGTTGACCATCTTTGCGCCCATATTCTTAAATGGCTGCTGCAGCTCTATTTCCTTGCTCACGCTTACGCCGTCTTTGGTTATCTTCGGCGAGCCCCAGCTTTTTTGCAGTATCACGTTTTTGCCCGTCGGCCCAAGTGTCACCTTCACTGCGTTTACCAGCTCGCTCAATCCTTCTTTAAGCTGCTGCCTTGCGTTATCGTCGAACATTAATTGCTTTGCCATATTTTGTTACCTTCCCGTCCCCGAGTATCTGCTTCCTTTAGGTTAGCAGCAGGGGATCCAAATTCTTTTTATTTTTTTACTTTATCATTGGATATTGGAAATTGGACATTGGACATTTTTGTCTATTTTCCAAAAATCTCCATTCAATTTACTTTTCAACAATTCCTAAAATATCTCCCTCGTGCAGTATCACATATTTTTCGCCGTCAACTTCTACCTCGTTACCGATATACTTTGAGTAAATGACCTCGTCGCCTTTTTTGACATTCATTTCGCTTCGCTTGCCGTTATCAAGCATCTTGCCCGGCCCGACCGCGATAATTTTTCCTCTTTGCGGCTTTTCCTTCGCCGCGTCCGGCAGTATGATTCCGCCCGCACTTTTCTCTTCAGCTTCCGATTGCTTTATAATTACTCTGTCATCCAATGGCGCCAACTTCATATTCAATTTCTCCTTTTATCTTTTCTTAACTTATTTATTAATTTTTTTTCTTTGTGTCTTCGTGTCTTCGTGGCAAATTTACATGCCGTAATCTTCCATGCCGCCCATGCCGCCCATACCACCCATTCCGCCGCCCATACCTCCGCCCATTCCCGGATGGTGATGATGTCCGGCCTCTTTCTCTTTGGGTTTTTCAGTTATTACGCAATCCGTTGTCAGAAGCAATCCGGCGATACTTACCGCATTTTGCAGTGCGATTCTGGTTACCTTCACCGGGTCAATTACGCCTGCCGCGACCAGATCCTCATAGATATCTTTATCAGCGTTGTACCCGAACGCCCCTTTGCCTTCCTCTACCTTGCTTACAACCAGGTTCGCTGTTGCTCCTGCGTTTGCCGCAATCCAGTAGCATGGCATCGTCAGTGATTTTGCCACAATATCTGCTCCGGTCTTCTCATCGCCGCTCAGTTTCAATTGTTTTATCGAGTCGATGCATCGAATAAGTGCAACTCCGCCGCCGGGCACTATGCCTTCTTCTATGGCCGCCCTTGTCGCGTGCAGTGCATCTTCGATTCTCGCCTTTCGCTCCTTCATCTCGACCTCGCTGACTCCGCCGACATTAATCTGTGCCACGCCTCCGGTCAGCTTCGCAAGTCTTTCCTGTAATTTTTCCTTATCATAGTCGCTGGTCGTTTTCGATATCTCATCCTGAATCTGTTTGATTCTTCCTTTTATTGCGCTCTCATCGCCGGCGCCTTCGATGATAATCGTATTGTCCCCGTCGATGGTTACCTTCTTTGCCTGCCCTAATTGCTTGACGCTTATAGTTTCAAGCTCGATTCCCAAATCCTTGAAAATCGGCTCAGCGCCCGTCAATACCGCGATGTCCTCGAGCATCGCCTTTCGCCTGTCGCCGTAACCCGGTGCCTTTACCGCTGCGCACTGGATAATACCTTTTAATTTATTGACAACCAGTGTCGCCAATGCCTCGCTCTCGATATCTTCAGCTATTATCAATAAGGGGCGTTTCGATTTCGCAGCCTTTTCCAATAGCGGCACCAGTTTCGCCACGCTGCTGATTTTGTCTTCGTAAACCAGTATCATCGGCTTATCCAGCTCGCATGTCATCGAATCCGGATTTGTTATAAAATGAGGCGAAAGATACCCGCGGTCAAACTGCATACCTTCAACGAAATCGACCGTCGTCTCGAATCCCTTGCCGTCCTCGATTGTGATGACGCCATCTTTGCCTACTCGCTGAAACGCGTCCGCCATCTTGTTGCCTATTTCGCTGTCATTGTTTGCCGAAATCGAAGCGACATTGACAATGTCGTTCCTCTTGCTGATATCAACCGGCTTTGCCAGTGTCTTTAGTTTCTCGACGACTGCCTTCGATGCCTCCTGCATACCCCGGCTAAGTGCCATCGCATCCGCGCCTGCCGCCAGGTTCCTGAATGCCTCGCCAAACATCGCCTCAGTAAGCACCGTCGCCGTGGTTGTTCCGTCGCCTGCAATTTTCGAGGTCTTGCTGGCTGCCTCTTTGACTAATTTGGCGCCCATATTTTCATTTTTATCAACCAGCTCGATTTCTTCGGCGACTGTTACTCCGTCTTTCGTAACCGTCGGGCCTCCCCAGCTTTTATCGATAATCGCATTTCGTCCTCGCGGCCCCAAAGTTGCCTTCACTGCCGCGGCTAATTTCTCAACGCCCTTCAACAATGCCTTACGGGCCTCAACATCAAATGCCAACTGTTTTACTGCCATTTCCTGCTCTCCTTACTAATTTATCAATATTTCAATAACTGCTTTGCAAGCCCCCAGCTTTATGTTGAGGGTTTATTAATGATGTTTAAACTGCAAAATATATACCAGCACCTTTATTAATGCCTATTGTTTAGTATAACCCTTGTATTTAGAAGAACTTACAAAAATCAAATAAACCACCCTCTGTATTTCCCAAACCACTTTTGGCAGTCTTCGCTAATCCTGCCCTCGCCATTCTGGCAGTTTAGCCGTATAATCAAAATAGTCAACTATTTACTAAAAAACTAAGGACTATCGAATATGACGAAATACGAAATACGAAATACGAAATACGAAATACAATAACTAATGACTATGAACAATGAACTAATAACTATTTACGACATCCTCTACAAGACCTTCGGACCTCAAAAATGGTGGCCGGGAGAGACGCCTTTTGAGGTCATTGTCGGCGCAATCTTAACTCAAAATACTAATTGGACCAATGTCGAAAAGGCAATTAATAATCTAAAAAATGCAGGTGTGCTTACGCCTGAAAAGCTGCACGCCCTCGACCACACAGCACTTGCGCAGCTTATCCGTCCGGCCGGCTATTTCAATATTAAGGCAAAACGGCTGAAAAATTTCCTCGACTGGTTTTTTGAAAATTACTCAGGCAATCTTGAAAATCTAAAGGATATTCCCACTGACCGCTTGCGAGAAGAGCTTCTGTCTGTCAAAGGTATCGGCCACGAGACAGCCGACTCAATTTTACTCTATGCCCTCAATCGCCCCGCCTTTGTCGTTGATGCCTACACCGCTCGCATCGGCACCCGCCATCATCTAATCGATGAATGCGCTGATTATCACCAAATCCAGGAAACCTTCGAATCCAATCTCGAAAGTGACATAGTCTTATTTAACGAATACCACGCCTTATTGGTGCGCCTCGGCAAAGACTTCTGCAAACCCACCCCCAAATGCAATATTTGTCCCCTTAACCATCTCCCCCATACAGTCTGAAAATTCCGGCGCATTACGTGCCGCTTGTCCGGCGAAGCGCAGCGAAGACGGAAGTGGAGGAATCTATTTTAAAAATGTCATTCCCGTCACGATCCGCGGAACCTTTCGCCCTTAGTCAGCTATCCGGATTTCGCAGGTGAAAAACTGTTCGCCCGCGTCCGGCACAATGGTTTCGCGTTGGCCCTTCGGTCCTGCAAGACCGGAACTGGCATTGGTCTTCTCATTTTTATTTTTGCCGGCGGCATTTACCTCGACAATATAAATGCCGAGCTTTTTGGCCCAGAGATTTACACTTGATTCCTGAAAGGCGCGATACTCCTGGTCGGTCCCGGAATTTATATGATGAAATATCAGTTGAGCGCCCATTTGCTTTAGCTGCCATGGCAAATACGGATTAGGAATTGTCGTATAACCCGGCGTCGCCCACAAGTCATTGCAAATCAAAATCCCGAAGCGGATTCCGTTCCATTCGAATGTTCGCAGAGGACTCTGGGCGTAATCAGTCATCTCGCCGCTTCCAGGTGAATCCAGCTTGCTGCATCGAAGTATCTTGGCATGAAACCCGAGGTACTCGCCTTGCGGGGTGTAAACCCTGACCTGATTGTAGCATTGAACGTTACCATCGGTTAATTCCTTGAAACAAGTCCCAAGCAGCAATCCAACCTTGTGCTCTTTGGCTGCCCCCGCCAGTCTCTCCACAGCCCCGGCAACCTGCCGGTGGTCAAAATTGGGCGTATAGCCGGAAACCGAGCCTTCCGGTGTAACAAGAAAATCAGCGCCTGCCTTTGCGGCTTTGTTAATCGCTTCTAGTATGCGCTTCTCATTGCGAGCCACATCATTTGTTACGGTCATTTGCAGCCCGCAGACCGTTAAAGTTTTCATGCCTTCTTTACTGTCACCCTTGCTCTTGCCCAAAGTCGTCTCCATAGGATTTAAAAAGCACACTAAAATAATTGAAACCGCGACGGCCAGTCTTTTTAATATTACATCCATTTCTTCGCCTCTTATACACACTTCGCCTTCTTCATCTTCTTCTTTGCCTTTTGCTGCTCAGCTGTTCGACTCCGCTCACCGCAGCCCCAAGGCGATTATATTATAACCTTTTGCATGCATCCGTCGAAAGCAAAAGTGCACAAAACAAGCAGCCAATTACAATCGAATACGCAGCAAAGCACAGGCCTGCTTCAGATACTTTCTTTGCCCGCCATACACTATGCGCTGCTTTTGATTTTCTTTTTCTTTTAGACCTCGTAGAGGGCGTCAGCTTAATGACCCGGCGTGTAAACGCCGGGGAAACTTTCTATTTATTCATTATTTGTTTGATTGTCCATCCTACTGGATCCATGATTTCGTCAGGCTCAGTTGTATTCAAGTCTGCCAGCGGTTCTTCGTCTGCCGATTCGATACGGAATTGTTCAAGAGTCGCAAGTACATCATGTGCTGCAGGTCCTATAGCAGCCAACGCTTTAAGAATTGCCTTAGGAAAATCCCCTTTCTTTTCCAACTTTGCAGCTAGAAACTTCGCCGCGGGTGCTGCGGATGGTCCAAAAGCCTCTAAAACTCTGGCAACGCGTGCAGCTGGTCCTACGTACATTTCGTCAGGATCGAATTCTTCGAACGTTTCAATCGCATCGATCAAAACAGGAATACATTCATTAGGATAATCAATGAAATAACACATAGCATTGATCGCGTACCCGCGTTCGACCATTGTTTTATCCTGAGTATATTGCGGGTAGTCGGGCAGCGCCTCCAATTTAGCAGGCCGTGGTCTCGCAAAATCAATTATAGTTTGGCGTGTATGCTTGTCATGTCGTCCCACAGAAGCTAATGCATCTATAATGCACCAATAATAATCAGTTCCGTCAAATGTAATCGGCCCGAGTTTTGCTAAAATAATATCTGTCCGGCCTGCGACATTGGTACCCATTTTAGATAGCGCCAAAGCAGCCGTACTGCGCACTCTCTGATCTGAATTTTCAAGTCTTTCAATAACAGCGTCTACAATTTCTCTATTTCCTTTGCCGATTGAAGCCAGTGCATCGGCAATTTCATTATCTATATAGTTATGTTCTTTTTTAGCTATTTGATCCATCTTTTCCAATAATGATGGCGCAAACGCGATAGCTGCAGGACCTATCCGCGATATTGCCTGCAAAGCGTAATGGCTTCGTTTTGGGTTTTCAAGAATGAGTTGCAAGGCCTCTGGTGCGGCAAGAAAAGCAGTGTCTAAGAAACTAAATATGAACTGATACATCAATAACGAATTTGAGAACGCCTTGGCATCTTCGTCACACCAATCCCTCTTTATGCTCGCACATAAAGCTTTAAAAAGCCGGTCAGCAGCTCGTTTGCGAGTTGCATCATCAGTTGCGATACTCATTTTGTCAACAAGACGCTGGCACAGCTCCTCCCATTGCTCATTATTTTTTTTATACCGCTCTCGCCAGTCGTCAGTTAAGGCCAATAGACCTGCACAAAGCATGCTTATAAACTTGCCTGTATCAAATCCAATTGAATTTACAGCTATTTGCAAAGCATCCTTAAAGCGTTCCATCTGACCTGCCGTGTCAGGTATCGGGTCCATATTTGAAAGGTCTGTATCTGATGAAGGCAATCCTAGCATCATCGCGTGCAGCACTTTGCCGGCCAATTCACGTGTTTTTGGTTCATCATCGACCAGTCGCAATAGCCACTCTGGTAAAGGAATTCCTTCACGTTCAAATGAGTAATCCGGCTTTATAGACATTTAGCAATACTTTCTATCAGAACATTCATTTTTCCTCTCATTAATGCTACAAATGTCCCGGTAAATGTCAAGAAACCATATCCGAACTCAAAATTCAAAACTTAAAACTTAGGATTGAGAATTTCTTAAATATCCGCTAATTTATTTAATTCCGGGGACACCTTACTTAATTCTTATTAGGGAAAAATGGGTGCTAGGTTTTCAAATCCACAGTTAAAAAATATATTCTCTCAGATTCCTCAATTCAAAATTCAAAACTCAAAATTCAAAAATTTAGACTTATCTCCATCCAGCATCCAGACTCAAGATTCAATGAACCACGAACTATGAACAATGAACTTTCGGACACAGGCGGTCGGCATTGACGGCAAACCGATAGATGACTTTGTAATTGAGCCGCACGGCAATACAATTCATGTTTTAAACGCCCCCTCTCTGGCTACAACAGCATCACTTGCCATTGCGGACCATATAGTTAAAATGGCCGCAGAGCAATTCAAGTTTTACCACAGAGCACAAGAGAACAACAGAGGGAAAAAATAAAGGCCAAATTGAAGATTTTAATCTGATGAACGAAACCAATTAGGTTTTACTTGTTTACGATGCGGCCATCTTTTTCCGATGCGGGTATTATTATCAAAAGTTCCATTTGATGAATAAAGATATGCAACGTGCCCAGCAAAACCTCCAGATCCAACAATAAATTCAATCATTGTATTGTTAGGATCGTTGGGATCGTCATTTTTAACATATGCATTGCTCATAAAGCCCAAATGACGATATCCTGATGGAAGTATTACATAATCTTCTTTTATTGGCAGAGAACCGTCATGAACCATGGTTGCTATTTTTTCATATTGCGAAAAGTATTTATCAAATCTGCTATTCGCCAAATTAAATCCTAAATTATCAGTTCCAGAAATTGCAAAAAAACCAACGCCAATAATCAATAAGGGAATCAAAATACAAAAACGGACTTTTTTCCAGAAATATAGAATTAAAATTAAATCAATACCAGTCATAGCATAAAAAGATAAATGTGATAACAATGAGAACATCAAAAAGATTCCACCCAAAAAAGCTAATGGCGGATATCCTCCAAAACCAAAAAATGAAAAACCAAAAGAGATAAAGATAGAAGCAATTACAAAGAATACATTAACAAAAATCAACCATTTAAATGATTTGGGTAAAGAGTTGAATGTATTTCTAAGAACGATTTTCATAAAATTCATTATATATTTCAAATAATGATATAACAACCGGGTAGAAACCGGGAACAGCTATCGGTTTTTAAAATCCAATTTAAAATCCCCAGTTTAAAAAATTCATTCTCTCAGATTCCTCAATTCAAAAAATTCAAAATTCAAAACTGTCCTCAGTCATCTGTCTTCCGTCTTCAGTCCTCCGTCATCCGTTTTTCCGTCCTCTGTCTTCCGTCCACTGTCCTCAGTCATCTGCCTGCTGCGGCATTACCCTTTTAGGCGACGCCGGGTCCTCCATCCTCCGTAATGGTACTGTTTCGGGGTCGTATTGGTACCATTTCGGGGTCGTTTCGGGTACTTTTAGGGCACGTTTCTAATATCTTTCAGTACGTTTCGTGGTCGTTTTTCCACATCTCTCGCCTGTTCCCGAGAGCTATCTCTTTTGGCCAGAGGCGGCAGGGAATCCATATTCGTCAATTTAGCGCAAGTGTTTTTCGGCATTTCTCAAAAATTCAAAATTTTTTTTTATTCTTTAAAGGACAAGGACTTAGCTCATTTTTGGCATTTCTAAAAACACGAATTTTCGCAAAAAGCGCGCAAGTTCACGCCATATATAGGGAGAAGAAATTCTCTTCTTGGTTTCAATGAACCACGAACAATGAACACAGCACATTGAAAACTGAAAATGTATCCGCTACGCTGCCCGCTATTAGTGAAGCTCACATCTTTTCGATGGCAAGTATGGCAACTATGGCAAGTACGCTTTTCAGCCCAAAAATGCGGTTTCTCTCTCTCTGAATAACTGTGAATAAGTGTGAATAACTGGCGTTTTTACCCCAAAAACAAGGCTTTTAGGGTCGTTTAGATGAATAAGTGACAATAACCTTGAGTAAGTTCGTTTTTAACTCAAAAATTAAGATTATGAAAATCATTCAGCTTAGAAAAAAGCGATTAGCTTTTGCAAACGAAGGCGTTAGGCAAGCACATCCCTTAGGGAGAGCATTGCGTTCGCCAAGAATGCTTGCTGAATGATTCTCAGCGATATCAGCGTTATCTGCGTCTAAAAAGACTGTGTAATCTGTGAAATCCTATGAAGCAGAGCCACGTCAAGGATTATATAAATAATTTTTATTTTTAAAGAGCAAGCATTTTTCCGCAGGCCCCCCTCGTAAGCAACTGGGGGGCCGAGGACAAAAATGCGGCAGGATTCATTTCAGGCCGGCTG
>CAYSKP010000241.1:0-51965 GCA_964431645.1 uncultured Pirellulales bacterium
TCACGTCCCTGTGACATCGCGAAGGCAAATGTTACCGGGCCGCTTAATACGGCAATATTCCAGAAAGCAAAACTTGCCCATCCAAGCCGTTCGGACCACAGGGAAGTTCTTAATAACGCGGGAAGATAATAGAAGCCGCACCCGATTAGCATATTTGCGGTAAAGCCGAAAATTACCGTATTGACATGGGCAGGCCTTAATCGGCCGAATACCAGAAAAGGAATATTGTTGAATATTTCGGGTGATATCAATTCGGCCGCTAAAATGATGCCGTAGGAAGTCCCGACTGCAAACCAAACGGCCCCTGCAAATAAAAAGGCCAGCGCAGCGCTATTGGTTTTTTTTGTAAATTCAAGCATAAATCATCTGTGACACATCAAACAATCGTGTGAGACCTTGGTATCCCGGTGACACTGCACGCAAAAACCCATTTCAAAAGGTGTTTTCATTACAATCCTGTCCATTTGGGCCACATTGCCGTGACATTTTCCGCAATCAACTCCTGACTGAATGTGTGACTGGTGACTGAAATAAGAGAATTCCTGAAAAACGTTGACGCGGACCCATTCGACAGGTATTTTTTTATTATAATTTTCTCGAAGCTGCGCTATCTGAGGATGATGCACTATTATTTTACTATGACAAAGGATACAAGTTTCCAGCGGCGGTATTCCGGCGGTATTGCTATTAATTGCTTCATTATGGCAGAATACACAGCTTATGCTTTTTTCAGTCGAATGAATACGATGGCTGAAAGATATCGGCTGCTGAAAACCAATTTCTTTTTTGAACCAGAAAAAATATAAATAAAGGGTATATAAAAGGACTAATGCAGCTAATATGGTAAGGGCCACCGAATACCAGAATATGGGCTTATACTGTTTTTCCGCAGCAATATATAACGTTTTTTGATTTTTATTATCAATATTCAGCGGTCAACCCACGACATTTGTGCAGGTTCGTATCTTTCGCCTGCCCTTATCCCCGAGAGTTTATCAAGCTGCGAGATGTCATCATTTTTGAGCTTTATATCAGCCGCACCTAAATTTTCTTCTAAATATTTAACGTGCTTGGTCCCCGGGATTGGGACAATCGAGTCTCCTTTATATAATGTCCATGCGATGGCTATTTGCGACGGCATGGATTTATGCTTTACCGCTATCTCTTTAACCGCCTCGACGATCTTTAAATTTTTATTAAAGTTCTCACCCTGGTAGCGCGGGTCTTTTTTACGAAAATCGTTTTCGCCAATATCATCAAAGCTTTTTATCCTTCCGGATAAAAATCCTCTTCCGAGCGGTGCGAATGGAACAAGGCCAATATTCAATTCCAGCAATAATGGAATAATTTTTTCTTCAAGGCCTCTTTCCCATAACGAATATTCTGACTGCAGGGCCGAAATCTTGCAGACCTTGTGAGCCCGTTTGATAGTTTCCACTCCGGCCTCTGAAAGGCCAAAGTACTTTACCTTGCCTTGCTTTATAAGCTCGCTTACAGCCCCTGCGACATCTCCAATGGGGACATTTGGGTCCACCCTGTGCTGATAAAAAAGGTCTATTGTTTCAATGCCGAGGCGTTTCAAAGAATCTTCGCAATCCTGTTTAATTTTTTCAGGCCGGCTGTCCATTTTATATGGCCATTGACCGGTAATATCCCACCCGAATTTTGTCGCTATAATCGCTTTATCTCTTTTGCCTTTCAATGCCTTGCCAAGCAGTGTCTCATTTGTAAAGGGGCCGTAAACTTCGGCCGTATCGAAAAAGTCTACCCCCAATTCAAGAGCACGATGAATAACTTTGATTGATTCATTGTCATCACGTTCTTCGGCTTTCCCATAAGCCTGGCTCATCCCCATGCAGCCAAGACCTATGCAGGATATCTCAAGTCCTTCGGTTCCGAGTTTTCGTTTTTGCATATGAACTCCTTCTTTTAAACGCTTGTTTGTAATAGCTGAATGGGTTTGCTATCCGGAAAATCTGCGCTCAATGTTAATTTTTCCCATTTGAGAAAATTTTCATGAATTGCATCGAGTTCGGCATTGGCTATATCGTATGCCATTTTGCCTAACAAAAGGCGAAGCGGAGTATCTGGCGCCTCAACGGCTTTAATTATTGCTTGGGCCGCCCTTACCGGGTCGCCGGGCTGGCTGCCGCTCGAGTTAGAGATGTTTAAAGATAATTGGCCGGCAGTTATTGAATAATCAGGTATTTGTTTATTGCTCCTTTTTATCGAGCGGCCGGCCCAGTCCGTTCTGAAAGGCCCCGGCTCGACAATCATTACTTTAATGCCAAATGGAGATACCTCCCTGGCCAACGCCTCTGAAAGTCCCTCTACAGCGAATTTTGAGGCATTATAATACCCCACGCCCGGAAATCCAACAAAGCCGCCGAGAGATGAAATATTTACAATACAGCCTTTGCGGCGTTTCCTCATACTCGGTAAAATCGTGTGAATCAATTTTGCAAGTCCCCAGAAGTTGGTTTCGAACATCGCACGGACCTCATTTTCATCGCTTTCCTCGATTGCCCCCAAATAGCCGTAGCCGGCATTATTGACCAGAACATCTATGCAGCCAAAGACCTGCTGTGCCTGTTTTACAGTCTCAACAATCTGCTGGTCATTAGTGACATCAAGCTCCAGTGCAAGCGCCCTGTCTTTTTGGCCGGCGATTATGTCCCCAAGCTTATTTGTGTCCCTCGCTGTCGCCGCAACCTGGTAGCCCCTTGCAAGCACAAGCTTGGCCAGCTCTCTGCCGAAACCTGTGGAGCAGCCCGTTATAAACCAGACAGGATTATGTCCAGTTGTTTGTTTTTCTTCAGTTTCCATGATTATTCCCTTTCACAATTAATTCTCGCTTATTAAAAAGAATTACACATATCATAAATGCTGATAAAAATGCGGCCGTAATGCTTGCCTCAGCCAATCCAAATGATAACCTCCAGTTTAAAGTGGGGATTACTTCCCACCATCTTTCTATCCACAAACATACAAGCACTAAGATCGCGACTGCCATAAGATAACCAGGCGAGCGTTTCGAACTCCTTGTCAAAAGCAGCACAAGCGGTCCGAGGTAAACTGTCAAAACAAGCAGCGCACTGACATACCGCCAATAAGTAATTGTAAGCCTCGGCAGAAAAAATCGAATTTCCTCCTCGAAGTCTTCATACCATATCGGCAGCAGTTGTGAATACATCAAATAACCCGTCAAAAGACTAAGTGCCACAATTAATTTTCCGAGGTCATGGCGCTGCTCTGCGGAGGCCTGGCCCGAAATAATCGATAGAATTGTCCAAAAGGCAAGGGCCGCATACATTCCTGATACAAAGAAGTAGCCTCCGAAAAGCGTGCTGAACCATTTCGGGTCCAGGGCCATTACCATATCGAACGAAATCAAAGTAAATACAATCGCATAGACAAAGCACAGCCATCCGGCAATTTTAGTGCTTGCCTGCCTCCTTGAGCGGGAAAAGAAAAGAACGCAAAGAATCCATATGATAAAAAGAGCGATAATGTCCCTTATAAAAACAAATTTGCTGTTTAGCCAGAAACCCTGATGAATTGTTTCGTAACCCCGCCATGCCGTCCAATGGGCCCGGCCGGTCCAGAGTATAATAAATGAAATTATAGAAATCGGCCCGAAATAAATCGCGGAAAAGGCGAAACGCTCTATTTGTTTTGACCACACACCATTTGAAAGTTTTATAAGGGCCGGCCAGACTATCATCCCGCATGCAAGAGGCGTCCAGAAAATAAAATTAACCAGCATCGCCCTCCACGCCCTAGACTGGTCGGAATAATTTATATAATAAATAAATCCCGCAATTCCAAAAACGCAGATTAAGCACCATATATAAAAGCCAGCTTTGAATCTGTTATCTTCAGATGTCATTTATCTGCTCGGGATTAAATGATGAAAGCAATTGCTTGACATTGGGTATCTGCTCGGGGACGCAATCTATGAAAAGGCCAAAGCGGTCTCTTGTAAATCGAGGGTCAAAGGCAGCCGGCATTTTCCCCCACCCAAGCCGTGCGTGAAAAATCATTCCCGCAAGATTTGAAAGCGCCCCTATCAGAATCAGACCTTCAAAGCCAATGATGCAGTAAGGAATATATGTTGCCGGGGTGAATTTACCGCCGACATGAAGCGAATTTACATAAGCTGAACCAATTGCCAGCCAGAAACCTCCGATGCAGCCAAAAATCGCACCAATAAGTGTCCAGATTCTGACCGGGCTTTTGCGCGTCTGAAGCAGCGAATTGACTTCTTCAATTTTAAACGGAGAAAATGCCTCAAGTCCGTAAAAACCATTTTCACGCATCTTTTTTATCGATTGAATCAAGCCATCCGATGATTGGAATACGGCCAATATACCTTTATCCTGCGTTCTTATTCGGGCCTGCTGTGCTTTCGATATATATTCTTCGGACTGCGGCTCGTAGAGGAACCCGGCTGTTAATTCCTTCTGGTCGCTTAGGGCAATCGTCGGCAGATATTTGGCAAATAAGAAAAACATAAAAAGGAATAGACAAAACTGGCCTATAGTAATCATTGTCTCAGGCAATCTTGGAATATAAACGGTCCAGTTATGCGGCATGAAATCGTGAGCTAATGAACCTGTGATAATTACAAATCGCTCAAGCCACATTCCGGCATTTACAAGAATTCCGACAATCAGCAGAGTCTTAATATTTCTTCTGGCGGCCTTAAACAAAAATACAAGCGGCGCAAAAACATTGAATAAAATCATTAACCAGTAAAGAATTGAAAACCAGCTGAAAGCCCTAAACATCGCAAACTGCTTTTCATATATGCCCCCCGAATACCACGCGATAAAAGGTTCGAGCAGATACGCGTATCCGACAATCAGCGCGGTAACTATCATGATTTTGGCAACCGACTCGAAATGGTCAAAAGTAATCAGCCGTTCCAATTTAAAAAGCCGGCGAAGAGGAATCAGTAAAACCAAAACCATGGCAAGCCCCGAATGAATCGCCCCGGCCACAAAGTAAGGAGCGAAAATAGTCGTATGCCAGCCCGGCAGATTTGAGACGGCAAAATCCCAGGATACTATCGAATGCACCGAAATTACCAGCGGCGTAGCCAATGCCGCAAAAAACAGATATGACCTGCCGAAATGATGCCACTGCCTTGAACTTCCCGTCCAGCCGATAGACATTATCCTGTAAACCCATGCTCTGAAACTGCTTATCCCGTGAAGCTGCCTGTTTATTTCTCTTGCTGCCGCAGCATCTGGAATCAATCCAACAAGCCAGAAAACGATACTTACTGTCATATATGTAAATACCGCACATACATCCCAGACCAGCGGACTGACAAAATTGGGCCAAAGCTGCCTTTGCGACGGGTAAGGCAGGATATAATAGAAGACCCAAAGTCTGCCCAAATGAATCAGCGGAAACATCGCGGCCGTAATAACAGCAAATACTGTCATCGCTTCGGCCGAACGTGCTATCGCGATTCGCCATCTTGAACGCACAAGAAAAAGAATCGCCGATATGAGTGTCCCTGCGTGGCCGATTCCAATCCAGAAGACGAAGTTTGTGATATAAGGAGACCAGCCAACAGGTATATTCAATCCGGTCACTCCAAGACCCATCCTGGTCTGGTAGGTCCAAAACAGAATTCCCAATCCTGCACCGCCGGCTAATATTAAAATTATAAAATAATAAAAAAGTTTAGCCGGCCTTAGCGGCCCGAGAATTTCCTCATGGATTTGATTATATGTTAAGTCAGACATTTTCGCGGCCGTTTTTGATGCGTCTGAGGTATGTTATCGCAGGTTTTGTATTCAGTTCTTCAAGGACATGATATCTTCGCGGGTCATTTCGGGTAAGCCTGCTGACTTGCGAATTAGGGTCGAGTAAATCGCCAAATGTAAATACTTTCGTGGGACACGATTGCAGGCATGCAGGCTGAATTTCTCCATCGCGGACGGGCCTGCGCTGCGTCTTTGCTGTTATTTCGGCCTCCTTTATACGCTGAATGCAGAATGTGCATTTTTCCATAACGCCGCGCTCACGCACAGTCACATCAGGATTAAGCTGCAAATTTAAAGGCTTTTGCCATTTTATATTTTGCCAGTTGAATCTGCGGACTTTGTACGGACAGTTATTCGAACAGTATCTTGTCCCGATACAGCGATTATAAATCTGTGCATTTAGCCCCTCCTCGTTATGAACAGATGCGAAAACCGGGCAGACAGGTTCACATGGAGCCATATCGCAGTGCTGACAGAGCATCGGAAGAAACCCGAGAAATTTTTCATTCTTTTCATTTCGATACGGGATTATCCTAAGCCAGGCCATTTCAAGCCACCTGCGGCACGAATCCTCACCGACAACAGCAATATTATTTTCGCTGCTGCAGGCAACTGTGCAGGCGCCGCATCCAATGCAGCGGGTCAGGTCAATGACCATTGCCCAGCGATGTTTTTTATATTCAATGGGAGGATATAAATCTTTCTGGCGGTCATATCCTTCCGGCAGCGGCAATCTGAGTTTGTCCCCTTCTCCGGGCTTCATCTCGGCAACGGCCGAAAGCTCATCCCATTGCATAAGCTCTCTATGGTGCTGCTGCTGGTTTGTCCTCAAGAATACAGGTTTAGCAGTCTTGCCGGTCTTTTTGATTTCTATATTTCCAAAAATTGAATTAGAATCTGAATCAATAATATCAAAGACATTTGCCCCCCTGTATTTTGCAAGATTTCCAAATGCGGTATGTCCCTGTCCGAAGGATACCGCTAAAGCATTTTCTGCGACATCTTCTGTAATCCGCACGGGAAGCCTGATTTGTCCGGCCTTAGTTTTGATTTCAATTTCATCATCATTGCTCAAATTTAGACTTTGAGCTTTTTTGGGATGGATATCCGCGATATTGCCCCAGACCTGCCCGCTTATGGGCTCGGCAGTCTCCTGAATCCAGCCGCGATTCGATACCCTTCCATCGAAGAGTAATACCGATGCCCAGGCCCAAAGATGGGTCGATTTTTCTGTTTGCTGCTCGGGAAATTTTATATTCGATACATCGCTGCTGAGTTTTGCTTCAACTTTTTGCGGCTTTTCTTCGGCAAAACCCGCTTGTAAAGATTGCTTCCAGAATTCTTCAAACGGGACATCGGATGCTATTTTAGAATGCAGCTCCTGCCATTCGAGTTTTAGCCACTCTTCAAAACTATTTACCTCTTGCGAGCCTTTGCGCTTCAACGGCCTGCCTGACGCCTTTGCCAGCGATAAGAAAATGTCCCCAGCCGAACGTGTCCCGTAAAGTCTTGCCATCGTCGGCTGCATGAGGCAATGCAAACCTGACCACGGCTGGTAATCGCCCCACGATTCCAGAGGTGAATCGGCGGGGAAAATCCATGGTGTCAATCTGGAGGTTTCGTCAGGCATTGTCCCAATGTAGATGCGAGTCCCCGCCTTTCGTATATTTTCCGCCGCCCCCGCAACACAATAGGCGAGATTGACATTATTAATTATCAAAACATCATCTTTATTTAGGCCTTCTAATACCTTTTTTAACTGTTCATTGGTGATTGTTTTACCAAGTGCGTGCGTCTGTGAAAAATCGACAGTTTGGCCTATCCTGCCTGCGGCATAATTCAGCAAAGCAACTGCCATCGCGAGATTTTCTGCGGCCTGGCCTTTTGCTCCAACAGGCCCTGCCAGTGCGACACTTGAATTTGAATGGACAAATTTATCTGCGATTTGCGTAATCTTTTCATTGGGCAATCCCGAGTATTTGAAATTTTCAACAAGCGGCTTTATATTTCCAACATCAGCCTTTGCCCACCCTTTATCAATTATCTCCCTGAGTATAGCCAAAGCCGCCAGATATTCTGTCCCCGGCTCGAGCTGAAAAAATTCGTCTGCATTGGCGGCAGTCATTGAAAATCTTGGACCCACATAAGTCATCCATCCAATCTTTCCATCCTTATATGAGTGCATCTGAGAAAATTGATAAGAAAATTGAACGCTGCTTATCCAGCTTTCGAGAAAATCGGCCGCAAAGCTTATGATGTAATCGGCCTTGTCTATATGATACATGGGAATAGAATCATTCCCGAATACGCGTTTATTTGCCTGCCGCAGCGGCTCATAATTAAACGGCTCATATAAAAAGAGCCTGTCTTTAGAGCCGAAGGCCTCCATGAAACTTTCCATCACTTCAAAAAGGGCACCGGTTTGCAGGTCACTAATGATTGTTATTTTACCTGCAGATTTATTCAAATCAGTTGAGGCCTCTTTTAGAGGTCCATCCCAGTTCTCCATTTCCCGTCCGCATGGTGCGCATAAAACTCTTTTAAGCCGGTCCGGGTCATATAGCCCCTGGACAGCGGAAAGTCCTCTGGGGCAAAGACCGCCTTTATTAATTGGATGCTCTGGATTTCCAAACGAGTTGACAACGCGTCCATCTCTGTGCCTAAGGAACATACCGCACCCGGCCGGACATTCACGGCAGGTAGTCGAAAAAAGTGTCCACTCGCCGGGCCTGACATTTTCAGGGGGAATTACATAAGGGATTAAATTATTGACTTTCTTCTCGCCGAATCCCCCTGCAACAAATGCGCCCGAGCCGGCTGAGTATTTTAGAAATTCCCGCCTGGATATCACTCCCATATAACCATCCAATGACTAAATTACATTATTAATGTTCCCAAACATGAGTTGCTGTCAGGCATTCCTGCGGACTTCTGCCGGATGTGTGAAGCTCCTGAGGGGTTTTTCCTGTAAGCTGCTGCATCTTTTCTAAATATTCAATTATGGTCATTACAACTGTCGCGTGGCTCCATGCCAATGGCGCAACAGAAATCGGTTTGCCTGTAAAAGGATGGACCTGTTCGGCCAATACTCCCGAAGGTAAAGCCGTCTGCACAGCCCAATTCAAACCTTCCAGTGCGTTTTGCAGCTCTTCAACAGTTTTAGCCTTTGCGATTTCATATTGCGAAAACCAAAGCGTGCAGATAATCCAGGGATTACCCGGTATTTTTTCGCTTGAGGTGGTGACACGCTGATAATTATCCCACTGGTAACGCGCTATGCCGCCGACATCTGTATCAACCCAAAGCCTTTCACGAATCTTTCGCATCGTCGCCTGCACCCTGGGATTATCCGCCTGCATCGCCCCGAATGCCCATATGCTGTAACAGGATGAGTCGATAGTATTATCTAATTGGTATGTCCCGTTTCCATTCGGCACAGCCGTCCTGCAGAAAGTACCCTGGCTTTCATTCCACATGTATTTTTCAATTGCCCTGGTTATTTCATCCGCCGCTTTATCATATTTTTTCTCCTCTGAAGTCTCCCCGAACGCTCTGGCGAATTTTGCGGCCGCACGAAGCCCGCCCACAACTGCCCCGCATGTAAAAAGATGCACGCCAAAGCGTTCCTCCCACAAATCATAGGAAGGATTGGGCAAATGCGTTTTCTTATCACGAAACTTGACCATAAATTCCGCGCCATTGACAATAAGTCTTCGATAAAGAGGTTTGATAAATTCGATTTCGCGGAATTTATAAAAATGATGCCACAGTGCCCAGATGACAAGGGCCGTCTCATCTTCCTGAATCGGCAGCGACTCTTTGCCGTTTAAATACCACGGTTGCCACGATGAAGCCAGAGTCTTATCTGAATTATATTTATGCAGCAGGTAACCTTCGGGCGTAATCACATCGAGGCAAAATTCAAATAATTTCCTGCTTATATCGGAATACCCTGCCTTAATTAGACTGTATGCGCACAAAGCCCCGTCCCTTGGCCACATATACGAGTAAGTGTCGTTTGCAAAATTAATCGTATCGAAATCGGTGGCCGCGATGATTGCCCCGCTTTCATCTACAAGCGTCCTCAAAATAAGCAGGCTTCGCTTAAAAAGATCTGCAATCCTGGGTTCGAGCATCTCAAGGTTCCACTCCTCTTTATTGGCCCACAGCTTCCAGTAATTAATCGTTCTGTTTATCAAGACCTCAGGGGACTTCTGCCGGACGACATTATTAATCCTTACCGCCCCCGCATAATCTCTCTGGCATGCAATCCAATAAGTGCATTTACTTGTTCCATTAGCGGGAACGGATAAATTCATTCCAATACACGAATCAACCGTTCCCTGAGAAATTGGATTTCCGCCAAGGACGCCATCCTCGGCATCGCGCCATGTCCCTTCGTATCCCCTGATATCATGAATACCTGTGGCGAAATGGTCCACGCCGCATTGCTGAGGCGTGCATAGATTAATCAGAAAATACCGGTTCTGTTTATAATGCACAACTGAGCTTGTCTTGGGGTCGTAGAAAGCGGTGTTGCCAATCTCGCTTTCTTTTATATGAAAATCATGGCTGTAAAAAAGTCTCACGTCCCTGTTTTTGCCTGCAAGGTCCTTTACTATAACCTCACGCAAGAGCACCCAAATATGAAAATCCACGCAATCGCGGCAAAACAGCTCTAATTTCAATTTAGGATGAACACAATGAACATCAGTGACAAGTGTATCGGGCAGATATTTCATTTCGACCTGCCAGCCGTCCCAAATCCATTTCATCACGCCATCGGCCCACACACCGAAACGGATTGGGTGCCCCGCTGTCTGATTTTCCATCCCGACATGAGGAAAATAAACATCTCTTAAATTATATTCCTCGTCAAAATTGGCCTGCACTGTTCCGTTGCCTATTGGCAAATCTCGAGGCATTTTTATTCCTTAATTTGAACAATTTAAAATTTATTGTTCTATCCCGATTTCAATTTTATCGTATGGTCCCATCACGCTTGGCAGATGCCATGTGCGGCCGTCCTGCGCAATAAGAACCTCTGCCTCTTCGGGTCCCCACGAACCGGATACATAATTTGGAAAAACATCCGGTTCAACCGATTCCCATGCATCCAAGATTGGAGTTATGATAGACCATGCCGCCTCAAGCTGGTCGGCCCGCATAAACTGCGTAAAATCGCCAAGCAGCACATCGAGCAGCAATGTCTCATATGCCTCAGGCGGTTCGATTTTAAAGGCTTCACTATATGTAAACCGCATATCTACAGGGACAAGCTGAATAAGCTCACCCGGTTTTTTGGCCATAAACCTCAGCAAAATGCCTTCGGATGGAGCTATCCGCATTATCAGCCTGTTTGGTTCCGGCTGAATAAGAGCGGCCGATGGAAAAGACTGATGCGGCACCGGCTTAAATTGTATAACCACTTCTGAAACCCTGGCCGGCATTCGTTTGCCTGTGCGAAGATAGAATGGCACTTCCTGCCATCGCCAGTTATCGACATGCAGCTTGACGGCCGCGAATGTCTCGGTATTTGAGCCGGGATATACATCAGGTTCTTTCCTGTACCCTTTTACCTTGTTGCCCCTTATCCAGCCGCCGCCGTATTGGCCGCGAACAGCAAACTTGTGGACCGCCTCAGGCGGAATAACGCGAATCGCCCTCAGCACATCGACTTTCTTATTTCGAATTTCATCTGCCTCAAAAGAGATAGGCAGTTCCATCGCTATTAAGCTCATTAATTGCAGCAGATGATTTTGGACCATGTCCCGCAACGCCCCTGCCTGCTCGTAATATCCTCCCCTGTGCTCCACGCCGATATCTTCGGCGACAGTTATCTGAATATGGTCAATATAGCGGCGGTTCCAAATCGGCTCGAACATCGAATTGGCAAAACGAAATGCGAAAATATTCTGCACAGTCTCTTTGCCGAGGTAATGGTCTATCCTGAATAGCTGCGTTTCCCTGAAATTCGATAAAAGAATATCATTTAAACGTCTTGCCGAGTCCAAATCCCGCCCGAAAGGTTTTTCCACAACCATTCTGTTATTGAGGTCATCGGCAAGGTGGACATTGCCAAGCTGCTCGGTGACCGTTTCTATCATCGAAGGAGGTATGGCAAGATAGAAAAATTTATTTGTGACAGTTTCGAATTGTTTGTCTATAGATCCCAGACGCCCGACTAATCTTTTAAACGCCGCTGCATCATTAAAATCCGCCTGCAGGTAGTTTATTTTTTGCGCAAACTTCTTCCATGCCGTCTCATCTACCCTGCCCCTGCGAGAAAAGGCGTTTGTCTTTTTTTTCAAATACATACGAAAATTGTCATCGCTGATTTTCTTGATATCGATGCAGATAATCGCGAACTCCTCAGGCAGCCATCGGTTTAAAAACAGGTTATACAAGGCCGGTATCAGCTTACGGCCTGTTAAATCGCCCGCGCCGCCGAATATCACAATAGTGCTTGGGTCTGCCTTTCTGTATGATTTCATACCTTCGCCACCTCCGTTTCTCTCCATTTAGTATGGAATGTCCCCTTTTCATCAACCCGTTCGTATGTATGCGAGCCGAAATAGTCCCGCTGTGCCTGTATCAGATTTGCCGGCAGCCATGCGCTTCGCAGGCTGTCATAATAAGAAAGGGCCGCCATCATTCCCGGCACAGGTATCCCCCACTGGGCCGCCAGTGATACTATATTTCTCAAACTTTGCTGATTAGCCACAACTTCTCCGGCAAAATAAGGGTAATCAAGCAGGTGCACCAAATTCGGCTCGTTTTCAAAGGCCTTCATGATTTGCTCCAAAACCGCTGAGCGTATAATGCAGCCGCCCCTCCAGATTTTCGCCACAATCGCAGGATTGAATGAATATCCGTATTTCCTGCCTGCGGCAAGCAGCAGTGCAAATCCCTGTGAATATGTCAAAATCATCGAGACATACAGCGCCTTATAAAGGTCATCTATTACTTTATCAATATCGTTATGCGGCTCCACTATCGGGCCGCTTAAAATACGTGACTCTTCGACCCGCAGCGTTTTAAATACAGACAAATCACGCATCGCCACGGCAGTATCTATATTAGGAACAGGAACGCCAAGCCGCATTGCCTCCTGGCTCGTCCACATGCCTGTCCCCTTCTGTTTTGCCTCATCGCTTATAAGGTCTATAAGAGGTTTATGGGTCTTCTCGTCTATCCTCCGAAATATCTGCGCAGTAATTTCGACAAGAAAGCTGTTAACAAGTCCCCTGCTCCATCCGCCGTATATTTTGCTTAGCTCCGTATCAGAAAAATCCAAACCTCTGTCCATCACGTCATAAGTTTCAGCGATAAGCTCCATCAGCCCATATTCGATTCCATTGTGGACCATTTTTACGTAATGGCCCGCGGAACCTGCACCAAGATAAGCCACACAAGGTTCACCATTGACCTTTGCCGCAATCGCCTTAAAAATCGGCTCAACTGCCCTATAGGCCAATTCGTTGCCGCCGGGCATAATGCTTGGCCCGTGCCTGGCGCCTTCTTCTCCGCCCGAAACCCCCACACCCAATAAATGAATACCTTTTTCGCCAAAGGTCTTGGCTCGTAAATTGGTATCTTCGAAAAATGAATTGCCGGCATCAATCACGATATCGCCCTGCGATAAAAACGGCAGCAATTCCTGAAGCACGCTGTCAACAGGCTTTCCGGCCGGGACTAAAATCAGCACTATCCTCGGCTTTTTTAACGCAGCTATAAAACTTTTATAATTTTCACACGGCGTGACCGGCAAACCGCCGGACTCTTTGCCCAACTGTGCAGCCTGCTCGCTTTTCTTGTCGTAACCAGCGGCCCTCAATCCGTGTTCTGCGATATTCAAAATTAGATTACGTCCCATTACGCCGAGTCCGATTACACCAATTTGACTTTGTTCTGCGGCCATTTCGCACGCTTCCTTTCTTTCAATTCTTTATAATCTTTGATGCGTGAAATCTGCTTCGGTTTGCATTCAAGAATGCACCTAAATTAAACTGCTCACAATACCGCTGATAATCTTTAAAAAAGGTGATGGGTAAACCCCTATAAATACCAGTAAAAACACTAGTAAAATCAAGACCAGCCCGCCGGCATATGAAAATGAGGGCATTAATCTGGATTCAAATGACACTGTCTGAGGTTCTTGAATATGACTGTATAGCGTCGCGATGATTCGAAGATAATAATAAAGTCCGATGAAGCTGTTGATTGCCACTGCTATCAGAAGAATCCACAGACCAGAGCTTGCGTTTGCCGTAAATATATAAAACTTGCCTATGAATCCGGCTGTAAGCGGAATTCCCGCAAGTGACAGCAAAAAACCGCTAAAGACAATTGCCAAAACCGGGTGCCGAAAGGCCAGCCCCCTGTATTCATCGAGCCTGTCGAAATCTCTTTCTTTGCCGGATAAAATTGTAATGATGCCGAATGCGCCTAAAGTCGTAATGAAGTATGTAAGCAGATATATTGTCACCGCGATAATTGCCCACCGCCCCCCCGCAAGAAGGGCTGCAAGCAGATATCCCATATGCGCTATTGATGAATATGCCAGGATGCGTTTGACATTATTTTGCATAATGGCCAGAAGATTTCCGAAGAACATCGTGACAATAGATAAAACAATAAACAGAATAAATAACGGCCTGTAATCAAATATATTTGTCGAAATAAAATAACGAAGCAGCAGAGCAAACACCGCACCTTTCGATGCGGTCGCTATAAAAGCCGTCACTGGGGCTGGCGCTCCCTGATAAACATCAGGTGTCCAGAGATGGAACGGAACAACGGCCAGCTTAAAGCCGATGCCGATGATAATCATTATCACGCCTGCAAGCAGTAAACTGCTTTTGCCAATTGATGGCGTCAATGCACTAAAGTTCATCGCGGAAAACTTCATTGTACCGCAGTATGCGTAAACAAAAGCAGCGCCCAGGAGAAGAAATGAAACCGAAACTGCAGCCAAAACAAGATATTTTATGCCTGCCTCGATATCCATCGGGCCTGCACGTAAATACGCAATCAAAACATAAAGAGAAACGCTGAGGACCTCCAGACCCAGAAAGAATGAAATCAGGTGATTGCTTGCGACAATTACCCCGCAGCCCAGTGCGGCAATAAGCATAAAGATATAAAATTCCTCTTTGATATTGTTACGTCCCTCCATAAAGCCGTAAGTCAAAAAACAAACAGCTAAAGCGGCGCCGAAAAGAATTGCCATATAGAAGATTGCATAATTATCGAAAATCAAAAGTGACGTCACCTGTTTCGATTCAGCGAAAAACGAAACAGTTAAAAAAGCTGTGGAAATTACAAAAGTCAAAACAGACAATATTAGCGTCAATTTGTGATTGCGCCAGACCGTCTGCACAAGCATTATTATAACTATGCCGAAGACAAGAATTATTAATGGTAAAAGCGCAGATAAATCACTGAGCGTCATTTATTTTTTCTATCATTGATATGAATTTTGACTGAATGCCCTTAAGTGCCGGCTTGGCCGAATCAAGCATCGGCCCAGGATAAATGCCAAGCCACACAATCGCGGCCATAACAAAAACCATAACCGTCATCTCGCGTAATCCCAAATCGGTAATCTGGCGATTCTGCACAAGAGGCCCGTGAAACACCTTGTAAATAAACCATAGAGAATAAATCGAAGAAAGAATAAAACCAATCGACGCAATAGCGGAAAGAACAGGATTAACCTGGTATGTCCCCATCAATACCAGAAATTCACCAACAAAATTTCCGAGGCCCGGCAGCCCCAGCGATGCAAGCGCCAAAAATAAACTTACCCCGCCCATTCTCGGAGCAACAGCCCACAATCCTCCCATCTGGTTCATATCGCGTGTGTGAATCCGTTCCTGCAATGCCCCGACAATGATGAACAATCCTCCCGTGCTGAATCCATGCGCCAAAATTATTATAATAGCGCCTTGCAGCGCCAGCATATTACCCGAAAATATCGCCAAAAGCACAAATCCCAGATGACTTATGCTTGTATAAGCAACCAGCCGTTTAACATCCCTTTGCGCAAACGCCAGAATCGCGCCATATAAAATGCCTATCACTCCCAGAATCATTGCTATGAGTGCTATTTCGGATGCGGCTTTTGGAAACAAAGGAAGAACAAATCTCAATATACCGTATGCACCGGTTTTGAGCAGCAGTCCCGCAAGAATCACCGAGCCCGCAGTCGGGGCTTCCGTATGGGCATCGGGAAGCCATGTATGTATTGGGACCATCGGCAGCTTGACCGCGAACGCCAGGAAAAATCCGAGCATCAGCCAGATTGAAAATGAGGATGTAAGCGGCGCATTTAAAAACTGTATATAGTCAAAAGTATATTGGCCGGTTGTCCTGCCATGAATAATATATATGCCGGCGATTGAAATCAGCATAAAAAGCCCGCCTGCCTGCGTAAAAATGAAAAATTTTATTGCCGCGTAGACCCTGTTTTCATGTCCCCATATGCTTATCAGAAAATACATCGGAACAAGCATCAGCTCCCAGAAGAAATAAAACAGAAAAAGGTCAAGCGCGGTAAATACCCCTATTATACCGGCAAGTATCAGCATAATATTGAAATGGAAAAAGCCGGCCCTCTCCTGTATCTCATCCCATGAAGCCGCAATAGAAAAGATGCCTAATAAAACCGTCAGCCATAAAAACAGCAGGCTCAGCCCGTCTGCTCCAAGCTCGAAGGCAATTCCTAATTGAGGTATCCAGTTCCATTTTACTAATTCTATCCATTGTTCTGTTGAGGAATACGCTGATGCATATTTAATTGTCAGTAAAAACAATAGCACCAAATCCGCAATAAGGGCGAGTATCGATAGCCATCGGCACGCAACTTTACTGCGGAAGCTCACTATCCAGGAGATTATCCCCCCGGCCAGGGTGATTATTAATAAAAATAAAAGAATCATAACAGGATTACGATCGCGATTAAAATTATTGAACCTATTGTCACGCCTGCGGCATACCAGCGCAAATTACCATTGACCGAAAAAGATAATGCCCTGCTGCATGCCTTCCCGGCGGCTTCTAACCAATCATATATGGTGTCTATAAAATCATCCTTGTCTGCGTTAGCCAGCCATATGTAGGGACGGACAAAGGCATTTTGATATATCCGGTCAAAGCCCCAATCGGCATAGCATAAGTCATGTATGGCAATACTGTATTTCGAAGTTAACTTGAAACGCTTTTTGGCAAACAGCAGATATGCAATCACAATTCCCGCAAGAGAAGTAATACCCGCAGCCGCCCCGTTAAATTCGCTTCCCGTATGAGTTGTTGTCGCCATTTCAAATGGCAGCTTGATAAAGCCCCCCGCAATTGAAAGGAAAGCAAGTATTGTTAAAACAATGCTAATACGAAAATTCGGCCTGTATTCGACGTGACTATTGGACCGGCCTAAAAATACTATGAAGAACATTCGAAATGAATACAATGATGTTAGAAGTGCGCCAATTAATCCTGCCGACCACAAAAAAATTCCCCCGGATTGAGACTCCCACACCTCCAGCAAAATCAGGTCCTTACTGTAAAAACCTGCCGTTACCAGGGGCAATGCCGATAGCGATGCACAGCCAATTAGAAATGCCCAGAATAGCATAGGCAATTTCCTGTGAAGACCGCCCATCTTAAATATGTCGTGCTCGCCTTTTACTGCCGTTATCACAACTCCGGCACAAAGAAACAGTTCGGACTTAAAAAACGCATGAACCATAAAGTGAAATATCGCCGCAGGCCACGCCCCCACTCCCAGTGCGAGAAACATGTACCCAATCTGGCTTATCGTCGAATACGCGAGAACACGTTTAATATCGCGCTGGACCAGCGCGCTGAATCCGCCCAATAAAAGCGTTACAGCCCCGATTATCGCAACCGCTTTCAAGACATCCGGCGCATGAATAAATATAAAATTATTCCTTGCAATCAGATAAACTCCGGCGGTAACCATTGTGGCCGCGTGAATAAGCGCGCTAACCGGCGTAGGTCCTGCCATCGCATCCGGCAGCCACACCTGCAAAGGGACCTGCGCTGATTTTCCTATCGCTCCGGCTAAAAGCAATATCGCCGCCAGATTCATTAAAAATGACCCGCTCGGCTGATTTGAAATCTGCTGAGCCAGTGAATTAATATTGAGTGTTCCAAAAGAGGCAAACAGCAGAAATAATCCAACTGCCATTGCCGTATCGCCGATTCTTGTCACCAAAAATGCCTTAATGGCCGCACGGGCGTTTGTATAATCTTTATACCAAAAGCCAATCAATAAATAACTGCACAGGCCAACCCCTTCCCATCCGAGATATAGAAATAAAAGATTATCAGCCAGCACAAGTATGAGCATCGAGGCGATAAACAGGTTCATGTACGCGAAAAACCTGCTGTACCCACCATCTCCTGCCATAAACGCCGTTGAATAAATAATGATAAGCAGGCCGACAAAACTTACCACCAGCATCATTACGACGGACAAGGCGTCCAGATAAAATGAAATCCCCGGCGAAAAGTCACCAATCTTAAACCACGTCCAAAGTGTTTGTGAATACCAATACTCTCTCCCTGTAATTATAAATTTAATCCCGACTGCTGCCGCGGCAACCGCCGATAGGGCAACTGTTCCCGCTGAAATCCATGCGACCGCCGTATTTGAAATCCGCCTGCCGAATAAAACCAGTGCCGCAAAACCAAACAGGGGCAAGACCGGATTTAGCCACAGAAGCTGAAGCATATTATCCGCGCATCCTGTTTGCCGAATTAGTATCCAGCGTATTAAATTTATGATACATCTGCATAACTAAGGCCAATCCCACCGCCACCTCAGCCGCCGCCATCGTTAAGATGAAAAAATACATCACCTGCCCATCGGGCTGTTTCAAATGCGAGCCGGCAGCCACAAATGCAAGCCCGCAGGCGTTGAGCATCACTTCGATGGATAGAAGAATAAAGACGATATTGCGTCTCACAAGCACGCCAATCAAACCCAGGCTAAAAAGCACCGCCGCAAGCCCAAGTCCGTATTCGAGCGGAATAGATGCCATCATCCTTTCCTTACATCCTGACTATCAGAGACCCTTCTGCCTAAATGATATGCGCCCAATAATCCGGCTAATAGAAGAACCGATGCAATTTCAACCATCGGCAGATAAGTCCCGAACAGTGACATTCCCACTTCTTTTGCACTAACTATCACGGCCTCAAAATTGTTAGTCTGTTCTTTAGTTAAAGCATATATAAGTTCAATAATCAAAATTGCGGCCAATACCGCCGGCCCAAGCCACACTTTGAAATTGAGCCTGCTTTTTTCTTCTTGTGCCGTTTGCGGCCCCAGATTGAGCATCATTATCACAAAAACAAACAGCACCATTATCGCTCCGGCATTTATTATCATGATAAGTGCTGACACAAATGGTGCCCCCAGTATGAAAAAAATCACCCCTACCGCCAATAATGAAACAATGAAATAAAGCAGGGCATGAACTATGTTTATCCTGGTTATCACCATTATTGTGGAGATTACCGCAATCACCGCGCAGATATAGAATGTTATATTCATAAATTCGGCTAAGGCATCAAATCCTGCCTGTCGACGGGGGCTCTTTCATTTTGGGCCTGTCCCTTGTCCTTATCTTTTATTGCCACACCCGCTACTTTGTAAAAATTATATCCCTTGTATTTTCCCTGGCCTGTTATAAGCAGGTCCTCTTTTTCATAAACCATCTCCTGGCGGTCATATTCGCTCATCTCAAAATCCGGGGTCAACTGAATAGCGTAAGTCGGGCAGGCCTCCTCGCAAAAACCGCAGAAGATGCAGCGTGAAAAATTAATACGGAAAAATTCAGGATAGCGCCTGCCGTGCTCGTCCTGGGTTGCCTCTAATGAAATGCAATCTACAGGACAGGCAGCCGCGCAAAGATAACAAGCAACACATCGCTCCCCGCCATCGGGGTCACGCGACAAAATTATCCGTCCTTTCCAACGGGCAGGCAGATATGCCTTTTGTTCAGGATATTGAATCGTAACCCGTCTGCGGAACATATGCAGAAAAACTCGCCACAATCCTTTTATTATACTAAACATTGATTTCCTTTTCAGCCGCGGCCAGCAAAATCCCGGCCGTAATTAAAATATTCAATAATGCCAGCGGAAGCATCAGCTTCCAGCCAATCGCCATGAGCTGGTCATACCTAAGCCTGGGAAGTGCCGCTCGAAGCAGAATGAATAAACAGATAAATGCAAATGTCTTGATTGCAAACCATACTACAGGCGGAAACCACGGGCCTAACCATCCGCCGAAGAAAAAGGTTGTCACCAATGCCGAGATGAGTGTTATTCCAATATATTCACCCACAAAAAACATCCCGAACTTCATCCCCGAATACTCGCTGTGAAATCCCGCGACAAGCTCATTTTCCGCCTCCGGCAGGTCAAAAGGAATCCTATGCGCCTCGGCAACCCCCGCGATAAAAAAGATTACAAGTCCGGCAATCTGCGGCACACAAAACCAAAGTCCTTTTTGGGCCTCGACTATCTTTGAAATATTAAATGAGCCGGATAATAAAACAACACCCATTAATGAAAGACCCATGAATACCTCATAGCTTAGCATCTGAGCTGCCGCACGAAGGCTTCCCAGTAATGAATATTTATTATTGCTTGCCCATCCGGAAAGCACAATGCTGTAGACCCCCAACGAGGACATCGCCAAAAAAAATAACAGGCCGATACCGAGGTCTATCACTGTTATTCCCGGCGCAAAACTAACTATTGCAAAGGACATCAATGTCGTAATTATGATTATCGCGGGCGAAATTACAAAAACCGCCTTATCCGCGAAAGGCGGAATCCAGTCCTCTTTCATAAATATCTTAATCATGTCCGCCAGGACCTGAAGCAATCCAAACGGCCCGACACGATTAGGACCGTACCTGTCCTGCCATAACGCAAGTAATCTTCGTTCAAGCCAGATTAATCCCGCGGAAACGCTTAGAATCGCCCCTAAAACAACAAATACAATAATCAGGTGTAAAAATATCTCGCCCATTTTTATCTTCGTTTAAGTTTTACACGAACAGGCAATCCATCCCACTGCAAATCTTTAAGTCCCGCCGGCACAATCGCAATTCCATTTGGAATCGCCGTTGAAGATTCAAGCCCAAGAAGATGCGTCACTCCCGATAATGTAATCTCAATTTCACACTCATTATTGATGACTAATCTTTCTGCATCTGCGGGGTTTACCGTTATATATGGTTTAGGCGCTAATTCGGCTATTGAGGGTGATATCGCGCTTTGCTCTTCTGAACCAAACACATGAGCCGCGGGCAAAATGAGCAATTCATCATCATTAATTTTGAAGCCATTTGGAATTTCTTTAAAATACTCCCCCGCAGCCTGCTGCTGAGGCTCTATAAGCTTTATCCCCGGATCGCCGCCACGAAGAGGTCCGGCAATTTCATCCTGGAATTTATTTACTGATTGAACAGAGTTCCACGATGGCGCCCAGAAATGCGTTATCAATGAAGATGGAGGACGCCCGTCGAAACCTTCCATAGAAAACGATAGAGGCGAATTATTATCTTCAATCGTTTTGTGCTCTCGAACATCAATATTGGCATACATGGCAGTGCGGCCGCTGTATCGATGCGGCTGGCGCGGAATTTTTTGCCCTGCTATCCTGAAATCAGCCCGAGGTGTTATCTTGTTAATATCTTTAAAAACCGGCAGCTTGGACGCGATATCATTTACAATACCATCAAAATTTTTCCACTTGTCCGCCTCAGATATTCCCGCCCCAAGCATAATATCCCGGAACCATTGCCAGCTTTCCTTAATATCTCCCGCAGGGACAAAAACTTTAAAGAACCTCTGTGCCCTTGCCTCATTATTGACAAACGTTCCATCAGATTCGGCATATGCCGCCGCAGGAAGGACAAAATTTGCCCTTAAAGTGGTTTGATTTCTCATGGAGTCTATTACAATAATATTTTTTACAGCCTTGAAAATTTGTTCAGCCGTATCTGAATCAACATGATTGTAAATATCATTTTCAAGAATTATTACAGCATCAACCGGCCCGCGTTCCGCTGCCTTGACTGCGCTGTTAATTGACTTGTGTTCTAATAAACCCATCCCTATGCTGTTGCTCGATTCTGGGGCAAAACAAATCAGCGGTTTTTTGCCTGTTTTCTCCAGGGCATACGCGACATTAGCCGCCGCTTGTATAAGGGACCTGCTTTTTAGCATTGTCCCTGAAATCACAAGAGGCCTTTGGGCCGCTTTGAGGTCTTGGGCTATCATCTTTGCGATAGCTTTCATCTCTTTGGAAATGTCCCCTATCGCAGGTGCCTGGGCGTCAATCTCATGGGCTACCGCAAAACCTAAACGTGCTATATCATCCGGTGAAGCCCAATATGTCCCTTTTGCGATTTCATCGATAACAGTCGTATTGCAGTTTGCGATGTAAATTGGACTTTTTTCCTGCCCAATCGCCTCCCTGAAAGGATAATCGTTCCATTTTTCGATATGCATCTTCTCGGGGATTACCGATGGTTTTGTAAGAGCTGCCTGCCTTAATGCAAGCTCAATCATCGGTGCGCTGTTTGATACATCCTCTCCCAATATAAAAACCGCATCTGCCATACCGATTTGAGATAGCGATGCGGATTGTAAAGGACTGTTTTTCAGAATTTCTGTTATTGTTGAAAGGACCTGTGTTTGGGTTTCAGATAAACCATTATAAAATCGATGGGGACCAACTAATGTTCTCAAACTGTAATTCGACTCCAGCGATGCCCTCGGCGAGCCAATTCCAATTACGTTTCTGCTTGCTTTTATAATCTCTGAAATTTTCTCAACGATTATATCTTTGGCCATCAGCTCGAATTTTTTAGCCTGCCTGTAGAACGGCCTTTTAATCCTGCGGCCGCTGTTTACAAATTCATAGCCGAAGCGCCCCCTGTCGCATAGAAAATATCCATTAACATGGCTGTTATACCGGTTTCGTATCCTTCTCAAAGTCCCATACCGTTCGCCCGGTATTGTATTGCACCCGAGACTGCAATGGGGACATATCGAAGGTGCGTTTTGCAGGTCCCATTTACGCGTGTAATGCCTTGCAAGGGTCTTGTCCGTAAAAACACCTGTCGGGCATATCTCCACAAGATTGCCTGCAAACTGGCTTTTCAGCACACCATCCTTGCTGCGGCCGAAATAAACGTGGTCATGCCAGCAAAACACGCCCAAGTCCCGCCCTCCCGCGTAATCGTTATAATACCGCACACATCGGTAGCATTGAATGCACCGGTTCATCTCATGAGTTATAAAAGGCCCTAAATTTTGGTTTGTGTGCGTCCGCTTGTCAAAACGGTACCTTCGATAAACATGCCCTGTAAGAAGTGTCATATCCTGCAAGTGACATTCCCCGCCCTCATCGCAAACGGGGCAGTCATGCGGATGATTTATCATAAGCCACTCCGAAATCCTTTTTCGGAATTTGACCGCGTCTTGGTCATCGATTGAAATTCTCGTGCCGTCATTTGCCGGTGTCATGCACGACATCACGATTTTACCTTTTGTGTCATTGGCGTCTTTAAATTGCTTTACCGCGCACATACGGCACGCACCCACCGAATTAAGCGCCGGGTGCCAGCAATAATATGGAATATCAAATCCCAAAGACAAACACGCCTGGAGCATATTTTGTCCGGGGGAAACCATGTACGGCTTGTTATCCACAAAGATAGTAGGCATCAATCTCTCCAGGGACACCGATGCTCAGTGACATGCCTCTTGAAATCATCTCCGAAATACTGCATTGCGCTTCGTAAAGGATTCATCGCGCATGGCGCTAAAGCACAAAATGTATGGCCCGTATCAAGAAAAACAGTATGCTCGCGCAATATCTCTAAATCGCTTATCTCGCCTTTTCCTGCCTCCATCGAATTAAGAATCCTTGATACCCAGGGCAGTCCCTCTCTGCACGGCGTGCACCAGCCGCAGCTTGAGCGCGCAAAAAAGCTCTCGAGATTATTAACCATCCCTACGGGGCAGTTTTCATCGTCCAGCACCGTTATTGTCCCTGTCCCCAGACCGCTGCCGGTCTTTGCCATCGATGCAAAATCCATCTTTGTGTCCAAATGTTCTTCTGTAAGAAAGCTGGTGGAAGCCCCCCCCGGCAATAGTCCCCTTAATTGAAGCCCATCATTCATCCCGCCTGCGTATTCTTGAATGACTTCGCCGATTGCCGTCCCCATAGGCAGCTCCCACCAGCCCGGTTTCTTTACTTTTCCGCTCACTCCGTAAATTTTCGTTCCGCCTTCCTCAGTTAAGCTCAGCCCTTTGAACCATTTTGCGCCGTTGCTGACTATATGCGGGACATTGGCGATGGTTTCAACGTTATCCACCACCGAAGGTTTGCCCCATAATCCGCAAGTTACCACGTAAGGCGGTTTGGTTCGCGGAATCCCGCGCTTGCCTCCAAGTGCGTTTATCAGGCTCGATTCCTCTCCGCACATATATCGGCCCGCACTTGTGTGAATATACATATCCAGGCTGTATGATGACCCCATAATATTGCGGCCGAGATAATTTTTCTCGTATGCCTCGGCTATCGCCTTATTCATTCTTTCTGTTGAAAGTTTATACCCCCACCTGATAAAAATATATGCAGCCTGAGCTTCGGTTGCGTAAGAGCTTATTATTGTCCCCTCTACAATCAGGTTCGGGTCTCCTTCCATCAGCACCCTGTCCTTGAAACTGCCCGGCTCCATTTCATCGGCGTTTACAGCAAAATATTTTGGCCTCGGGGCATCCTTGCCCATAGGGACAAAGCCCCATTTTTTCCCCGTTGGAAATCCCGCGCCGCCCCGACCGAGCAGATTAGATTCAGTTACCATTTGCTGAATCTCTCCAGGCGGCATCTTTAATGCCTTGCGCAATGCCTGGAAACCACCCCGCTTTTCGTACTCACTTAAACTGCATACAGAACCATCCGTTTTGAAATTTTTTGTAAGCGGTTTTTCCATTATTTATATCTGGTTAAAATCTCGTCTATTTTTTCCAAATCGAGATTCGTATAAAGGTCATCATCGACAAACATCACAGGCGCCTGCTCGCATACACCAAGGCAGCTGCTCGGCAGGAATGTAAACCGGCCGTCATTTGTTGTTTCACCAAGGCTTACTCCCAGCCTGTTTTTAAAATACTCAATGATTTTGTCATATCCTTTTAGCCAGCAGGCCATTCCGTCACAAATAAAAATTATATGCCTGCCGACCGGCTTTCTAAAAATATGATTGTAGCTGCTTGCGACGCTATCCAGTTCGTCATCGGTCATTTCAACGAGATTCGCGACCTCGCTGAGGCTTTCCGGCGAGACCCATCCCCTGTATTTTTGCACAATCTTTAAAATCTCAAGCCCTGCCGCACTCTTTACGGGGTACTTGCCAAGCTCAACATCTATCTCTTTTTTTTCTTCTTCACTAAACATTTTTTTCTCTGTGAACTATGTGTCCTCTGTGGCTAAAAAATTCTCTGTGGCTTTCAGCGATCCACATCCGCCAGGACAAAATCAATGCTGCCTAAAATCGCAATCAAATCCGCAACCATCAGTCCCCTGCTGATTTGGCCGAGCATCTGAATATGCGGAAATGACGGCGTTCGAATGCGTGTCCTGTAAGAAACAGTATTGCCGTCGCTTATAAGGTAATAGCCGTTGTTGCCCTTGGTTGCCTCAATCCCGAAAAATGCCTCTCCCGGCGGTATTGTCGGCCCCCAGCTCACAGTCAGAAAATGCGCAATCAGCGTCTCGATATCATGCATTGTCTGTTCTTTCAATGGCGGCGTCGTTATCGAATTTTCTGCCTTATAAGACCCTCCGGGCATATTATCCATGCACTGCTGTATAATTCTCAGGCTCTGGCGTATCTCTTCAACACGCACGACCGCCCTGTCATAGCAATCACCATTTTGCCCGGTCGGTATCTCGAAATCAAAATTCTCATACCCGCTATAAGGGATTTTTTTTCGAAAGTCCCATTCGAGCCCGCATGCCCGAAGGTTTGGCCCTGTAACTCCCCATTCAATTGCCTCATCTGCAGTATATGCCCCTATCCCCTTAGTCCTTGCCTTGAAAATCCTGTTATCCATCACCAGCTTGTCATATTCTTTCATCCTTGCCGGCATATATTGAAGGAAATCTCTGACCATCTTTTCCCAGCCGTTGGGCAAATCTTGAGCAACTCCTCCTATTCGAAACCAGTTCGGATGCATTCTGGCGCCGGTTATCGCCTGCACAATATCGAAAATAAATTCACGGTCGGTGAACATATAAAAAACAGGCGACAACGCTCCCAAATCCTGTGCAAATGTCCCATACCATACAAGGTGCGAAGAAATTCGAAATAATTCAGACATCATCACCCGTATGACCTTCGCCCTCTCTGGCACATCAATTCCCGCCAGTTTCTCCACAGCCATCAGGTACGCCATATTATTTACCACACCTCCGAGGTAATCCACCCTGTCTGTATATGGAATATATGTATGCCATGTCTGCCGCTCGCCCATCTTTTCTGCCCCGCGATGATGAAATCCAATCTCCGGCACGGCTTCTATTATTTCCTCATCATCGAGCTGCAAAACAATCCTTAAAATCCCGTGTGTCCCCGGATGATGGGGGCCGAGATTTAGAAACATAAAATCCTTGTCTTTGGTGTTGCGTTTCAAACCCCATTCTTCCGGATTGAATTTTAATTCGCGCTGCTCGAAGCACTTCTGCTGCTCGGTTAACGAATATTCCTGAATCTCGGTCGCGCGGGCAGGATGGTCTTTCCTCAAAGGATGACCTTTCCACCACGGCGGCATTAAAATCCGCTTCATATGCGGATGGCCCTCAATCCTGATACCGAACATGTCCCATATTTCTCTTTCGTACCAGTTCGCGTTTTTCCAGAGATCCGTAGTTGTCTTTATTGTGGGACTATTGCCATCGAGCGGAATTTTTATCCTGATGTACTCGTTTCTGTCGAATGAAAATAACTGATAAACAACCGTGAAATCATTTTTTAAAGTGTTTGAACGATTTATCCGCGGGCGTTCATCAATCGCGGTAAGGTCATAAAGCATCTTATATGGTTTGCCTGATTCAAATTTCAAATATTTTAAAATCTCTTTGAAACCATTCTTCACAATCCAGAAAGTTGGAATATCATCTTTTGCCTTTTCTTCTACGATCTTTTCAGTTCCAAACCGGCCCTTCAATTCTTCAGAAATATTTGGTATGTCATTCATTGATTAAATCTCATCCGGAGATTTCAAAAAACTTTCCTTCATCCTCTCCTCTTTTTTAAGCAGCCTCTGGCTTGGCATTTGCGGTCTGTGAATCCCCTGCGGCCCTATAATCCAGCTTAAGGGCCTCTTTTCAGTGCCGACCGCCTTTTGCAAAAGCAGCAATCCCTCCATAAACGTATCCGGCCTCGGCGGGCAGCCCTGGATATAAACATCAACCCCAAGGAATCTATCCACCCCCTGAACAACGCTGTAAATGTCATACATTCCCCCCGAATTAGCACATGACCCCATCGAAATAACCCATCTCGGCGCCATCATCTGCTCATAAAGATGCTGGATAACGGGCGCCATTTTAATAAATACCGTGCCGGCGATTATCATCACATCCGATTCTCGCGGCGTTCCTCTTATTACCTCCGCGCCGAACCGCGCAATGTCATATCTGCTTGTAAGGCTTGTCGCCATTTCAACATAGCAGCATGAAAGGCCGAAATTAAACGGCCATAAAGAGTTTTTGCGTCCCCATGCGGCAAGCGTCTGCAATTTGCTGAATATTACGCTCTCTTCGACGGCCTTCTCCATTGATTGACCGAAACTCTCAGCCATTTGCCCTCCCAGTTTTATTAATTTGCTTTCGTTTGCCGGTCCCCCAGTCAAGGGCGCCCAGCCGCCATAAATAGATAAGTGCCGCAATAAGAATCAATATGAATATGAGAATTGATATGTAACCCGCCCAGCCCAGTTCTCGAAATGCAATCGCCCAGGCAAAAATAAATATCGACTCTACATCGAAAACAACGAAAAATAGCGCCACAAGATAAAACCTGATTGAAAAATGAAGACGTGATGAGCCTGTTGACTTTATTCCGGATTCATAGGGTTCGCCCGTGGCTTTCTCATTATGACGCTCCCCCAGGAAAAAAGAAATGATTATCATCCCTGCTGCGATGGCTAATACCAGCAGAAAATAAACCGCAAAAGGCCACAACATTAGGGCTGTAAATCCTCCGCTGCGCTTTTATAAAAAAAGTTTTGGATTTCTCCCTGGCTTACCGGCCATTAAACTCCGTTCCCCTCGGCTGCAAAGTCCGCATTCCGAGTCAGCCATCCCTCATAAATTGTCACTTAGGTATCCAAATAAATGCATCTTATGTCGCTTGTAACGCAAGTCGATGCTTAACGATAATATCCCCTTAATGTCTCTTTTTTCAAATAAGCAAAAACCTAATTCGTTATTGGGATATTGCTTAACGTTTCTTTATTTATGTGTCATCCTTGATTAGAAGATTTTTAGGAAGAAAGTTTCTTTCTTTCCTGGGCCATTCTCACCTGCGATTAGCTTCTCTCCTCACCAGCCTTTCACGACAACTCTGCTGAGCCACCATGCTTAAGGGTATTATTTTCAATAAAATATTATAGGACTTAGCGTTAAAACTAACGGGAAAGCTCTATTAAACTTCTTAGCTTATTAAAAAGCTGTCAATTTAACCTAAGCTATTTATTAACAAATATTTACAAAACTGGTAAAATTGAATGCGTAACGTGTTTTCAGTTATTTGCTTTACTTTTAAATGAATATAATTCATAATATGAACAGAGATACCGAGGAATGAATACATATTCATGTTCTGATTAAGGAGAAAAAATGCCTCAAACAAGGACGACCCGTAAGGAAAGAGAAAAACTGACTCACAGACAAGAAATATTGGAAGCCGCTTTGAATCTTTTCTCCAGCAAAGGCTTTCATAATGTCTCTATGCAGGAGATAGCCAGTAAATCGGAGTTTGCGGTAGGCACTCTCTATAATTTTTTCGAAAGCAAAGAATCCTTATTTGAAGGTCTAATCAATCATTTTGGCGAAAAAATGCTGACAGATGTCACCGGCATCGTTGATGGCCAGGGCAGCGAAATGGATCGCCTGATTGCCTTTATCCGTTATCAGCCCGAGCTTTTGGAGAAATATTCTGAAATCATCAGGCTCTATATTTCAGTTGTGGGAACTCAAACGATCGCCCAGTCAAAAATAAAAAATAACACCGGAATCAAAGAAATTATAGATTTAAAATTAACATCCCTTATAGAGCAGGGGATAAACAAAGGTTTGATACGCTCAGTTGACCCTAACATCACTGCCAAAGCGATAATCTCCACAATCGAAAGAGTCAGTCTTGAAATTGCAGGCAGTTATGACAAAGTGCAACTCATAGAAACCTTCAGCAAGATTGAGCATTTGTTTATTGATGTCTTGCTTATGCCGGAGAACAAAAATGCAATTTAAAAAAATAAAGAGCCTTGAACCAGTTTTATTATTTTTAATTTTATTTGGGACTCTTTCCTCTTTTTCCTGCCGAAAGAAACAAACCGGGCCGCCACCCCAGATTCCTCAGGTAACTGTAACTGCGATTCAGCCGCAGCAAACGGTGCTGACCACTGAATTACCCGGCAGGACCAGCCCGTATCGGATTTCGGAAATCAGGCCCCAGGTTAACGGTCTGATTCAAAAACGCCTTTTTACGGAAGGTTCGGATGTCAATGCCGGGCAGGTCCTTTACCAGATAGACCCAGCCCCTTTTGAAGCCGTCCTAAATAACGCAAAAGCCGCCCTTGACAAGGCACAGGCAATCTTGCCTTCCCTGCGTTCAAAGGCACAGCGTTACCAGGAACTGCTGGCCGATAAGGCCGTCAGTCAGCAGGATTATGATGACGCGTTAAGTGCATTAAATCAGGCGGAGGCCGATAATCAATTTTGGAAGGCGGCCGCACAAACAGCGGAAATAAATCTTGGCTATACAAAAGTTCTTGCGCCGATTTCCGGCCGAATAGGCATGTCCAGTGTCACTGATGGCGCTATAGTAACCGCGTATCAGGCAAAGGCCCTTGCGACAATCCAGCAGCTCGACCCTATTTACGTCGATGTCCCCCAATCCACAACTGAGCTTCTGAATTTGAACCGGCGCATGCAGGCAGGCGATTTCAATCAAAATGGAGCCACTCAAAAAATAGTTAAACTTTTAATGGAAGACGGCACTCCTTATCCTTTGGATGGAACTCTGCAGTTTCGCGATATTACTGTTGACCCTGCCACAGGCTCAGTCACTTTGCGGATAGTTTTTCCAAATCCAAAGGGAGCCCTTTTGCCGGGAATGTTTGTAAGGGCAATTATAGAGGAAGGTATTCACGAAAACGCCATGCTTGTTCCTCAGCAGGCGGTATCACGGGATTTAAAAGGAAATCCCATGGCATTAATTGTGGATGCAAATAATATCGTGCAGCCGAGAATGCTGACCCTCGACAGAGCAATCGGCGATAAATGGCTTTTAACATCGGGTCTTGCCCCCGGCGACCGCGTGATAATAGAAGGGTTGCAAAAGGTAAGACCCGGTATCCCGGTAACCATTGGCTCTCCTGAAAATAAAGATGTTAATAATCCTACAACTCAGCCGCGAAAACAGGAAGGTGCATAATGTTATCGAGATTCTTTCTAAAGCGTCCGGTCTTTGCCTGGGTTATCGCAATCATCTTTATGGTCGCGGGCTGCCTTGCGATTTATAAGCTGCCTATATCACAATATCCCCCTATTGCGCCGCCGTCTATCGCGATTACCTCATTTTATCCCGGCGCTTCTGCCGAAACGGTTGAAAACAGCGTAACACAGCTTATCGAGCAGAAGATGACCGGATTCGATAAAATGCTTTATCTTTCCGCCGTCAGTGATTCATCCGGCTCTTCGCGCATTGAGCTTACGTTTTCACCAGGCACAGACCCTGACCTCGCCTGGGCGCAGGTGCAAAATAAACTTCAATTGGCGATGGCAACTCTGCCTGAAGTCGTTCAGCGTCAGGGTATACGAGTAAGCAAATCTACAAGAAATTACTTGTTGATGGTTGGTCTTATTTCAGAAGACAGCAGCATGAACGGCGATGATTTGCGTGACTACGCTGTTTCCAGCCTTGAAAAAGTCCTTTCGCGAGTTCCTGGAGTTGGTGAAGTCGAAACCTTTGGCAGCCAGTATGCAATGCGAATCTGGCTCAACCCCGATAAATTAACTAATTACCAGTTGACCGTACAGGATGTAATAACGGCACTTCGTGCCTATAACGTAGAAGTTTCCGCCGGGCAATTCGGCGGGGCGCCTGCCGTAGAAGGTCAGCGCCTAAACGCCAGCATCATAGTTCAAAGCCTGCTCAAAACCCCGGATGAATTTTCAAATGTCCCCATCCGCACCAATCCAGACGGCTCAGTCGTCCGCGTCAAAGATGTGGGCAGGACCGAACTGGGGACTGAATTCTATGATGTCGATGTCCTTCATAACGGCAGACCCGCGGCCGGCCTTGCTATCCGCCAGGCATCAGGCGCCAACGCCCTCAAAACAGCGGATAATATCAGGGCAAAACTAAAAGAAATGAGCCCCTTCTTCCCGCCCGGTCTGAAGGTCGTTTATCCGTTTGATACAACCCCGTTTATTGAGGTCTCTATTGAAGAAGTTGTCAAAACTCTTTTCGAGGCAATCGTGCTTGTTTTCCTTGTGATGTATTTGTTCATGGGAAATATGCGTGCCACTTTAATCCCGACGATTGCGGTTCCGGTAGTGCTGCTGGGGACATTTGCGATATTGGCGATGTTTGGCTTCTCAATAAATATGCTGACAATGTTCGCAATGGTTCTTGCCATAGGCCTTCTGGTCGATGACGCGATTGTAGTCGTGGAAAACGTTGAAAGAATTATGAGCGAAGAGGGGCTTTCGCCTTATGAGGCGACCAGAAAATCAATGGACCAGATTACAAGCGCCCTTATCGGCATAGGACTGGTGCTCTCGGCAGTATTTGGACCAATGGCGTTTTTCGCCGGCTCTACAGGCGTTATCTATCGTCAGTTCTCTGTGACAATCATTTCTTCTATGCTTCTATCGGTTTTAGTAGCATTAGTTTTGACACCCGTTCTGTGCGCCTCGCTTCTTAAGCCTGTCCCAAAGGGACATCGGGCCGCGGAGGGAGGCATCTGGTTTTTAAGACCTTTCTTTAGATGGTTTGACCGAGTATTCTTTAAATCAAGGGATAGATACATTTCATTAGTCAGGCATTCACTTGCTAAAAAGCTCCGCTATATATTCATTTTTGCCCTGATTGTTGCCGCACTCGGGATCTTATTCAGGAAAATGCCCACCGCATATCTGCCCGATGAAGATCAGGGTGTAATGATGGTGCAGGCAATGCTTCCGGCTAATTCCACGCTGGAACAGACCAAAAAAGTTCTCGATGATGTTAAGAATTATTTCCTTACTTACGAAACCAATGCCGTGGATACGGTCTTGACAATTTCCGGCGCCAGCTTTTCCGGCCGGGGACAGAATTCCGGTATGGCTTTCATCAAGCTAAAGGACTGGAAACTCCGCAATCGTCCGGACCTGAAAGTTACCGCTGTCTCTGCAAGAGCAATGGGGGTATTTTCACAATTTAAAAACGCGATGGTTTTTGCCTTTGCCCCGCCTGCTGTTAACGAACTGGGGCAGTCAAAAGGATTTGATTTCCAGTTGCTCGACCGCGGCGGCCTCGGGCACACAGGCCTTATGGCCTCAAGAAATCAATTGCTTGGAATGGCTATGCAGAGTCCTGTCCTGACCAAAGTCCGTCCCAATGGCCTGGAAGATGTGCCGGAATATCGTCTCGATGTGGATTGGGAAAAAGCAGGCGCAATGGGCCTGCCGATAAATTCTATTCATAACACCATCTCCGCCGCCTTTGGCAGTGCTTACGTTAATGACTTTATTCAGTCCGGCCGTATAAAGCGAGTGTATGTCCAGGCCGATGCTCCCTATCGGATGCTGCCGAAAGATATTGAAAAGCTTTATGTGCGAAATACAGACGGCAAGATGGCCCCATTTACTTCTTTTGCGTCCAGCCATTGGACAACAGGCTCTCCGAAACTTGAGCGATTCAACGGCTTTCCTTCTATAAATATCCTGGGCGAAGCTGCACAGGGACGAAGCTCAGGCGAGGCAATGAAGGAGATGGAAAACTTTGTCAAAGCTTTGCCGCAGGGAATCGGCTATGACTGGACAGGCGTTTCGTATCAGGAACGCCAGGCAGGCGCTCAAACTGTCCCCTTATATGCATTTTCTATTCTTGTAATCTTTCTGTGCCTTGCAGCTTTATATGAGAGCTGGCCAATCCCTATATCGATATTGCTAACCCTGCCTCTTGGAGTAATTGGAGGTATTATCGGCTCGACTATGCGCGGTTTGCCCAACGATGTCTATTTCCAGATTGGATTGCTTACCACTCTGGGATTAACGACTAAAAACGCCATTCTAATCGTCCAGTTTGCAAAGGCCCGCGTGGAACAGGGAATGGGACTAATCGATGCTACCCTCGAGGGAGCAAAACTGAGACTACGGCCGATTGTTATGACTTCACTGGCCTTTGGATTCGGAGTTTTGCCTCTTGCGCTGGCAACCGGCGCCGGGGCTGGCGCTCAAAAGGCAATCGGCACCGCGGTTTTGGGCGGCGTAGTAACTTCCACTTTCCTTGTGACCATATTTGCGCCCCTGTTTTATGTCCTGATAGAAAAATTCTTTGGCAAACGTGCAAAGCAATCTGACAATAAAAATTTATACCAAGAGGCATCGAAATGACAAGGTACATACTTTTGATTGTTTTAATATTCGTTGTCACCGGATGCAATCTCTCGCCGGATTATACAAGGCCCGATGCTCCTATACCCAGTCAATGGCCTTCTGGTCCGGCGTTCAAAGAAACAAAAGATATAAATGCCCCCGAAGCTATCCAGCTTAAATGGCAGGATTTCTACACTGACCATAAACTTCAAAAAATTATTCGAATGGCCATAGATAATAATCGTGATTTGAGGGTAGCGGGCTTAAACGTTGAAAGGGCACGCGCGTTATACGGCATTCAGAGGGCTGAACTTTTACCCAGAGTCGAAGGCGCCGCCAGCTATAGAAAACAGCATCTGTCCGAGGACCTTTTAAAATTCGACCAACCGCTTACAACTGAAGAATATAATGTTAATCTGGGCCTTGCATGGGAAATTGATTTTTTTGGAAGGCTGCGAAATCTTGAAGAAAGCGCACTGCAGCAATATCTTGCCACTGAGCAGGCCCGCCGAAGCGCTGCGATTCTGCTTGTTTCACAAGTCGCAAATGCCTATTCGACCTTGGCCGCGGACAAGGAAAATCTTAAATTAGCCCAATCCACTCTTGTTTCCCAGCAGGAGGCATTCAATCTCGTCCAGCGCCGTTTCCAAACCGGTGTAGTTGGTGAAATTGATTTACATCAGGCACAAACAAGAGTCGATGCGGCCCGTGGCGATATTGCTCTTTATACCCGGCTTGTCGCACAGGACCAGTCCGCATTGAATCTCTTGGCCGGAACTTCAGTCCCTGATGAATTACTGCCTGCCGACTTGAATGCGGTAAGTATGCCAATGGAAATTTCTGTGGGAATTTCCTCGCAAGTCCTCTTGAATCGTCCGGATATTTTGCAGGCCGAAAATCAGCTCAAGGCAGCCTATGCGAATATCGGGGCTGCGCGAGCCGCCTTTTTTCCTAATATTAATCTTTTCGCCTCAGGCGGAACTGCAAGCACCGAGTTATCGGGGCTTTTCAGCTCCGGCTCAGAGTTCTGGAATTTCACACCGCAAATTGCAATACCTGTTTTTGACCCGCGGGTACGGTCGGCTTATAAGGTGACCAAAGCAGATAAAGAAATTGCCGTGGCTCAATATGAAAAAGCAATCCAGCAGGCGTTTAAAGACGTTGTCGATGCCTTGGCCGTCCAGGGCACTGTCCAGCAGCAGTTATCCGCTCAGCTGTCTTTCGTTGAAGCCGCTGCACAAACTTACCGTTTGTCTAATATCCGTTATACCAAGGGTATCGATAATTACCTTATTGTCATCGATTCGCAGCGCTCGCTCTACGCCGCCCAGCAGGCTTTAGTGTCTCTGCGGCTTGGAAAAATAGCCAATCAAATCAGACTTTACGCTGTATTGGGCGGCGGCAGTGACTCTGATTAACTTGATGTCACAATAAAATTCATCTGATTCTTATCTCTTTTCATTTAAATTTTTTCTAATCTCGTTAATAGAAAATCCTTGACAATTCCCCTGATAATTCGTGTAGTAAGTGCTTAAAATAAGCTTAGTGAAATTATTGCAGGGCAAAACAGCCAAACGCTTTTTCTATTCAGCGATATTGGAGCAAGGATGTGAGATGAAAAAGATATCTTTTCTGCTTCTTTTAATTTGTCCTTTCTTTGTCGGCTGTTCTGAAACTCAAAAACAAGCTGCTTTTCCAATCAAAATCGGCCTGCTTGCAGACAGCCAGATTACCTCACAAAACGGCTTTTCAGATTTTCATTATCGAAGTAAATTCGCGGATACCCTCGTAAACGTCAGCATCCGTCCCCCCGCACTTGAATGTTATCTCTCCAAACAAATGCTCGAAACTGCACTCAATAAATTAACACAGGACCCCCGCGGCGACAGAAAAGGAGTCGATTGCATCCTGTACCTTGGTGATGCGGCTAATAGCGGCGGAACAGATGAAATCGATACTGTCATTGGCATCCTGGCCAAATATCGTTATAAAACGGGAACGCCTATCTTCATCATTATTGGCAATCATGATTATCTCGGGGCCGGAAATATCATTACCCCGGGGATACGTTTCGCCCTCTTGAACCGGACCGGCCGGCCTGATAATCCCGCGATTACTAAATACGAGGTCCTCAAAAGATTCAGCGAATTTAATCATCAAAATAATCTGCTCAATAACAATTTTCATTATGAAGATAATATTGAATCGCTCGAAAAGAATAAAAATCTTGACCACAGAACAGGCCTGTACCTGGCAGGTATCGTTACCCATAAAGAGGATGGCAAGCCCGATACCGATATTCTCCTTATAGATTCATCCGACTATAAAGATTCTCCCATCTGGGCTACTGCTGCCAATATCGGTTTTTACGGGGTCATCGGCTCGGTATCTTTTAAAGATGAACCTTCATACCAGTCGCAAATCGGTTATCTGAAGAATTTCGCCAGGACCCCGTTTACAAAATACCGTATCATGGCTTCTCATTATCCAAAGGATTATTTTGACAGAATCACTTTTTCCAAGCCCGGTCAGGTCCCGCTCAATTTAACTAATATTATGTGGTCTGCAACCGAAACAGCTTTCTCGGTGCCGACATTTTCAAAAACATTAAATCAAAATCTCGAGCAGCTCCTCGCAAAAAATGGCAAAAATTACTGGGTCTCGGCACACAGCCATGTCCCCAAAATACCGGCTCCGCAAAGATTTATTTTAGGAGGCCTTACCGGTGACAAATATTTCACCGGACTCAATATCGGCTCTACAACCGATTACCGTGCCAGTGCGGCAATTATTGAACGATACCGGCCCGGTGCCAACAGCCGCTTTGATAATTTAGTTGGCTATCGAGAGATAACCATTTTTGAACCCAATATTATATTATCTAAATCGATGGTAGAAGCCATTTGCGATTACGGCCGCCAGCACTCATCAGATCCCAATTTCCAGCCTTTCATACCAACATTAAATGAATGGCTCAAAGTAAATAATAAATTATCGATTGATGTTATGAACATCGGCTCATCAATGCTTAAAGGCTCCAATGAGAAAAAAACCATGGCTCAGACACAATGCTATAATTTTGATGCAGGCGCGACAATTCTTGGTTTAAACAGGAAATATATTGAGGAAAACTGGAAAGATGAACAAACAGATGCGGCTATGGCACATCTAAAGGGCTTCATGGAACAATTCATTAATAGCACCGGCACCAATAGAGAAGAGGTCCTCTCTTTTTTAGGCCTTATTGCCGGGGCATATGAAAAAGGTGTTCTTTTCGAAAAACTCGATTTAAGCCCGCTGCGATTTGAACAATTATCTATGGTTCCAAATTACTAACGCATTCAAACATCTAACTATTTTATGAAAAGGAGAAATTATGAAAAAGACAATGTTGTTAGCACTGTGCGCACTGGTATTGCTGGCCGAGGGTTGTTTGAATTCAGCCATAATGGCCAAAAAGAAACAGACGCACAAAGACCTCTCAGTGCTGCGCATCGGAGGCAATAGGGATGATATCGTGGCCGTGCTCGGCGGTCCTTACCAGACTCAGCGATTCGAAGATGGCCAGGTTAAAGATACATATAAAATCGTTGAAGGTGCGCCCACTGAAGAATGGAAAACCGTCGAGGTCGTAGGTAATGGCGTTTTGTCCGTCGGAACGCTGGGACTCTGGGAAATTATCGGCACTCCTTTGCAAACAGCCAGCCAGCAGGAAGCAACGATATTCATCCTGTATTATGGTCCTGATAACAAGCTCAAGGCCTACGATGCTATTAAATAGCTAACTGATAGCTTCTGCAAAATTGAATTTCGATATGCAATAGCCTCAATTTACGGCCCAACTGGTTGCGCAAAGAGGTTCGGTGTTGGATTCTGCTGTTTTGGGCATGGTAAACAAGAAGGTTGTTCCTTCGCCCACTTTTGATTCAACCCAAATATTGCCATTGTATAATTCTACAATTTTCTTGACGATGCTAAGGCCGATACCGACATCTTCGGTTTCGTCCTTCGGGGACAATGTTTGAAAAACTTCGAATATTTTATCATGATATTTTTCATTGATTCCCGGGCCGTTATCAGAAACACTAAATATCCAGCATCCCTGTTCATCAACGCAGCGGATACTTACAATTCCTAACGGTTTATCCATGTATTTTACGGCATTGCTCAGAAGATTTTTAAAAACGTGCGTGATATGCGATTTGTCACATTCAATTTCAGGCATTTTATTTTCAATTACAATCTTAATATGCTGCGGAGGGTTGATTTCGGATATAATATCTAAGACAAGCTCATGAAGGTCCACGCAAAATTTATTTTCCTTCAGGCTTTCGATGCTGGTATACAGGTGAATGGCCTCGATATATTTGTACATCCGTGTTATCCGCTTCTTTAATAACTCAAAGTATTCCTGCCCCTCTTTGGATTTTTCGGGATAACCGTCAGCAAGCCAGTCTGTAAGCATTTTAATTCCCCGCAGCGGAGTTTTTAAATCATGCGAAGCAATTTGAGCAAAGCTTTTAAGCTGTCGGTTGGCAACGCTGAGCTGCAGGACAGTTGCCTGTAAATCTTTATTGGCGATATCAAGGGCCATTTCGGCCCGTCTTCTTTCGTTAATTTCATTGTCGCGGGAAGTGATGGCTTTATGGAGTGTGTCAGTCATCTTGTTAAAGGATTCAGCTAATATGCTTGTTTCCCGGCCGCCTTCAACACATGCCCTGTGTCTTAAATCGCCTTCGGTAATTCGTTTACTGCTGAGCGTTAACTTCACCATCGGGGCGGCCAATCTGCGGCCGAACCATTGCCCGATAAATAATACACATATCACAGCGACGAAGAAAATAACAAGTGCATTCCACAGGAACATCCGTTCGTGTTTGCGGACATCCGATGCCTTAAGATCTATCCCTAATATGCCTTCCATCCGGCCGTTTGATTTATAAAAAGGCGCATAACCTGAAAGCCATGTCCCCCACTTATCAGTATTAAAATTTTTATCTGTGTCGGCATGATTTAATGTCAATATTTTTTTTATTACGGCCGGCTCTCCGCTGTAAACATCTCCCAAATGCGATATCTGATTTGGATCTGTTTCGGCATCTACCACAAACACAACCTGTCCGGCGGGATTTTTCCGCCATGTATATATAAAACGTATATCAGGTGCCATTTTTTTTATGTACTGCAGTGATTGTTTAATTTCCAGGTAAGCAGTTGTGTCTTCCTGATTTGGCTCTATGAGAGTTGAATGCAAATCGCCATTCAATTGCAGCGCCGCCATGCTTACAACATCTCGAAGATGTTTACGCAGGTCTTCACGTGCCTTGAAACTAAAGTTTAGATATGCAGCCAGGGTTACGAATGCCGAAATGAAGACCGCCAATCCAAAAAATGTGATGGCAAGCTTTGTCTCAAGCTTGGCTGACGTATATGATTTTAAAATATTATGTATTTTGATCTTTATCATTCTAATTTTTGTCATTTTTTAGCAAAACAGCCGTTTAACTTAAATTTTTCGACAATATTACAGGAGTCCTTTATTTCTGAATTTTTGTTTTACAAATTAGCTGTATATTATAGGTCTTAAAGGCATAAAAACGCCATTTAGAACTATTTTCCTCAAATAGCTAAAATTCCATCGACAAACTTACGCCAAACCAGATGTTGTCGCTTCTTTTATTTGCCCGGCGAATATCATTGTTCAGCAGTGTCGAATAACTGATGCTTGGTTTAATAATCCATGAATCCATGCAAAAAGGGAAGGCCGCAGATGATGTCCAGTCGTTTACCCTCCCGCCATCTGTATCAAAATAGTATCTGTTGTATCGGCCGGTTCCATAACCGATGCTGCTGCCTAACTCAATGTCGCAATAGTATTTCTCACTGAATTCATGAAATTTTTCAATAGTATGCCCTATGCCCAATTGGATGTAGCTGCCGTTATTGACTTGTATATCGCGATACCATCTTATGTATGGAGTCAGCGGTAAATCAAAGTTTAATCCGCCATAAAGCTCGGTTGTAGGTTTTTCCGAAGTTCCGGGAAAATCATAATAGAGAACTCCTATTGACAAGCTTATCCAGTTCATTTCCGCGATTGAATTGGTGTAATCGAGCCCATAATCAAATTCAGTAAATTCACCCGCATGTTCACGGCTGTTTGTCAACTCGAGATTTCCCCAGATATTGGCTGTAAATCCGCTTTTGCTTACCGCAACTGAAGGCTGAAAAACGCTTTCATTATTAAGATTTTGCCCCCGCCAGACATACTTATTGAAGTAATCAGCCGTCAAAACATATTTAATCTCCTCATCGAAGGCATACACCGGATTTGCATAAAAAGCTAAAATAAAACTTATCAATGCTTGAATATTATTTTTGAGCATATTTATTTTTTTCCTAAAGAGAGAATTATACCAAGGTCAAAAGCTGAATTTATCATCAGAGGAATGTATCTGTATTTATTTCGGTGATTGTGCTGCTGCCCTTAACTTTGGCAAAGAACGGCCATCATAGGTGTCATAAAACTGGCTTTTTTATAATTAAAAATCAGCATTCAATTCGCTAATTAGTATAGGTTTTGTGCCGCAGAATTTTAGATATGAAAAAATGGAGCCAGTGGGATTCGGACCCGCGACCTCTTGCATGCCATGCAAGCGCTCTCCCAGCTGAGCTATGGCCCCAGCTATTCGATAATAATACCATTATTTTGTGCTGCTGACAAATAAAAAAAAGCTCTCAAAACCCTTTAACACCCAATTATTATCATCGGCTATAATCTGCAAAAACCAAATTAATAAATAAGGCGTAAATCTAAGAGAGTAAGCTTTGATTAAAAGAAATAAAATCCTGATAATGGGCCAGGTTCAGGGTGTCGGTTTCCGACCCGCAGTTTATCGCCTTGCCTCTAAATTGAATCTGACCGGCTTTGTATTCAATGATACAAAAGGTGTCGTTATCGAACTGCAAGGGGAAGAAGCCAAAATTACTGAATTTATCAAGCGTCTAAATGGCGAAGATGCACCTCCTTTGGCACAAATAGATTTATGTATCGCCTCAGAGACAAAACTTATTCCTGATGAACATGAATTTATCATCAGGCAAAGCGAAACGGCAGGAACTCCGATTTCCAGGGTTACCGCTGATATCGCAACATGCAAAGATTGTCTCCATGAATTATTCGATAAAAATGATTTCCGGTATCGTTACCCGTTCATCAACTGCACCAATTGCGGCCCAAGATATTCCATCATCAAAACCATCCCGTATGATCGCCCCAATACCACTATGTCGGAGTTTCAAATGTGCGGCAGATGCTCTGTCCAGTATCATGATGCCGCAGACAGGCGCTTTCACGCCCAGCCCGTTGCATGTCCCCAATGCGGACCGAAAATCTGGCTCGCCGATAATAAAGGCGGCAAAATCGAGTCAGACTCCGATAAAGTAATTACAAAAACCGCACAGCTTTTGCTGGAAGGCAAAATTCTCGCCATAAAAGGCGTAGGCGGTTTTCATCTGGCGGTCGATGCCTTCAATAATATGGCAGTCAAACTTCTCCGCGAACGTAAAAAAAGAGAGCATAAGCCGTTTGCCATGATGGCTGGTTCCATTGAGACTATAAAGCACCACGCGATACTCAGCGAAGCTGCGGAAAAAATATTAAAAACTCCCCAAAGCCCCATCGTCCTTCTCCCGAAAAAATCCGGTTCATCAATTGCTGCATCTATAGCTGAAGGCACAAACACCTTTGGATTAATGCTTCCTTATGCACCTCTTCATCACCTCCTTTTCGCCGAACCTCAGATTAAAATATTGGTAATGACAAGCGGCAATATCAGTGATGAGCCGCTTATATGTAAAAATGATGAGGCGCTCGAACGCCTCGGCGGCATTGCTGATTTCTTCCTTATGCATGACAGGGAAATTTTCAGGCAGGTTGATGATTCGATCGTGCATTTAATCGAAGATAAACCTCTCCTGCTTCGCCGCTCGAGAGGTTATGTCCCTGCTCCTGTAAATATAAAAGAAGCTTCCAAATATGATGTCTTTGCCGCGGGAGCCGATTTGAAAAATACCTTCTCCTTTGTTAAAGCCAATCAATTGATTTGCAGTGAGCATATCGGCGACCTCGAAGATGCGGCGGTTTATCGTCATTACAGAAAATCCATCCAACACCTTCGCGGCCTTTTTGAAGTTAATCCCAAAATCATTGCCTGCGATTTGCATCCGTCTTATTTTTCTTCTCAATATGCCCATTCAATTCCAAATGTAAAAATCATAGAGGTTCAGCACCATTGGGCACACATTGCCGCCGTACTCGCCGAGCACAAAATAGATGGTCCTGTAATTGGTCTTGCCTGCGACGGCACAGGTTATGGAACAGATGGCGCAATATGGGGCTGCGAATGCCTCATATCCTCGCTTGATAACTTCGAAAGATTCGGCCATCTCGATTATTATCAATTGCCGGGCGCCGATACCGCAAGCAAACAGCCAATCAGGCCGGTAATTGCTTTATTAAACCAGGTTTACGGAAAAGAACTTGAATTGGCTAAATTCCAATGGCTGCTTGAAAAAATCGAGCCGGATGAATCAAAACAGCAGCTCATCTTTGAACAATTATCAAAAAACATCAACGTAGTCCAAACCTCGAGCCTTGGAAGAATCTTCGATGCCGTCGCCTCAATGCTCGGGCTTGGAAATTATAACCATTTTGAGGCCCAATTGCCTATCGCACTTGAGGCGATTGCGGACGCAAACTGTGGTAAAAAATATGATTTCCAACTTATGGATTCGGTTAAACCACTTATTCTTGACCTGCGTATAACAATAGAACAACTTTTGGCTGATATAAGAAATGGCGAAGAAAAGGGAATTATATCAGCCAAATTTCATAATACTATCTCATATGGATTATGTGAAATGGCAAAGAAAGCGAGAGAGGTAAAAAATTTAAATACGGCGGCTTTGAGCGGAGGCGTTTTCTGCAATAGATTTCTCAGCTGGCAATTAATCAACTTATTGAAAAACACAGGTTTTTCTGTATTATACAATAGTGACTTTCCGGCCAATGATGCCTGCATCTCGGTGGGACAAGCTGCAATAGCCGCGAAATTGAAACTGAATAATATACTTGAACTAGATTAATTTCAGCTTGGTGAATTATGTGCTTAGCGATACCAGCAAGGATAATAAAGCTTGAAGAAGACCGCGCAGTGGTTGACGCAATGGGCAATCAGTTTAATGCCCGAACCACCCTGCTGCCGGATGCGAAACTCGGCGACCTCGTTCTCGTCCACGCCGGCTTTGCTATTTCCACTATCGACGAGGATGAAGCCAGAAAAACATGGCAGCTCATTGAAGAAATAGATAACTTCAAAGACACACAAAATAAAGTTTCAGGATGATAGGATACTCATGCTTCAAAGAATCAGAAAAGCACAGCTTCTGATGGACACCGCCTGCGAAATTACCGGCAGGCCTGTAAATATAATGGAAGTCTGCGGTACACATACTGTTGCGATATTCAGAAACGGCCTGAAGGAAACACTTCCAAAATCAATGAAACTTCTTTCCGGCCCGGGCTGTCCTGTCTGTGTCACTCACCAGGGTTACATCGACACGGTCCTCGAACTTGCCGATAGAAAGGACATAATTGTCGCCACCTACGGCGATATGGTTCGTGTCCCCGGCAAAAACGGCTCCCTTGAAACCAGAAAATCTACTGGCAACGTCAAAATAGTCCTAAGCAGCGAAGATGCCCTGCAATTGGCCCGTGATAATCCAGCCAAAACAGTTGTCTTTGTCGCCGTCGGCTTTGAAACCACCACCCCGGCCTCTGCGGTAGCTGTAAAAACTGCCGCCGCGGAAGGCATCGATAACTTCTGCATCCTCAGCAACCATAAACTTGTCGTGCCTGCGATGGATGCATTATTGAGCGATGAAAAAAATATGATAGACGCGTTCTTGTGCCCCGGCCATGTCAGCGTCATTATTGGTTATGCGGCTTATAAAGAAATCGTTGACAAATACAAAAAGCCCTGTGTCGTCGCCGGCTTTGAGCCGATGCAGATAATCGAAGGACTGGCAGAAATCTGCCGGCAAATTATCGAAGACAGGCCGCAAGCCAAATCAATTTACACAGCTGTAGTCACTGAGGAAGGTAATCAGACCGCACAGAAAATTATCTCCGAATGCTTTGAGGCTACGGATGGTTACTGGAGAGGCCTTGGAAAAATTCCAAAAAGCACATTGCAGCCTAAAGAAGAATTCAGCAGATTCGATGCATACAAGCGCTTCGGCCTGAAGGAAAATACTGATTATGAAACGACCGGCTGCAGGTGCGGCCAGGTCCTCTGCGGCCTGATAGATCCGCCTCAATGCCCGCTATTTGCAAGTGTCTGCCAGCCGCTAACACCCGTTGGCCCCTGCATGGTCAGCTCGGAAGGCGCCTGCTCCGCATGGTATAAATACGGCAGACGGGAAAAGAAACATCAATGAACTCTAAAGACGACGATAAAATTCTTCTTGCTCACGGCGGAGGAGGACAGCTTTCAAATAAACTTATCCGTGAACATCTTTTGCCGAGATTTGCCAATAAAACACTTAACGAACTGACCGATTCCGCAAAAATTAATCTCGATTCAAAATCCATCTGCTTTACAACAGACAGCTATGTCGTAAAACCATTGTTCTTCCCCGGCGGTGATATTGGCAAGCTCGCAGTCTGCGGAACGATAAATGACCTGGCCGTCAGCGGCGCAAAACCTGTCGCGATTTCGCTGGCGCTGATTATCGAAGAAGGCCTTCCATTCGATACGCTTGATAAAATTCTCGACAGCATCGCCGAAACTGCCGCACGCTGTAATGTCGCTATAGTTACAGGCGATACCAAAACCGTAGAATCAGGCGCTGCCGACCAGATTTTTATCAATACCGCCGGTATCGGCGTCCGCATCGAAGGTGTCGAGCTCGGTTTCGATAAAATTAAGACCGGTGACAAAATCCTCTTAAACGGCTCAATTGGCGACCACGGTATGACAATTATGTCCCTGCGCCAGGATATCGGCTTTAAGTCTCAGCTACAAAGCGACTGCGCTGCCCTTTCTGATTTAACCTGTAAGCTCATCAGCGAAACCAAAGGCATTAAATTCATGCGTGACCCCACACGCGGAGGCCTTGCTGCCGCTTTAAACGAAATTGCTCAGCAAACATCTTTCGATATCCGCATAAACGAAACTGATATTCTCATTAATTCATCCGTGCAGGCCGCCGCCGATGCCCTCGGCATAGATGTCCTCAATATCGCCAATGAAGGTAAATTCGTGGCCATCCTCTCACCTGAAATTGCAGATGAATGTGTGAAAATCTGTCGCAGCCATCCTCTCGGAGAACACGCAGGCATAATCGGAGAAGTTTTGAAAACCGATGATGCCCCTGTTGTCGAAATAACAACCAAAATCGGAGGAAGAAGAATCGTCCAGATGCCATATGGCAGAGAATTGCCGAGGATTTGCTAAATGCACGAGGCATCCATCGCACAAGCATTGTTGGAGGCGATAACCGCCGAGGCCAAAAAGCAGAAGGCTAAACCATTGTCGGCAAAAATATCCTGCGGAGCATTTTCAGGCATAAATGATGAAGCCCTTACCTTTGCCTTCGAGGCCATAAGCGAAAAAACCATTTGCCAAAATACTAAATTGATAATTAAACAAAAACCAGTTCAAGCCAAATGCAAGAACGGCCATGTATATCCACTCGATATCCATAAACCCAAGTGCCCAAAATGCAAAACTGAAGAATTTGAGCTTTTGCCCGAAGAGCCGCTTTTATTGGAAGAAATTGAATTCGAGGAAAAATAAAATGCCTAAGGTCAAGATAAGAAAAAAAATTCTCATCGCCAACGAAGAATTTGCCCTTCAAAATCGCACATTTTTAAAAGACCGAAGGCTGCCCTGCCTGAATTGTATTTCATCTCCCGGCTCAGGCAAAACCACCCTGCTGGCTAAAACCATTGAAATGCTCAAAGGCACTCTCAATATCGGCGTCATCGAAGGTGACATCCAGACCGATATCGACACCAGGCGGATTAAAAAAGCGGGAGCACCTGCTTACCAGATTAATACCAATGGCGCCTGCCATTTGTCCGCCGCCCAGGTTAGCTATGCCTTCCACCAGCTCCCCATAGACTCACTCGATTTAATTTTCATTGAAAACGTCGGCAATCTCGTGTGTCCCTCCACTTTCGACCTCGGTGAGACAGATAAAATCGCTGTCCTTTCTGTTCCTGAAGGCGATGACAAGCCCGCCAAATATCCGATGATTTTCGCCCGCGCCGCCGCAGTCATCATTAATAAAATCGACCTGGTTAAAGGAACTGATTTCAATATCAAAAAAGTCAAAGCCGATATCTCCAGGCTCAATAAAAAAACCAAAATCTTCCTCGTCTCCGCTAAAACTGGCCAAGGTATGAAAGACTGGTGCGCCTGGCTCAAGGAATTAATTTAAATTAAATTGAATAAATAAACCAAAATATTTGTATTTGGTTTGCGATTGACTTGTCATCCTGAGCGCAGCGAAGGATCTCTTTTTTCTGAGAAATCTGTCTAATCTGTGGTTAATTTCCATCATCAATAATCAATCAACAATCCGTCAGTAGTCCTTTATCCCATACAGCCTATGCTCGCTTATATACCGAAGCACTTCAGGAGAAACCAGCCCGTTGACTTCCTTGCCTGATGACAGCCGTTTTCGAATTTCGGTGCTGCTTATATCAACCAGCGGCGTCTCGATAATATTTTGCTGAAGCTTTCTAACTCTGTCAGCCCCCCATAAATCGATATACTTCGTAAAGTCCGGCACAGGATATCCCGACCTGTGCATCACCGCCAGGTTACACTCATCAATCAGCTCGCTTGCCTTATACCAGTGCGGCAAATCCTCAACTGTATCTGCCCCGATAAGCCAGAAAATCCAATTTTCATTTCCCGGCTGGCCGCGAAAATACCTCACCGTTTCAATCGTGTAGCTCGGCCCCGGCTTTTTAAGCTCATAATCACTAACGCTGAATTTTGTGTTGTCCTTTATAGCAAGCTTAATCATCTCCAGCCTGTCTTCATCGCTCGCCTCGGGGAAAAATGCCTTCAACGGCGAGCGCCTGGCCGGCACGAAAATAATTTTATCCGCCATCATTTGCTGGCCCGCCGCCAGTGCAACTTCGGTATGGCCGAGGTGTATCGGGTCAAATGTCCCGCCAAACAAAACTATTCTTTTAGTGCTCATATCCATCATCATAAACGATTTTTACGCAACTGAAAACCTCATCTATAAAAATTTCTTTGAAGGATTCAATGCTGTTTAGTCGATAAAAAAAGTACAGCTTGTATTTTTTGCCTCTTTGAAATTTGATTGTGATTCCAAATGTTTTTTAGTAACGTTTTTAAACTGGTTATTTATGCCTGGAGGTATCAGAATGGCAAAGAAGAAGAAAGTGGCAAAAAAGAAAAAGAAAAAATAGCATAACGCCGGCCGCAAACCGGTTAGTATGCGGAAAGTGGAAGGTCCGATTTACCCCGTACCTTCCACTTTTTCTTTGCGCAAAACGTAAAAAGCCCAAGTCGTCATTTCGACCGAAGCGTCCCTAAAGGGACGCGACGTGGAGAAATCTATCTTGCATCTAACTGTCCCAATTGCTTAAATTCAAAAATTATATGTACTAACACTGAACGCTATACCCGGACGAAACGAGCTGCGTAACCGCAACCAAATAACGCAACCACTCGAGCATCAAGTCTTGCTTTTTTCCCATTTTTCTCTATACTGACCAAACCTATGGACCATTTTAATTATAAAAACGGAAAACTTTACGCCGAGCAGGTGCCCATTGACAAAATAGCCGAAGAAGTGGGCACGCCTGTCTATATCTACAGCAAGGCGACATTCCTTGAGCATCTTCGCAAAATTCAATACGCCTATAAAGAACTCGACACAACCATCTGCTACTCAATCAAGGCCTGCGGAAACATAAATATTCTGAGATTCCTTGCAAAAGCCGGCTGCGGTTTCGATATCGTTTCCGGCGGCGAACTTTACCGGGCCCTTGAGGCAGGCGGCGACCCTTCGAAAATCGTCTACGCAGGCGTCGGCAAAACCGATAAAGAAATCATTGAGTCCCTCGATGCCGGAATCGGCTACTTCAATATCGAATCCGAGGCCGAGCTTGAAAATCTAATCGAAATCGCCAAACACAAAGACAAAATCCCAAAGGCGGCACTCCGCGTCAATCCCGATGTCGACCCTAAAACCCATACCTACACGACTACCGGCGTCAAAGAAACAAAATTCGGCGTCGATATCGAGCGAGCGCAAAAAGTCTTCGAGCAGTTCGGCAATAACAAGAGTGTAAATTTATGCGCCCTGCACATCCATCTCGGCTCCGCAGGCCACACGGTCGAGCCGTATATTGAGGCCCTGACTAAAACGCTCAAGCTTGTGGATAAGCTCCGCAAATCCGGCTGCACCATTGAGGCAATCGATACCGGCGGCGGCTACGGCGCAGATTACGTAACCAGCCAGTCCCCCACAGCCGAAGAGTACGCCAAGGCGATTGTCCCCTTGCTCAAAGGCAAAAATATCCGCCTCATCCTCGAACCAGGCGCTAGTATCGCCGCCAACGCCGCGATACTGGTCACAAAAGTCCTCTACCTCAAAAAAGGCGGCAGCAAAAAATTCGTCATCGTCGATGCGGGAATGAATGACCTCATCCGCCCGCCGCTTTATAACGCCTTCCATTTCATCTGGCCCGCCCAGGTAGAGGAAAAACTCGTCCCCCAGACCCGCGAGAAACAGTCCACCATCTTCGGCACCGAAATTGTCGATATCGTCGGCCCAATCTGCGAAGGCGCCGACTTTTTCGCAAAAGAAAGAATGATTCCCCCCGTCAAACGCGGCGACCTGCTTAGCATCTTCACCGCCGGCGCTTACGCTATGACTATGGCAAGCAACTATAACGCACGCGGCCGAGCCCCCGAAGTCCTCGTCGACGGCGAAAATTTCGAAATCATTCGCCGCCGCGAATCCTACCAGGATCAGATTGCTTTGGAAAAATGACTCTGTCATCCTGCCTGCCCTCGAATGTCGTAATCGGGGGAGCGAAGCGAAGAAGATCTTGTTTTATTTTTTGAGATTTAGTTATTGGAATTTGTTTCGGATTTCGAATTTCGTATTTAGGATTTTTTAAATTAGTTTCTCTGTGTCCTCTGTGGCTAAAAATTCCTCTCGACGAACTCCGTATCAATCCTGCTCTTAACAAACAGATTATGCGATAGAATCGAAAGGCTCGCCGGTATCGTCGTCTTAATCGGCTCAATCACAAATTCCGAAAGTGCCCGCCTCATTGTCACAATCGCCTCGTCCCTGGTCGGCTGATACGCAATCAGCTTGCAGAGCATCGAATCGTAACTGGGGCTCACCGTCCAGCCCTGGTAAACATGCGTATCAACCCGCACTCCCGGCCCTCCCGGCGGAATATATTTCTCAATTGTCCCAGGGCACGGCGAAAATCCGTTCGACGGGTCCTCCGCGTTAATCCGGCACTCAATCGCCGCCCCGCGGTGGCGAATGTCCTTTTGCGTCAATCCCAATTCTTCACCAGATGCCACCTGCAGCTGCATCTTTATCAAATCCCGCCCTGTCACCATCTCCGAAACCGGGTGCTCAACCTGAATCCTCGTATTTACCTCGATAAAATAAAAATGCTTGTCCCTGTCCAGCAGAAATTCCACCGTCGCGGCATTTACGTAATTGGCATTCTTTATAATCCGAATCGCCGACTCGCAAAGCTGCTGGCGAATCTTCTCGTTAATAACCGGACAAGGCGATTCCTCAATCATCTTCTGGTGGCGACGCTGAATCGAGCAATCCCGCTCGTAAAAATGCAGCACATTGCCTTTTGAATCCGCCATCACCTGCACCTCGACATGCCGCGGCTCAACAATCAGCTTCTCAAGGTACACCGAGCCGTCGCCAAATGCCGCCTCCGCCTCCGCCTGCGCCGATGAAAATCCCGACCGAAAGCTCATCTCGTTATGCGCGACCCTCATCCCCCTTCCGCCTCCGCCCGACACCGCCTTTATTATCACGGGATAGCCTATCTCTGCGGCTATCTTTAATCCCTGCTCAACATCCTCTACCACCCCATCCGATCCCGGTACTAAATCAACATCCGATTTTCGCGCCAGTTTTCTCGCCTCCACCTTGTCCCCAAGAAGCCTCATCGCTTCCGGCGGCGGCCCGATAAACGTTATCCCGCACTCGCGGCAAATCTGCGCAAAATTTTCATTCTCCGCCAAAAATCCGTACCCCGGGTGTATCGCGTCGGCGTTGGTTATCTCCGCCGCGCTCATGATCCTGGGTATATTCAAATAGCTTTCCGATGGCACCGCAGGCCCGATGCAAATCGCCTCATCGGCCAAATCAAGATACGCCGCCCCGCGGTCCGCCTCGGAAAACACCGCCACCGCCGCCACCCCGAGCTCGTGACACGCCCGTATGACCCGCAGCGCTATCTCCCCGCGATTTGCTATTAAAACTCTCGAAAACATTTCTTTATATTATTCTCAAATCTTAAACTAGATTTCAATCCGCAATACGAAATACTAAATACGAAATCCGAAATACGATACGCTATACGCTCCACTCTATCCGTTAATGTTCTATGCCGGTTTCACCTTAAACAGCACCTGCCCGTACTCCACCGCGCTGCCGTTTGCCGCCACAACATCCACAATCACCCCGCTGGTCTCCGCCTTTATCTCGTTCATCACTTTCATCGCCTCAATGATGCAGACCACTGTCTCCGGCTCAACGCGCGAGCCAAGCTCAACGAACGGCTCCGTATCCGGGCTTGGCTGGGCGTAAAAAGTCCCCACCAGCGGCGATTTAATCTCCGTAATATGTTCCTCTGATGCCCCCTGCTGCGCAGCTTCGGCCGCTTTTCCCGGGTCTGCTGATTGTGCCCCCGGCATCGGCCCCCCGTACATCGGCACGGCCGTAATCTGAGGCTGCACCGGCTGCTGCTTTTTCACGCAAAGCTCCTCCTCGCCCTGCTTTATCGTTATCTCCGCAAGGTTATGGTCCTTCATCATTTCTATTATCTGCTTTAATTTGCTAAACTGCTCATCCCATTGCGCCATCGCACAACCCTTTCTATCGCGACATATTCGGCCACAGTATACCGATATTCAGCACAAAATCAATATGTTTACCACGAGTGTTTAACCCCCTAACTTTATTGGGGGGTTATCGATATACTATCCCGCCTATGGCAAACACATTGGCCTATATGGTCACATGGAGAACATACGGCACATGGCTCCAGGGCGACAAACGAGGTTTTCTAAAGAATGGTAAACTGCTTCCGCCTGATTCCGGCCTCAATGACATCAACCGTGAAAACCTGCAAAAACCTCCTGTAAATCTGTCGCCCGCACAAACGAAAATCGTTATTCAGGCTATTAAAGATAAGGCCGAAAAACTGTCTCAAAATATATTAGCTCTTTCTGTCTGCCAAAACCATGTCCATCTTCTAATCGCTTACGACGGCTCGCCGATAGAATCCAGCGTCAGGGTTTACAAAAATGCTGCTCTTGTTGCATTGCGTAAGCTCGGCTTTTCCGGCCGTCTCTGGTCTTCCGGCTATCATAAACGTTTCTGCTTCGACCGTAAGACCCTGCGCACTTTTATCGAATACGTCCAGAATCACGATATTTCTATCCATGTTTAACCCCCGAATTTATTCAGGGGTTCTTTGTGTTGGTCCCCCTGAATTTATTCAGGGGTCCTTTCTTTAGTAACATTGGAGAATCATCCAGCAATTATCAAAATTCTTTGAAGCCAAATCGCTTTTTTTAATCCAGAAATAAAGCATCCCAACATCACCCCACATCATCTCTGTTTGGTCATCTGAATCGAGTTGGAGAAGCATTACCCATTCGTCTCTGCCTTTTTCTAATTCTTTTGCCTTAGGATCTTTTATATATTTGCTGTCACCCAAGTAAATACCATTTGAAACGAGTTGACATTCTAAATCCATTCATAATTTTGGACGGGCGATTGATATCCGAACAATTGATGACAAGGATTATCTTTATAAACTGATGTTTGAAGATTAATATATTCTTCCGTTTGGTTTTTTGTCAGGTTCAGCGGTTCAATGCGACTGTCATCTAAATCCGGATACGTCTGTATCAGCGAAA
>CAYSKP010000242.1:0-39454 GCA_964431645.1 uncultured Pirellulales bacterium
AGTTTTTAATGAGGTTACAAAAGGGACACAGATACCAATTTTAGGCATGGGCGGGATAAGAACGGCTTCTGACGCGATCGAATTTATGCTGGCGGGGGCATCTGCAATCGCGATCGGGACATCGAATTTTGTTGACCCGAACTGCGCCATTAAAATCATAGAAGGCATTGCGAAATATTGTGACAAACATAATATAACAGCAGCCAGAGAATTAATTGGGAAATTAGAATGATAAAAATAAAATTATTTACAGCAGCAATTTTAATCCTGTTTTGCGGCACAAGCTGGGCTTTTGAAGTTTTATTGAACGATTTGAGCGCCTGGCAGCGTAATGGCGAATGGAATGAAGCGCAGGATGTATTTGAACATCCCAGGAACGAAAAACTGCTGTCGGTCACGGAAGGCAAGGGAGCAATTGTTAACGGCAGAAATGCAAAAAGCCCGCCGCTTGCGAGCATACAGCAATTCGGAGATGCCAAGATACACGTTGAATTCATTATTCCAAAAAGCTCGAATTCAGGGGTGTATATCCAGGGACAATATGAGATTCAGATACTGGACAGCTGGAACGAGCCGAATGCTCCATATCCGGGGGGTGAATGCGGCGGCATATACCCGAGATGGGATGACAAAAAGCCGGGAAATTACGAGGGCCATGCGGTTTTAGTGAATGCGTCGAGGCCGCCCGGACAATGGCAGACATTCGAAATTATTTTCAAGGCAGCGAGATTTGACAATGAAGGCAAAAAGAGTGCAAACGCAAAGATAATAAGATTATGGCAAAACGAAACACTTATTCATAAAGATGTTGACTTGACGGGGCCTACAAGAGGCAGCTTTAAGCAAAATGATTTAGCTAAAGGGCCGCTGGTTTTGCAGGGAGACCATGGGCCCGTGGCGTTTAGAAATATATGGGTGGAGCCTGTAGATTTTGAAAAGATGGGATTTGCCAATCAATTTTTTGCGATGGATACAGCAACTCTGGATGATGCACATAAATCAGCGGCATCGCAGGTGCAGATGGTCAAAGATCTCGGATATGCGGGTATTGGTTACTGGGAACGAAATCCAGCAAACGGAATCGACGGGCTTAACACAATGATTAGTGAGCTTGATAAATCGAATCTCAAAATATTCGGGGCATATTTTACGATAAAACTCGAAGATTCACCTGATACATACATGCCGCTGATTGAAGAAAGCATCAAATCTCTTGCAGGACGTAAATCGGTAATCTGGCTTGCAATGACAAGCGATGCGCATCAGAAATCGGCCAATAGCGGTGATGAACAGGCAATCTCAATAATCAGCAAAATAGCCGATATCGCAAACAAATCCGAAGTCTCTGTTGGTCTTTATCCTCATATAAATTTCTGGCTTGAAAAGGTCGATGACGCAACGAGACTGGCCCAAAAAAGCAACAGGCGCAATGTCGGAGTATTTTTCAATCTATATCACTGGCTTAAAACTGACAAGGCTTCGAATTTGCAATCTGCTTTGGCGAAGTCATTACCATATTTATTAATTGTAACGATAAACGGAACAAATGAGGCAGGGTCCATTGAGACATTAGACAAAGGGACATTTGATGTTTACTCGTTTTTAAAGGCAGTTAAACAAACAGGTTTCACAGGCCCGATAGGATTACAAGGTTACGGCATCGGCGGCGATTTACGCGAAAACCTCAGACGCTCTATGCAGGCGTGGCGTAAATTGTCTGAAAAAATGGCTTCAGAAGAGTCACAAACCTTTTAAAAACGCTTTCAAAATCAGCTAAAAAGAACTAAAGCAAAGCACTTAAATATCTTGATACAACCAGGATAATATGCTATTTTGAATGAATTGGCGGTTGCAGCGGCTAAGTTTAAGGGATTAGAGGGAAGGTATGCTTTGCTGGTTTACAAACGTGGTATTTTCAAATGCAAATCCGATACTCGGTTTTCAGGGTTCGCCAAATTCGCTGGCGGCCCTTGAATTATTATTTAATCCGCTGAAACTTTTAATACTGATAATATGGGTATATCTGGGATTATATTGCGTTCAGCGGGTTGAATTCAGTCTTGTTGTTCCTAAGGATAAAAAACCGCTTGTCAACATTTTATCTCTTATATTCGGCCCGATACCGTTAGCTGTATTTATAATTAAAGACATTCTAAAGGTCCCGGTCACTCAAAGGGGAAATTTTCTGGATGCTGTAAAAGAGCGGCTTTACGCGATAAGCGATACAATAAAAGCCTCAAAACTGATGGGCGGCTCCAAAGAAAGCTTGATTAAGCTGCTTGACTCATCCGGAACGGAGCTGAAGGAGTTATACGGCCATGGTAAAATCCGCCGTCAGGACAGTCATATTCTCGATTTAACTGAAAAAACCATTTGGGACGCTCTGCAGGACAGGGCAAGCGATATATTAATAGATCCCAAGAGCGATTCGATATCAATAGTAAGATTTCGGGTGGATGGGATTCTTCGAGAAGTAAGTCAGTTAGACTCTTCTACCTGCCAGGCAATAATAAACAGTATCAAGGCCATATCTAATATGGATATCTCAGAGAGAAGGCGGCCGCAAGATGGTGCCTTTATTGCTAAAGTTCCGGAAGGGACGGTTTCGTTTAGAGTCGCAAGCGCGGGAGTTTTAAATGGTGAAAAGCTTTCGATAAGAATTTTAAAACAGGATGCAAGCGTATATACCCTTGAGAGCGTCGGGTTAACTGAAAAGCAGCGAAGCATAGTTGAAAATGCCATAAGAAAACCATCCGGCATGATACTTCTTTGCGGACCGACGGGAAGCGGCAAAACTACAACATTATACGCAATGCTTAATAGAATAGATTTCTACACGAGAAATGTCATAACAGTTGAAGACCCGATTGAATATGTGCTGCCGAACACAAGCCAGATTGAGGTCAATACTAAAGCAGGAATCACTTTCGCAAAGTCTCTGCGAAGCATTCTCAGGCAGGACCCCGATGTAATTGTAGTGGGCGAGATTCGAGATGAGGAGACCGCGGTAATTGCCGTTCAGGCATCGCAAACAGGCCATCTTGTATTTGCGACCATCCACAGCAACAGCACCGCATCGGCGATGATACGCCTGCTTGATTTAGGAGTTACACCTTTAATGCTGGCGACAGGATTGAATCTGATTATTTCTCAAAGATTGATCCGGCGTCTGTGTAAATACTGCAAGGCGCCCGCGAAAATCACAAGGGAACAAATAAGGATTTTTGAAAAAAAGAAGGTCAACTACGCCAATATATTTGAATCCGTCGGTTGCGAGCATTGCTATGGGACGGGTTATTACGGCAGAATTGGGATTTACGATATGCTCTCATTAGACGATGAGCTTAAAGCTTCTCTTACAAATAACAAACTGCCTATTGAAGAATTAAGAAAAGAAGGTGACACAAGAGGCAAATCAAACATGCAAAAGCAGGCGCTGTTAAAAGTTGTGACAGGTGTAACAAGTATTGAAGAGATGAACCGGGTGGTTGGATAATATGGCATTATTTTGGATAGGAATTCTGGTGGCTGTCATATTCGCTTATTCGGCGGTAAAGCTGGGGCTTTATCACACATGGACAATGCTGTTTAATCTGCTCATCGGAGTCTATGCTGCTATTTACACAGAACCTGTTTTAAAGGATTTTCTTCCGGCCGCAGTTGGAGAACAGTATTCAAAGGCTTTAGCGTTAATAGCAATTAGTGCAGGGATATTTTTGATTTTGCAGGGCGTCGCTTACGTCCTTTTAATAGGTCAATTTGAAGTCACATTTCCGCGGAGTGTAAATATTTTCGGTTCAGGGATTATGGGATTTCTAGCGGGATTTTTGGTATCCAGTTTTGCGGCACTGATTATCTGCACGACACCTATAAGTCAAAATCAATTTGTAAAAGAAATCGGCCTTGAAACAAAGACTTTAAAAGAAGCTAAGATGGATTCATATCTTGCATGGTGGTGCAGTGTTTTGAATAAGGCCGCAGCTTCGAGTAATATGAAAGAAGGCCCCCACAAGACAATTGAAGATTTATTGATAATACCGACAAAGAAAACACCCGTTGACGCAAATTCAAAAAGCGATTCAATCAGACAGGCCGATATAAATGAACCCAACAGGATAAACTCCAACAGACAGGAGCCAGAGAACATTATACCGCCATAATTGGTGCTTTAGCTGCTCGCCTGGTCAAGGATAAGATTTTTCACTTTCTGGCTGGGCAGATTCAAGGCGCCAAATGAAGCAGCGGCCGCCGCCCGCATGGCCGGGTCTAAATCCTTTGAACTGACCAATGAGTATAACGCGTTTACCATGGCATCATCGAGCTTATTGCCGTTAACCTTACCCGATACGGCAAGAGAACCGAAGGCGGCAATGCGTATATCCTTAGAATTGGTTTCTAACATTGCCATCGAAGCAATTGCATGCTGGGCAGCCTGAGAATTTAGATACGCAAGTATCTGGCCGGAAAGCATCTGAATATCCTGTCTTTTATCTTTTGTTGCAGCAATAAGAGATTTTTCAGCATTAGACAAATCGAGAACCTGATTACGGGTTTGGGCAACCTTGAGCATGGCCTTTGCCGCACGAAGGGCGTATGTATCGGCAAGAGCTTCACTCCACATTGGGGTATTATCGCCGGAGTTTTCTGAGGTTTGCGAGAGTGCATCGGCCAATATTGTCACGACGAGTTTATTTTGAGGGAACGATCTTTTTGGGCCGGCATTGGCAACAGCTATTGCAGCACTATACTTTACTGCCCTGTTATCAAAAGTGAGAGCTTCGGCCAGAGGCTGCGTTGTGCCGATTCTGAAAAATAGAGAGCTTTCACCAGCGGTAGTAGATAACGCCTCGACAGCCCCTAGAGCAACCTCGGCATCTTTATCTTTGATTGCTCTTGCGAGTGACTCGTGAAGATACTCAGGGCCCGCGGTCGTGGCATAGGTCATCGCATCTGCGTGTCCCTGTCCGAAATATGAGGGCATTGCAATGCCGTATGATTCGGCCTTGAAAAACGCGGCTATCCATAAACTGATAGAATGCCCGAAGCTTTCATCAGCCTTAAGGGACCATTCGCAGTTTCGCATAGACATCAATTCATTGAAATATAATTTGTCAACTCTCTGACTTTCAAGTCGGGCTGCTCCTGAATCCCAAAACCAAATATTGGCGAAATTGGCATCCGCGGCGGGAGCAAGGGATTCACTATGATAATAATATTCTTCAGCGAGCTGATAGAAAAGTCTTGCAGAAGGAACTTTTTGTCCAACCGGATCGATTTTCTTTATACTTTCCGAAGCTAATGCCTTAAGCTCGGCTGAACTGTCTTTTTCCGCAACATATTTCAAATACGGAAGCGACTGAGGATAACCGATCCTGCCAAGCGCCCTGATTATTTCAGCCTTTACACCAATGTTATCTGTTTGAAGCGCCGCTGATAACGGCCTTATTGCCTCTTTGCCCATTTGGCCCAAAGCAGATGCGATATTGGGCCATTCAGATTTCCTGTTATTATCAGCAAGGGCATCGAGCATATACATTATGGCGTATTCGCCGGCATCATGCAGGCGTTTGATGGCGTTAAGCTGGGCACGGCTTGTGCTGCTGAGACGTGAGATTTCCTCGATTATAACTTTGGGGTCGGAACGGAGGATAAATCTGCCCTGTTCAATAATATCGACAACCCTGCCGCAAACTTTGGCAAGCTCAGGATCAGTTGAAGTCTCTTTGGCCTTTAGCAGGAGGGCATAGCCCTGGGGATTATCCTGTGCTAAATTAAACAAATCAACAGGTGAAGGATTGCTGTCAGCTATGGCCTGGGCATAACCTTTGGCAAGGTCGAAGCGGCCAATCTTTAGATAGTGAAGCAAATCGTTATAATTTCCCTCAAGGGTATCGGCAAATACCGGGGCTGCCAGAATAATCCCTAAGACCAAAACCATAGCAAGTGTATTTTTATTAAGCATTGAAATCTCTCCAAAATTGTTGCATCACCCTAACCAGCCGTTCACAGGACGTAAATTAAGCTAAAACGGCAACTTACAGCCCCTCCCCTTTGGGGAACGATACGGGCATAAGCATTTGTAGTAATCGTCTATAGAACCCTTATACTAAAGAAAATTGGCCGATTTGTCAACAAAAAACCCCTCAAAACCTCACCAAGGGGGATATTATAAGTCTTTGATTTATAATTCAGCAGGAAGAGTATTTATTTAAACGAACTGTGTTTTTTTTTAATTGCTGATGGGGTTTTGAAAATATGAACAAAAAAACAGAAAAAAAATATCTCGAGTTTCGTGTAAAGAGCTTAGAACAAAAAGTAACAGGAATTATAGATAATAAGTTTAAATAATTTTTATTGTAAGGCAATTGCATAAAGATATAATCGTCGTCTTGCAGCCGGTAGTAATCCGCACCGGCGAGAAAATAATTATGGAGTACGGGTATTAAAAAAATTTTGCTGCGAAATTAGAACAGGGATACAGGAGAATAAAATGAGAAATCTTGTCCCCACAAGGATATTTTTAACAAAAGGTGTTGGAAGACATAAATACAGGCTCAAATCATTCGAGGATGCGCTTCGTGCCGCAGGAGTCGCGCAGCAAAACCTCGTACAGGTGTCTTCTATCCTGCCGCCCCGGTGTAAAATTATCAGCCGGGAGGCCGGACTTAAACGGCTGACACCGGGTGAAATATGCTACTGCGTTATGGCCAGGGCCGACACCGATGAGCATGGAAGACTTATCGGCTCATCCGTAGGACTGGCTGTCCCCAAGGACCGCAATAACTGGGGATACCTCAGTGAAGTCCATGGGTACGGAATGAATGAGCATGAGGCGGCGGATTTTTCTGAAGACCTCGCGGCAGGAATGCTCGGGACGACTTTGGGACTGGAAGTTGACCCTAACAAGGCATGGTCGGAAAAAGAGCAGGTCTATAAATCAAGCGGATTATTAATCAGAACTACAAATATCACACAGACTGCACGCGGAATGAGAGAACTTTGGACTACAACGGTGGCGATTGCGATGTTTTTGTTCGACTAATTTTAACATAAAACCCCCAACATTAAGTTGGGGGCTTACATTTCTTGCGAGTATTATGACAAAAGCAATTTTTTTAAGTGACATACCGAAACAGTACCGTGATCCGGAAAAATCCAGGGTTGTGATTGTTCCGGTTCCATACGATAAAACCAGCAGTTGGGGGAAAGGCGCTGATAAAGGACCTACAGCGATTTTAGAAGCTTCCCAAATCGTCGAAAATTATGATATTGAGAGCGACTCTGAGCCATATAAAACAGGGATATACACAGATAATCCGGTGACAGAAGACAGGACACCGGAAAAAATGGCACAGGCCGTAGAAAAAAGAATCACCGCACATCTATCTAAAGGCAAATTCCCGATTGTACTGGGCGGCGAACATTCGGTAAGTATTGGAGCGATTCAGGCAATCGCCAAAAAACATGGAAAAGTAACGGTCTTGCAGTTAGACGCGCATGGCGACCTTCGGGATGAATATCACGGCTCGAAATACAGTCACGCCTGCATTATGGCAAGGGCACAGGATATATGTAAAACTGTGCAGGTTGGCATAAGAAGCATGGACAGTTCTGAAAAAGCAAGAGCGAAAAAGAGCCATATATTTTTCGCTGAAAAAATAGCAGGCAAAAAGGACTGGATTAAAAAGGTTTTATCGGTGCTCAAAGGCAATGTCTATGTAACAATTGATTTGGACGTCTTTGACCCATCGATAATGCCTTCTACAGGGACACCGGAGCCGGGCGGATTATTATGGTATGAAGTTTTAGATTTACTTAGAGCTGTATTTAAGAAAACCAATGTCGTTGGCTTTGATGTCGTTGAGATGTGCCCGAATAAAAATGATAAAGCTCCCGATTTCTTAGCCGCAAAACTGGTTTATAAACTGATAAGTTATAAATTCAGCCTGTAAAAAGTCATTTACTTTCCTCGAGCTTATGGTGATGGAGCCAATTTGTCACCCAATGTTTGGCCTGTTCGGTGGATTCGAATTTTCCTTCTAATTGCGCGATATACATTTCTTTTGATAACTTGCCAAGCAGGACGCCGGGGACAGCCCCGAGTGCCATAAGGTCATGGCCGTTTAATATGGGTTTAGGCCGTAATTCGATGCCTTTTAACTGTTTTATTTTTTTCCGCAATCTGCCTAAAGGCGCAGTGGACTGATTGGATGCCTTTTGAATGGCCTTTTGAAAGCTGAAAAGGTCTTCGAAATATTTTTCTGATAACAGCATCTTTAACTTAGACAGGGGTAAATCAGTAAGAAGCCTGCCGCGATTATCAAGAAGGAATTCGATTTTCTTTTGCTGATTGCGGCTTAGCTTGAGCAACTCACATTTTTGCATCGCAAAGTTTGTCTCAAAGCCGGAAAAAAAAGCTGCAAGCCCCAAGGCAAGATCAATTTTTTTAGGCAGGTAAGCAAGTGTTCGCACGGCAAAGGCAGATGTGCAGCAGGAAGAGCAAAAACCTGGAAAGATAAATTCAGCAAGCGAGGTTTCCAGCAACAATTTGAGACCTTGGGCTCGATTCGGACTGATTAAAATACCTTCGAGCTCGGCGGCAATTCGCTCACCGCTGATTTTGATAATGTTGTTCGCTTGTTCACAAATCGCGGCTTTTGTCCGGGACTCGATTGAAAAACTAAGCTGTGTTGAAAAACGGACGGCCCGCAGCATCCGCAGGTAATCTTCACCAAATCTTTCGGAGGGCTTTCCTACTGTGCGGATAATTTTTTTCTTTAAATCCGTTTGGCCGGCGTAATAATCGATGACCTCTTTGGCAACAGGGTCAAAAAACATCGCGTTTATGGTGAAATCGCGGCGAGCGGCATCTTCTTTTGAATTGCTGAAATGGACATTAGCGGGATGTCTGCCATCGGCATAGCCGGATTCAGTCCTGAAGGTTGCGACTTCGATCTGAATATCGTCCATAAGGACAATAACTACGCCGAATTTTGCGCCTATTTTTAACGTCCTTCGGAAAAGTTTTGTGACATCATCGGGCCTTGCATTGGTAGCAACATCAAAGTCTTTGGGCTTTCTTTTCAGAAGCATATCACGGACGCAGCCGCCGGCCAGTAAGGCCTCAAAGCCCACCTGCCGCAACTGTTTAATAATCCGGATTGCCGCTTGTTTATGAGTCATTTTGTCTTCTTTAATATCGTTACAGCCATATTTCCCCATTGACGTCTTTCAATGATTTTAAGCTTGCCATAGGATTGTGACAAGACTGTATCGCAATGAGTTCGGACAATTACAAAACCATTTAGTGACACGCCTTCACTCAACTGATTCAACAAATTTGACAAAGGTGAACCAGCCTGGGTATTGGATGAATCAACATAAGGCGGGTCAACAAAGGCCACATCATATTGGGGACGTTCTGAGTCAACGAGACTGGTGCTAAAGGCATTTGTTTTAATGATTTTTGACTGGCCGGCAAATCCTGCCTTTTCGATATTCTGTTTAAGGACCGGCAGAATTTTCGGGTTCTGCTCGATAAATGTCACAAACGATGCCCCCCTGCTCAATGCCTCAAGCCCAAGGGAACCGACTCCTGAGAAAATATCAGCAACTATCTTTTCGGCAGGCAGTTCATATTTCTGCAGAACATCAAAAAGAGACTGCTTGACCCTGTCGGTAATCGGGCGAGAATCCCTGCCGGGAGGGCTAAACAGATTCATCCCGCGTTTTGAGCCGGCGATAATCCTCATTTAGTCCAGTAATCAATGACAAGGACTTTATCGAGGCATCCACCGAGTGACTTGCCGAATTCTTTATGTGCCGGATGAACCAGGTAGGCATCGCGGCCGGCCTCATTTGAAAATGTTACTACAAAAACGTGGGTAAAACCTTCGGAGCGTTTTTCGACGCTTACATCAGTACCCATTTCAAAACCTTTGATAAGATCAATTTCCGAAGGCAAAGCGGCAAAGGAGGACTGGACTTCTTTTATCTTTTCAGGTGTTGTCCCCTCCTTGAATTTGAAAAGGACAACGTGCCTTAGCATTTTGGGGCATTCTTTTGAACAACAGGACTTTTGGCATTCTGCCATTTTGGAGGATTTTGGCTGCATACTACATCCTGCACATACAATAGCAATTAATGCACAACATAATAAATTCTTCATCATTAAGTCTCCAAAGTAATAATTTATTTAGAAAGTTTTCCACTTGCAGGAATTCTATCAATTCCAGACATAAGGGTCTATCCAAAAGTGATAGTGATATGGTCAAAGCTTATTTCATTGATTCTTCTGCGGTTTTTTTCTGGGTATCCATTGCCGCTTTTAATGCCTTTGCCAAATCGGTCGTTTTGCCGACACCCCAGAAATGAAGAAAAACCACCCGCGGGCTTTCCATAAGCATATGATTATGAATAGCAACAATATTAATTCCGGAATGGCGCAATATTTTTAATATTGTCTGGACCTCATATTCATACATAGCGAACTCGCCGTCAACAATCGAAAGATCGTCAGTGCCGACAAAGGCCGCCCATGTATTCACACCCATGGCATTTCCAATCTGGTAGCCTTCCATTTTAGTTATTCGTCCGAAGGTAAACTTGTAAGCACCATCGATCATTTTGCCTTGGGTTTGAAAGATTGAATCAATTTTATCTGTATCGATATTTGTTTTAGAAGGGTCAATCCTGACTTTTTGCAATTCGGCCGGCAAGATGCTATTTTTTTCAATCTCGGCGAAAACTTTGCCTACAGCCTGGGCTAACTTTTTCTGGTCGCCCCTTCCGCCTATGTGCATAAACATAACTTTAGGATAATCCCATAAATACTGATTATGCAGGGCGGTAACATCAAGACCATTATCAAGAGCGGCACTCATTACGGGATTTACCTGGTTTTCCAGCAATACCAAATCTCCCATTACGATTACTGAATCTCCGGCAAGTGTGAACGCCGCCTGGCATGAAAGCCCCATAGGAGGTGTTATTTTCGTCTGGCCGACAGTGGTATAAATATCTGTCCTGGGCAGGACTATTTTGAAAACATTCTCATTTTTATCATATGTCCCTTTATTGCCGGTCAATTTTTCAATATTAATAATATCCAAATCATTTTCATTTTCAGCCCAGGCAGCGGCGATATTCATTAAAACAACCAAAGCTGCTGTAATAAATTTATGATTAAACATATTAAGTCCCTTTAAATATCAATTTAAATTAATTAAATCAAAAGACAATATAAGCAAACAACTGATTTTAAATGAGCAAAATACCTAAGCAGCCGCTATATCGCTCAATAGCAATACAGCAATTTATAATTAATGATTACTAAAAAGCCCTATAAACCGTTTGAAGAACTAAATCGTAACTCGTTTTAGGAAAGTAGATATAGTTTTGAAAAAGGTTTTTTGAAAGGAGTAAATCATGTATAAGACATTTATAATAACAGCTGGGATTTTGGCGATTCCATTTCTTTCGCCCTCTGAAAAGAAAATGACCAAAGCACCAGATTTTTCATTAGAAAGTATAGACGGTAAAACAATACGTTTATCTGAGTATCAAGGCAAAATCGTAGTCCTTGAATGGTTTAACTATAATTGTTCTTTCACGAAATATAATTATGAACAAACGACAGTAGTCAAGGACCTGATCAAAAAGTATAAAGACCAGGACGTTGTATTTCTCGCAATAAACAGCACAGATAATCAAACACTTGAAAAGAACAAGGAATTTGCGGAACGAAACAATGTGGACGTTCCTATACTGCAGGATGTGGCAGGGACAGTGGCCAGGCAGTATCAAGCAAAGAAAACACCGGAGTTTTTCATCATTGACAGAAACGGCAACATTGTTTACAGAGGCGCCTTAGATAATGCTCCAATGGGTAAATCGCCTAAAATTGAAAAAAGAGTCAATTATGTCGATAAGGCCTTGAATGAGCTAATTAAGGGTGAACGTGTTAGCAAAGAAAAAACCAAGCCATACGGCTGTCCATTGAAACTTGCAAAATAGCACAGTCTATTGAACAGCACATATATTCAAGTCAAACCCGCTGCTGAAACAACAAATCAGTAACGGGTTTGGCGCATAAGCGGAACTTATCAGCGGGCAAAGTTATGGTTTTCCATTTGGGACTTCGCTGTTTCATGTATCTGATATAATCTTCAAAGAGCACTGCTAAAAAAAAGAACTTATCATCATTATATTCAAAAATTTCTCTGCCATCGAAATCGACATCTATACTAGCAAAACTATACGCAAAAATAAAAGCAGCAACGTAACCGGTGCCGAGGGTTTTTTGCCATTGGGACAAACCATCGACATCTTCAGCGGTAACCCAGCATTCAAGGCAGGACAAACCTGTAAGACTTGTCCCTTTAAACCTTCTTCCTTTAACTTCCGCGATTATCTTTTTTCCTGAAGACGGGCAAATGAGAAAATCGAAGCTTTTGGTTTGAGATTTTTCAAATACCGGCTTGTGCTGGTCGGCGGCAGGGACATATTCAATATGATTATCTATAAGCCAGTTTTCAAAGGCCTTTTCATAATGATTAGGTGAGGATTCTATCATTAGAAATTTTCAGGATTTTTCAAAAATTCATCGAGCGAAACAGTTTTTTGATGTCCTGCTGACATATTTTTGATAACTATATTACCTGACTTAAATTCATCGCCGATTATGATGCAGTTTTTGGCATTCTGCTCAGATGCGTTTTTTAATTGTTTGGATAACCCCGAAACCTTATAGCTAAATGCCGTTTTAAAACCTTTTGAACGCAAGCCTGAAGCTAATTTAACTGCTTCATTTAAAATTTCATCAGAGACAGTGGCAATAAAGTAATCGAGCCGGCGGGATATGATTTTGTTATCGAGCAATCCTTTTTCTCGAAGCAGTATTTCAAGGACGCAGTCGCCCATACCCATTCCCACACCTGAAACAGCAGGACCTCCGAAATCGCGTAGAAGATTATCATAACGTCCCCCGCCGCAGATGGCTCTGAGATCGCCCTGAATATCATGCACCTCGAAAACAATACCTGTGTAATAAGCAAGTCCCCGAACTATAGAGGGGTCAAAAATACAATAATCACCTATCCCCATCTGGTTTAGCAAAGAGGCACAGCTTTCGAGCTCTTTTATTGCTTTATCGACTTCGTCATCATTTTCTGTCTTTACAATATTTTCAATCGATGTGGCCGACTGAGACTCCATAAGATTTTTTATTTTAGCCGCTATATCGGAACCAAGCTGCTCGTTGAGGGATGCTGAAAAAACATCTGAGGGCAATTTAGTTTTCTTATCGAGTAATCCGTAAAGAGGATTAAACTTTTCATCAGGAATGCCCATTTTCTTTAAAACGGCTGCCAAAAGTTTTCTGCTCGACATCTTTACTTTGATATCTTTAGGTGTAAGACCGGTTTGGCGGAGGTAATCGACAGTTGCGAAGATTACTTCTGCATCCGCAAGGACACTGTCTTCGCCTATGATATCTATATTCCACTGAAAAAATTCACGAAGGCGGCCTTTCTGCGGCCGTTCCGCACGGCATAATCGCGGGACAGAGAACCATTTTATCGGCTTTGGAAGGGCATTGATTTTCTGATTGACCATTCTGGCAAGAGTGGGTGTGATTTCGGGCCTGATAGCCAAATCGCGGCCGCCTCGGTCTTTGAAACTAAATAGCTGCTCAACGATTTCTTCGCCGCTTTTGATTTGATACATCTGTAAATATTCGAAGATAGGCCCATCGTATTGCTCAAAGCCGTTTCGAACGGAGGCCTTTTTCCAGCCATCCACAATCCAGTTATGGACGGCCATATCTTCGGGGTAAAAATCTCTTGTCCCTTTTACCGGAGGTATTTTCATAAATTTTCCTAAAGACTACACTTTTGGCGCCAAATAATATAAGCTATGTATGTGGAAGCGTCAAGAAAGCGCGGAAAGGAATATAAATGCAAAAAGATGTAATTGAAATAATTTATGAAGATTCAAATATCATGGTAATCAATAAGCCCGCGGGCGTTTCTGTTACAAAGGACCGCTCAGGCAAACCGCAGCTTACTGATATATTAACTAATCAGCTTGGCGAGACAACAGTTGCTAAACTGCGGCTGGTCCATCGTCTCGATAAAGATACATCGGGGGTGATGATTCTCGCCTTGAACCGTCCCGCGCAAAGGCAATATGCGGATTATTTTTTTAAGCGAACCATTAAAAAAACATATCTTGCATTAGTAAAAGGAGCGGTCCTCGAACCTGAAGGTGTGATAAATGCGCCGCTTGCGCCAGATAGAAAAAGAACCGACATAATGAGAATTGACAATAAAAATGGCAAGGAATCGATAACAAACTGGCGGCTGCTCGCAAATTTCGGTCTTGTGTCACTTTTGGCAGCAACACCTCTTACCGGCAGAATGCACCAGATTCGGGTCCATCTTGCAAGTATAGGATTGCCTTTGGCCATAGACCCTGTATATGCAGGCAGAGAACCGATTATGCTTTCTGAATTTAAAAAAGGTTATCATTTAGGCAAATTCCAGGAAGAAAAACCGCTTATTGAGCGATTAACGCTGCACGCATATCAATTGATTATTCCGCCGGAATCAGGAATCCAGAATAATTGTTTTATAGCGACATTGGATAAAAAATTTACCGCGACAATCAAGATGCTTAGCAAGCATAATCCCAAAGGCCATTCAGCATTTTTAAATCCGGCTGAATACGATAAAGTTCTCGCAGGCCTGCCGATTTAATGGAAGAAATCTTTTACGATGGGGAATTTTTTGAAAAACTCAATTGCCAGCTCATCCTTGCGTGTCATTGATAAAACATTTTCACCTAAGCCGACTTGAGCGAGGACATACTTACCGTAAGCCACCTGCGCTATGGCAACATGTCCGATAGCAACCTGTCCTATACCTAAATAAACACTAATCGCAACCTGCCCAATTGATGCCAATCCCGTCGAGATTTGTCCAAGGCCGAATATAAGACCTATCGCCAATTGTCCGATTGCAATCAATCCTACTGATGCATGGCCTATCGCGATAACGCCACATGCCTTTCGGCCGACCGCGATTATCCCTTTTGCCCAGACGCGCCTGCCTGTTGCGGGACTACGGCCGTATGTGTAATGAATGAAAGGCAAGCCCAGCCATTTAAGATGTGATTTGAATTCGTGAAAACCGGTGCCGTTTTCATAGCCGTAACGCATCCATGTTCCAAATGCTGTCTCTTCGATTTTGTACTCTATCTTTTCAAGAAATGTATTCGGCATAACTAATCTCCTTATTATTTTGCTCCAATCCTCTGAGAAGCCAAAATCGCGGCAAAGGCAATGGCTGCGGTTTCGGTGCGGAGGATTGTATCCGATAATCGCACAAACTGCACGTTTTGAGTTTTTAAGAACGCCTCCTCATTTTCCGTAAAGCCCCCTTCGGGGCCTACAATAGCTGCAACATCATTTTGTCCAAATTCCTGTCTCGATAATGAGGGGCAATCTGAAATCCCTCCTGCGATAATCCGGCAGTTGGGACTGTCTTTTTTTATCGCTTCGATAGCTTCCTGCACATTCATCGGAGGGTCAATCTGGGGAAGGAATAATCTTTTACATTGTTTGGCGGCTGATATTGCGATATTCATCCAGCGGTCGAGCGCCTTAGGATTTGCGGGCTGTCTTACCGTTCGCTCGAAAATCACAGGACTAATCCGTTCAACTCCCAATTCCGTGCATTTTTCTATCAGCCAGTCAAAACGCTCGCCTTTGGGGACACTTACGCCAATAATTATCCTTCGAGTCTTTGGAAATTCGCTTAGCGTGACTTTTTCAATATTGAGAGTGACTATATTTTTTCTAATGGACGATAATGATGCAATAGCAAGCCCCCCTGCTCCATCAAAAACCTCAATTTTGTCACCTGGATTTAACCGCAAAACGGATAAATGATGTGCCTCTGTCCCTTGAAGCTCAATTTTTTGGCTTTCTATTGAATCGCAATAGAATCGATGTAATCCCATATTAAGAATACCCAAAAATAAACATAATTGACTAAGTTGTGCTGAATTCATAAACTAAGTCTTTTATCGGGAAAATGCAATATGCAGGAAAAGATTATAAAAATCGGCTTAGTAGGCTTCGGCACAGTAGGTGCCGGTGTCGCAAAGATTATTCTGGAAAATTCAGCTCAAATCGCTGAGAAAACCGGTTTAAAGCTGGAGTTTGCCTGCGTTGTCGATTCCGACCTTAAAAGGCCAAGGCCTGTGAAACTGCCTGACGGGCTGCTCACCAATGACATCAACAAGCTGCTCAATGATAAATCCATATCTATAGGAATTGAGTTAGTAGGCGGGACGAAAATAGCTAAGGATTTCCAATTGAAGATGCTGGCGGCAGGTAAGCACGTTGTCACGGCAAATAAGGCGTTATTGGCTGAACATGGCGCCGAATTATATGCGGCCGCTCAAAAGGCAGACAGATGCATCGCATTCGAGGCAAGCTGTGCGGGCGGCATACCAATTATTTCCGGTATTCGCACAGGTCTGGCAGCAAATGATATAAAAGCAATGTATGGAATCGTGAACGGCACCTGCAATTACATATTGTCCAATATGACCGGCAAAGGGACCGATTTTGGCGATGCATTGGCACAGGCACAGCAAAAAGGTTATGCCGAGGCCGACCCAACACTTGATATTTCAGGAGGTGACACGGCCCATAAACTGGCGATACTTGCATCTATCGCTTTCGGCTCACTTATTGAGATGAAAGATATTTATGTTGAAGGTATACAGCATGTCTCAAAAGATGATGTTCGATTCGGCGGGGAAATGGGTTATGTTTTAAAACTTCTGGCTATTGCTGAGAAAAATGATGGCCGGATTTCATTGCGCGTCCATCCTTCATTCATACACAAAGAAAATCGATTAGCCAATGTTGAAGGCTCATTTAATGCCGTGAGCATTTTTGGACACGCCGTAGGAAATGTCATGTTCTACGGCAGAGGCGCAGGGATGATGCCAACCGCAAGCGCGATTGTCGCAGATATAATTGAAGTAGCATTGGGCAATTCAGCGGTAAGTTTTAAAAATATGAAGCTTAAACAATCTGCTGTAATCGAAAAAATCGATAGTCTTATCAGCCGATTTTATATCCGGCTGAAAGTCAAGGACCAGCCGGGAGTGTTTGCACAAATCGGCAAGGTCTTTGCAGATAATGCCATAAGTATCTCAGGCGTTCTCCAGCATGAAATCCCCGGGGATGACAGTACAGTCCCAGTCATCATTGCCACGCATCCGAACAGACAAGACAAAATTACTTCTGCCCTCGAAGGTCTTGCAAATCTTGAAGCCGTTTGCGATAAACCTGTCTGCATACGGATAGTCGATATACCCGAAGATAAAGAATAATTCGATAATCTATTCATTAGCTTCTTTAATTTTATACAATTAAAAACAAGCATTTATCGGACTCAATATCCTTATCAGCTAACTTATATCTTATAATTTATATTGGTAACTCACATAAAATTTAAGCGGTTTTTTAAAACTGAGGGGTTTAGAAATGAATACAAACACAAAAATTATAAGATTAGAAAAAAATTCCTTACTTTTCACTTCAGTTCTTTTTGCGTTTTCCTTCATTTCGCAGGTCTTTGCTGTCCCTGCTCAATTACACGTGGAAGGAAATCAAATCAAAGACCCAAACGGAAATACCATCATTTTGAGAGGTGCTTGTTTGCCTGATTTGGGCTATGCAGAGTATTATTATGATGTGGATATGAAGGCATCCAGTATCATCGATGTCTTAACAGACAAAACCGATTCACAAAGCGCTTCACCGGGCTGGTATACAAAAGTCATAAGGATACCGGTTTACCCGCCCGAAACATCACCTGCTCCTGCATCACACAGGTGGAATCCATCTAATCCCGATGCTTTCTATAATACTTTTCTTAGGCCTATAGTAAATTATTGCGGGCAAAAAGGATTGTATGTAATCATAGACTGGCATGAAGTGGGTAATACAAATGATGATGCTGCTGACACAAGTGCTTTTTGGGCTTATATGGCACAGAAATTTGCATCTGATTCGCACGTCCTATTTGAAATTTTTAATGAACCAAATAATCAGGGAGATTGGACAAGCGCCAGAGGCGATATGCAGTCGTGGGTTGATATTATCAGAAATGATGCTCCGAACAATCTGATTCTTGTCGGGACGCCGCAATATTGCCAGGTGCTTGCACCTGTTTTAGATAATCCAATTGATGATGAAAATATCTTATATGTCGCGCACATTTATCCTGCACACTGGTATGGCGGAACTGAGCAGATAGACATAGATGGAATAGCAAGCTGTGCTGAGGTATTTCCTGTAATTGTTACGGAATGGGGCTATATGAGCACAACAGACCCTGCCAAAGCGATGCTGAACGGGACATTTACCGGTTATGGTCTGCCTCTGAAACATTTCCTCGAAGAGCATGGCATCAGCAATATCGCCGCTTATGCAACAACTGACTGGGAGCCGCCGATGTTTCGGTCGAACTGGAACCCTCATAACAGAAGCACGGAGTTCGGCTGCTTTGTAAAAGACTGGCTTTATGAAAAAAGCGGCATCACAGAGCCGATAGAAACGACCATTCTTAAATGCGCGGTAAAGGCAGGCAAGACTCAGTTTACTAATCAGGGGCCGGATGCAAATAATGTCGATAAGATGAAGGACTATGTCACTTTATCTGGAACTTTCAGGGATAGACCTGCGATTTTGACAAGCATTACAGATATGATGGTAAATATTATATCACTTGATGATGATTCGATAATTTATTCTCAGACTTTTGATTTCAATTCAAGCAAAGTGATTAATGATAAATTCAGCTATTCACATAAAATACCTGCTCATACCGAAGGTGCGATTACATCGTTAAAGATAAATTTCGCTTATAAGACTTTCTCGATTAAGACAAAAAATCTCGATCTTACAGGTCTTGAAAGCCCGCTTCGAATGGATATGGTTTTTGGAACTAACATACTTTCCGGCGAGGCAGATGAAACAATAATCAATAAGACAAGGCTTATTCCGACAAGGCTTATGAGACTGCATGAAGATAAACTTGTTGTCAGCAAGGCGGCAGCTGCACACAGCACGTCGCCGGCTTGCGACAGCTTATATATCAAAGGTGAAATTGCCGTCCACAATATGGACCTTGATGTAAATGAGCCGAACCTGGTTGTAGAGGATGTCAATATTACATGGGGCGATCCCAATGGCGCAAAAACTCAGACTTTTACAATCAGGGGCAGTGATGTCCCCAGTACGGGCAATTTTAAGACATATGTCAACAAGCATCTCTATACATGCAAAGGGGTGGATTCCAATCTGGCAGATGCCAATACTGACCAGGTTACGGCGAAATTCGATTTTGACAAATGTATTTTTACAGCTTCGATTAAAAAAGCAAATAACATATATACAGGACCCGGAAACGGATATGGAAGACTCAGGATAAACTTCGCAATACCCGGCCATGCTGATTTTAATGAGGCTGTAGATGTAAATCTTGTCACGAGACGTTCATATTAATTCTTTAAGCCAGTTGTTAAGGCAATATCCTTCTTCTGAAAAAAAGAAGAAGGATATTGCCTTACATGAGCGGCCCCAATTTTCCTCTGAAATTCCTTTGAATTTGATGTAAATCCCCAGCTTTTTGGCTTAACAGCAGCCATTGACTTTAAAGGTAAAAACCCATAAACTACATGGTTTGTAAATGATTGGCGTTTAAATCTTAGGACATTAATGAGCACTAAATACGCGATAATAATACCAGATGGCGCTGCGGATAATCCGATAGAGCAATTCGGCAATAAAACCCCGCTGGAAGCAGCCAATACTCCGTATATGGATACTATCGGCAGGCAGGGAAGGCTGGGAATCGTGCGGACTGTGCCGGAAGGTATGGACCCCGGTTCGGATGTAGCACAAATGTCGCTATTAGGCTATGACCCGACTAAGTTTTATACCGGAAGAGCGCCCATCGAGGCGGTAGCAAGAAATGTTCAGCTATCGCCTGATGACTGGGTTTTTCGGTGCAATCTTGTTACCTTTGCAGACGGCAAAATGGCAGACCACAGCGCGGGACATATCTCGACTGAAGAGGGAACTCACCTTATTGAAGAACTTAATGAGCAGCTTTCAAATGATAAAATCCGTTTCTATACCGGCGTAAGTTATCGTCATCTGCTCGTTTTAAAAAATACTGACGTCAATGTCAAAACCTCTCCGCCTCACGATTTCATCGGAACCCCCTTTGAAAAAATCTTACCGAGGGGCAAAGGTTCAGATTTATTAATTGACCTGATGATGCGGTCCCAGCAATTTTTCCGCAATCATGATATAAATAAGGTCCGCGCTGATTTAGGTGAAAACCAGGTAAGCTCAATATGGCTCTGGGGACAGGGAAAAAGGGCAAAACTCGAAAGTTTTGAAAAACGATTCGGTCTCAAAGGGGCTGGTATTACGGCCGTTGACCTTTTCAGGGGATTGGCCAAGCTAATTGATTTTGACCTTATTGAGGTGCCCGGCGCAACCGGCTTTACTGATACTAATTTTGAAGGTAAAGGCAATGCCGCGATAAAGGCATTGGAAGAATACGATATCGTTGTAGTTCATATTGAGGCCCCTGATGAGGCGGGACATTCCGGCAGCGCGGAAGCCAAAAAGAAGGCAATCGAGCAGATTGATAAGCATATAGTGGGGCCCGTTTACGAAGCTATAAAGAAATACCCGGCTTGGCGGATTATGGTCCTGCCGGACCATCCGACGCCGGTAAAAACGGGCGCTCATTGCGGCGACCCTGTCCCATTTGCAATGGCAGGCGATAATGTTTCGGGCGTATTTCAAGGCTCTTTTACAGAGTCAAACGCCGCGAAATCGGGCCTGCGTATTGACAAAGGGTATGAACTTATGGAATACTTTTTAAAAAGCTGATTGGACCGGCTTTTTACGCTTAAAAAGGACGATTTTAGGACTACTTTGACGGAGTAAATATGCCTATACTTGTTCAAAAGTTTGGCGGAACATCGGTAGCAAATGCTGAGAAAATCCGCCGGGCCGCACAAAAGGCAATAGACGAGACCAAGAAGGGTTACCAGGTCGTTGTTGTAGCCTCTGCACGCGGCCATCAGACAGACCACCTTGTAGCTGATGCTATGGAATTGAATCCAAATCCGCCTAAACGCGAGATGGACCAATTGCTAAGCACAGGTGAACAGCAGACGGTATCGCTTTTTGCGATAGCTCTTGAGGCGATGGGACAAAAGGCGATAAGCTTTACAGGCTTTCAAGTGGGAATGCTGACAGACAGCACTCATACAAAGGCACGCATAAAGAGCATCGAGGCCAAACGAATTCATAAGGAGCTAAATGACGGAAAGATAGTAATAGTAGCCGGCTTTCAGGGTATCGATGAAAATGAAAATATAACGACACTCGGAAGAGGCGGCTCGGATACAACAGCGGTCGCAATCGCATCAGCGGTTGGGGCTGAGGTCTGCGATATATACACAGACGTTAACGGAATATACACAACAGACCCGAGAATATATACAAAAGCAGCGAAGATGAAGGAAGTCAGCTATGACGAGATGCTCGAACTGGCCAGTTTAGGCGCTGGTGTAATGCACAGCCGGAGTATTGAATTCGGTAAAAAATATAACGTAAAAATTCACGTAAGGTCCAGCAGCGAAGATATTGAAGGGACCTATATTATTGGTGAGGTGCCACAAATGGAAGGAATAGCAGTTTCCGGAGCAACAATACAAACAGATATGGCAAAAATAGGTTTAGTCGGCATTGACAATAAACCGGGCAATGCGGCCAAGGTATTTCATAAACTGGCCGAGGCAAAGGTCGTCGTTAACGATATTATGCAGACTGAAGTAAGTCCCGATAAGGCGAACCTTGGATTTACGATAGCGGCATCGGACCTTCATTCAGCCAAAGAGGCGATTGAAAGAATAAAAGGCGAGGTCAAATGTGATAATGTCTTCATCCGTGAGGATATCGCTGAGGTTTCGGTAGTCGGGGTCGGGATGAGGAGCCATTATGGCATTGCTGAAAAGATGTTCAGCGCCCTTGCCCAGGCCAAGGTCAATATCGATTCGATTACTACCAGCGAAATCCGGATAAGCTGTGTTATTGATAAAGACCAGGCGCAAAAGGCATTAATAGCCGTATGCGATGCATTTGAGCTCGATAAATCGGCAGAGAAAAGAACCAAAAAAGAAATAAAATAATCTCACGTGCGGTATATGGCACGATACGCAATGAGCAGACGAATGCGTAATGTCGCGGCCGTCATTATTACGCTGGCGGCGGCGACATTATTTTTTGTCGATCGCAGTTTTATCAACCCGTCTTTTACTAAATCGGCAAACTCTGCACAAAAACAGGAATCGCTCGATATTCAAAAATATGATGGAAGAAAATTCAAGGTTATAGATATTGTTGATGGGGACACGCTCGATATCGATACAGCGGATGGCCAATACAGCCACACCAGAATTCGCCTTTGGGGAGTAGATACGCCGGAAACAAAAGACCCCCGGACAGGACCGATGTATTTCGGGAAAGAGGCGTCTGAGTTTTCTTCGAAATCAGCATTGGGAAAACAGATTACAATTTATCTGGAAAAAGAAAAAGCCAGCAGGGACAGATATCACCGGCTGCTTGCTTATGTTCAATTGCCCGACGGAAATTTTCTAAATGAGCAATTGTTGAGCGAAGGTTATGCGTACGCGGATTTGCGTTTTAAACACAGTTTTTATAATAAATACAAGCAATTAGAATCTCTTGCACGCAGTCAGAAAAAAGGCCTTTGGCAAGGTGTTACAACGGACCATATGCCTAAATGGAAACAGAGAATAGATAAATAATATTTATAAAGTCTTAAGCAGTTAATCACGCATAAAGAAATCCCCCTGAAAAGGCCGAATAACTTAATAGATATATTTAAGGAAAAGGTTATGGATAATCAAATTCCTAAAACTATCGAACAAAAAAAAGCAGAAAACCGGCAATATCAGGCATTTAATCCAAAACCAACATTACTGCTAAATGTGGCTGATAAGGATTCAAGAAATACAATTCAATCAATTCAAAAACAAAATATCAGTTCAAATCAGGAGACGCTGCAGGGCTTTTTAAATACAGAGGCTTCAGCCCGAAAATTGCAGTTAGCGAAACGAAAATGGCAAATACTAACTTTTATGTTAGAAGTACTTTTAATAGGCTGCTTAACAATAATTGGATGGTTATATTTGAAGGCAAATATAACAGAAAAGCAGCATGCCAGGATGCTAATTGAAAATCAACAACTCATCGAGCAGTCAAAAATAGCCGGGCTGCAGATTAGCGGATTTAAAGATGAGATGGACAAATTGATTAACCGCAATATAGAACTGGTTAACGAAAACGCCAAATTAAAGTCACAGAGTTCAGCGCCTGTTGTTTCGTATACAGCTAAAAAACCCGAAGCGATTGATACGAGCAGAGTAGAAGATATTAAAAAGGGAATATTTTCGAATGGAACGACAAAAGACGCACTTATTGCAGCTTTAGGAGAGCCGGACCGGATTTACAACTCAAACGGATATGAACAATTAGTTTATTTCGGAAAAAAACCGGGCAGGTTCTGGCTTATAGAGGGACATCTTTTTCAGACCAGCGATTAAATAATCACAGGCTGTATTCTTTTATTTTGCGATAGAGAGTGCGCTCGCCGATACCTAAAAGCTTGGCGGCTTTCTCCCGGTTATTGCCGGTTTTGGCGAGGGTATCAATAATCGCCTGTTTTTCAATTTCATTCAATGGCATATTTGCAGAAGATTTAGGCTGACTTGGCGCAGAAGCTGCTGGAAGCTGTCTGACAGGATTCATTTCGGGAGGCAAATCCTGAACATCTAATTTTTCGCGATTAGCCATAACAACCATGGTCCTGATTGTATTTCGAAGCTGACGGATATTGCCTGGCCATTCATAGCCGGAAAAAATATTCATAACGGAATCTATAATACCAGATACTTTTGAGCCGGTTTCGCCTGCTGCTTCCTCTAAAAAGTATTTGGCTAATAAAGGAATATCTTCACGCCTTTGACGCAGCGGCGGAACTAAAATACTGACTCCTTTAATCCTGAAATAAAGGTCCTGTCTGAATTTCTTTTCCTCAACTAACTGAGCAAGCTCGTGATTTGTTGCGCTGATAATCCGGACATCGACAATGACCGGCTTATTGCCGCCGACGGGGACAACTATGCCATCTTCAATGACACGCAGCAATTTGGCCTGCATATTCAAGGGCATATCGCCAATTTCATCAAGAAACAAAGTGCCTTTATCGGCGATTTCGAAAAGGCCCTTGCGATCGCCGGCAGCACCCGTGAAGGCCCCTTTTACATGGCCGAAAAGCTCGCTTTCAAGAAGACTTTCAGTAAAACCAGCGCAGTTTACAGGGACAAAACGCTTATTCCAGCGGTCTGAGTTATCGTGGATGGCCCTTGCTATAAGCTCTTTTCCGCTGCCGGATTCACCCTGAATAAGAACAGATATATTTGTAGGAGCAACGCGGCGAAGAACCTCGAAGATGCTTGTCATTTGCGGACTATTTCCAATAACTCCGTTGAACCTGAATTCCTCTTTTGAAATGCGTTGCTGGCTACTTTGTTTTTTACGGAGCACAAGCGAAGCAGTCTGTTCAACAAGTGAACGAAGCTGGTCAATATTTATCGGTTTGACAACATAATCATAAGCACCATGTTTTATCGCATCCTTACAAGTATCAATTGTCGCATATGCAGTAATAAGAATAACTTCGTTGTTACCAATTTTCTTAGCTTCCTTAAGTATGTCGAGGCCATCGATATCGCCGCCGAGTTTCAAGTCAGTGACAACTATGTCTATATCCTGAGAACGGATAATTTCGAGCGCATCTCGGCCGGTATAAACAGGAATTACCTTGTCGCAGGATTTTTGCAGTGCCTCAGCCATACCATCGGCATGGTCTCTTTCATCATCGACAACAAGAACAACAACATCCTTAATCATTACTTTAGACCTTTAGAGGCAGCGAAATTGTGAAAGCAGTCCCTTTATCAGGTTCGCTGAAGACTGAAATATTGCCATTATGAGCATCGATTATCTTTTTTACAGTGGCAAGACCAAGGCCGGAGCCATCGGGGCGGGAAGACTGGTAAGGCTCGAATAAGTTATTTAGCTTTTCGGGCTGGATGCCTTTACCTGTGTCACTAATCTGCAGTTTGGCGAATTTACCTTCAACAGAGGTCCGCACCATAATTTCGCCTGAGGCTATTATTGCCTGCTGAGCATTTATCAATAGATTCAATATAGCTTGTTTAAGCATGCCGGCATCCAAAAGGCAGATTGCAGGTTTATTATGAAGAAATTTCCGCAGTGTTATAGAATGAACGGCCGCCTGCGGCATATAAAAATCAATTATATCATCCACTACATCATTTAAATCTGTTTCGATGAGGTGAGGCTGAGTCTGGTCGGCATATCGAAGAAAATTATCTAATATTTGTTCGAGACGGCTGGTCTCTTTATCGATAATCGATAATTTTCTGCGTGCCCGGGCGAGGCGCTGCTCATCACCAATTGAGCCGATTTGCAATTCCTCATCTATCAGGCGAAGATTTACTTTAATGGTGGAAAGAGGATTTTTGATTTCGTGGGCAATAACGCCGAGAAGCCGACCCAAACCCTGGGCCTCAGCAGAACTGGTGGAATCTTGCGACTGTGTTTTGTCAGGTGCGTTTTTCACTTTAATAAACCCGACATTTAAATATACTTATCATTGCTGAACAGAACGGCAATGAGGTTTATGTTTTCTTAGGCTGCTCTTTTTTATCCGTAAGACCGAGCTCAGCCAACGCAGCTTTGCGTGAAAGCTTAAACCTGCCCTGGTCATCGATTGAAAGCAGCTTAACAGGGATTATGTCACCCATTTTGCATACAGATTCGACATTCTTAACATACGCATCGCTAAGCTCACTGATATGACAAAGACCTTCAATACCGGGAATAAACTCAACGAATGCCCCGAAGTCCTTGATTGATACAACTTTCGATGTTGGATAAAGAGTCCCTTCTTTTGGCGCCGTAGTCATTGCCTCAATCATTGCCTTGGCTTTGAGATGGCCATCGCCGCCGACACAACTGATAAAGACTGTGCCGTCTTCTTCGATTTCGATAGTAGTATCGGTCTGCTCCTGCAGAGCTTTGATGTTCTTGCCGCCCGGGCCGATGATTTTACCTATGAATTCGGGGTCAATCTGAACGGTAACAAGTTTGGGGGCATAAACGCTCAGTTCGCTTCTTGGTTTATCGATTGCCTGGGACATCATCGCAAGTATTTTTAGACGTGCCTGCCTGGCTTTTTCCAACGCCTCAATCATAATGTTGTGCGGCAGACCATCGGCTTTGATGTCGAGCTGAATCGCTGTAATGCCTTCGGTAGTGCCAGCGACCTTAAAATCCATATCGCCATGATGGTCCTCATCACCAATAATATCGGTAAGAAGGACATAATGGCCGTCGTCAGCAGTCATTAAGCCAACTGAGATACCCGCAATATGCCTTTTAATGGGCACACCTGCATCCATAAGTGCAAGAGAACCGCCGCAGATAGATGCCATTGAACTTGAGCCATTGGATTCGGTTATATCAGAGACAATCCTTAAAGTGTATGCAAATTCTTCTTCAGGAGGTCTGACCATTTCCAATGCCTTTTCAGCAAGGGCACCATGACCTATCTCACGACGCCCAGGGCCCCTGACGGGTTTCACTTCGCCAACTGAAAATGGCGGAAAATTATAATGCAGGGAAAAACTTTGCGTATATTCATCCTGAAGACCGTCTATAATCTGGGCATCCTGTATTGTGCCTAAAGTGACATTGATAAGAGCCTGAGTTTCGCCGCGGGTGAACAATGCCGAGCCGTGAACGCGGGGCAGAAGCCCTACTTCACAGCTAATGGGTCGGATATCATCGTAACCGCGGCCATCGAGTCGCTTGCCTTTTAAGGCGAGGTCACGAACGATTTCACCTTCGACTTTATCGAAAATGCGCTTAATCATTACCTCTTCTTTATTGTCTGCCGATTGGCCTTCCTGTTTGCAATATTGCTCTATCAGCTTCTCGACCAAATCATTGACAGCTTTTCTGCGTTCCTGTTTACCAGGAATTAATTTATCCCTGCGAAGCTCTTCTGAGATTTGCGAGCGTATCTTTGAGGTAAGCTGGTCATCAATTTCAAACAGCTTGTCTATTTCCTTAGGGACGCCGACCTTAGCCTGAAGTTCTTCAATAAGCTCACAAATTACCTTAACAGTATCATGAGCCATTTGGACTGCTTCGGCTATAACATTTTCAGGTAATTCTTTGGCGGAAACTTCAATCATATTGATTGCGTCTTTTCTGCCGCCAACCAGGACATTCATATCGCCTTCATCAAGCTGCTGATGTGTGGGATTGATTATAAATTGTCCATTAACGCGTCCGACACGACAGGCACCTGTGGGGCCTTTGAATGGTATTTTACTTATAGATAAAGCAGCGCTTGCGCCTATCATCGCGGGGACATCAGGGTCGTTTTCCTTATCGGCACTGAGAACTGACGCTATTATCTGGACTTCATTAAAATAACCATCCGGAAAAAGCGGCCGCAACGGACGGTCTATCATTCTGGATGTCAGAGTTTCTTTTGTCGAAGGCCTTCCCTCGCGTTTAATAAAGCCGCCCGGGAACTTCCCGGCCGCACTGTGTCTTTCGCGGTATTCCACTGATAGCGGGAAATAATCTATATCTTCGGCTCGCGGCGGTGCAACGGTTGCAGAAACAAGGACGACTGTTTCTCCGTAACGGACGATTACTGAACCATCAGCCTGCCTTGCGATTTTGCCCGTTTCAATAGATAAGGTTCTGCCTGCGATTTCTTTTTCAACTTTCACTACATTAAACATAAATCTGCCTCATTAAAAGCCGACCAACATTGCCCATACGCACAATGCCGCGGCGATGATATAAAATTATTTTCGCAAGCCAAGCCTGGAAATTATTTCATGATACCGCTTGGGGTCTTTTTTGCTCACGTACTTGAGCAATGAAGCCCTTGTGCCGACCATTTTAAGCAAACCGCGACGGGAAGAATGGTCTTTTCGATGGCCCTTGAGGTGTTCAGTAAGCTCATTGATTCTTTCGGTCAATATAGCAATCTGAACCTCCGGAGAGCCGGTGTCGCCTTTATGGGTTTCGAAATTGTGAACAATGGTTTCCTTTTTCGTTTTTGCCAGCATTTTTCAAACAAACCTTTCTGAATTATTGGCATCTAACATACGCCGTAAATATAGACAATTTTTACAAACGGGATATTTTAGCAGTTTTTTGGAGGTCTGCAAGTTTAAAAATGCGGAATATAAGGGGTATTTTATTCGAAAAATTTATTTAATTTAAAAGGGTGCCTACCGCGGCTGAGCCGTATTGCGAGAAATCATCGGATCCGTATGTTTTAACAGCCCCTTCCTGCATGAGATCCCACAAATGATAAATATCACTCTTTAGAAAGACATTGGCGACCTTCTCATCAAACTGGGTCCCAAGCCGGCTTTCGATTTCAGCTATAGCTTTATCAACGCTCATCGTGTCCTGATAGACCCGTTCGGAAGTCATTGCATCAAAACAATCTGCAAGACCCACTATTTTGCCCATAAGCGGAATATGGTCGCCTTTGAGGCCGGCGGGGTACCCTTTGCCATCTGAGCGCTCATGATGATTTAGAATTCCAGGGATAATATCACGCATCTGCTTTATACCGCTTAGGATATTTGCGCCAATAGCAGGATGCATCCTGAGACGTTTTTTCTCTTTAGCAGTCAGCCGGCCGGTTTTGCAAAGCAGCTTTTCATCGATTCCGATTTTACCTATATCATGGAGCAGACCCGCGAGATAAATTTTCTGAATTTGCCCCTCATCGAGCTTTTCATCTTCTGCAAACTGCTCGGCTATCCATTTTGAAATGAATGCTACCCTTTCGGAATGGCCCCTTGTATAACGGTCCTTGGCATCGATGCTTCGGGTGAGGGCCTTCAATGAACCGATGAACAATTCCTTCAAATCACTGAAAAGCCGATTATTCTCTACGAAAACCGCACACTCGCTTGCAACCGATGTAAATAGTTTTGCATCGGTAGAATCAAAGTCAGGTTTATCCAAACGGTTTATCGCAACAAGAATACCTATAATGTGGTTTTGAGCTTTAGAGCCATTATCCTGTGAATGGGTTTTATCCCTGCCTGAAAGCGGAACGACAATGATATTGCGGATATTTTTAGGCCATTCGTATTTGAACGGGCCATCAACTTCACTATCGAGAAGGACTTCTTTTCCTTTTGCGAGCTCTTCTTGAAGACGCTTGAAAAGAAGCATTGTTGTGCGGTCGTCAATGTCAATGACACCTGCACCGGCTATTAATGTGAAACGAGATTTATCATCAATGGTTTTTTCCTGCAAAATAGCGATACCTTCCACGCTTACTATTTCAGTGAGATTATCGCAGGCCATCTGGAGAAAATTGGCATCGGGCTCGACAATTTCCATATTTGTGCTGATTTTATACAGCAAGACGAGCTCTTCATAAGTCTGTGCAAGTTCAGAACTAATCATATCCATCTGCTCGGATGATTTCCGCTGGCCTGTGAATTTTTCGATAAAGATATTCAAGAGTTCGGTAAATAACTGCTGCTGAAGCTGATTATTTAAATCAGGCGCATTACCCAAATCTACTATTACAACATAGCCGCTCTTCTTTTTTTCATTAAGATTAGATGTAAGAATTGAAGAGATATATCTGGCTGATAATGCCGGCTCATCCTGAGAATTATTTTTTTTATCCTGATTTTTCAAACATTCGCGAACGACCCTGGAAAGGCGGCATGAATCTGATTCAAAGGTTGATTTGCAAAGCAGCATAAGCCTGCCTTCGAAATCACAAACAGCAAAATTGACGCCCAGAAGTGCTAGCCTGGCGCCGAAATTTTTCAGCTCGCGTATTTCAGTAGATGACAAACCTGCTGCTAATGCTTCCGGCATAACTGCTCCATTTAAGGGGACTTGATAAAAGTCGAAGGGGGCATTTCACAAGCTCCTCCCCCGCCAATCTTTACGTTTGACTAATCAGTTCCTTTTGATAAAGGATATCTTCTATATTTCTTAACAGCTCTTTAGGGCTGAACGGTTTTGTAATGCATTGAGAGACATTGAGCCGCTGCTGATTGATATCATCTATAGCAAAATTCCTGGCGGTAAGCAGAACAAATGGAATATTTTTAGTAGCTTCATTTTCCCGAAGTTTTTCCAGAAGCTCCAGGCCGCTCATTATCGGCATCATATAATCAGCTATGATAATGTCCGGTTTTTCTTTGCAGGCAAGCTCATAAGCCTCCTGACCGTTACCCGCAGTGATTGGCTCATAGCCGTTATTGCGAAGTTTTATCGCGACCACATGGACTATATGGACTTCATCATCGACAACCAGAACTTTTCTTGATGCCATTTCCTTTCCCTTCACGTCTGTATATCAAAAGATTTAGTAATTTATCTAGTATTTTTTCGGCCTATAAAGGAAGGTGCTTAACTGATGATATATAAGGAAATTCCTTAAAATATCATGTTTTAAATTGATGGCTCTAAAGCCAAATAGTTAAATATTATTTTATGAGACGTTAGGTGAGTTAAAAAGATGGTGAGAAAAAATAAAAAAGAATGACTCGCTGAAAGATATAAAATCAGCGAGTTCATTATTAGACTCAAAATATGAGTCTAGGTGTTTTACAAGGCCGCATGGACAATCGAGTCATCAGCCTTGATATCACCGGTGGTAAGATTAATGACCCAGCCTGCTTTTCCCGAACCTGCTGTGCTTGGACCATTTTCGAAGCGAATTACATTGCTGCCGTTAAACGGATTTAACGGCATAGATGAAAAATACGGCCCTCGATTGTCTGCGCCCTTTTTTGTGAGCGCCTCCTCAAAACTTGTATAGGTACCTGTGGGCGGGAGCTGCTCGTTGTGCTGAATTTTGTAAAGTTCAAGCTGACAACGAACTGTTTGCAGGTCTGCAAGAAAACGTGCCTCTTCGACATTTGTTCCTCTTGCGCTGAAATCAGGAGAAAGAATGCCGGCACCGACACTGCAAATCGCTCCCACCAGAGAAACCTGAATTAATGCAAATCCGATCCTTGCTTTAGTCATTTAATATCACCCTCTAAGCTGTAGTGCGACAGCTTACCCCTAACTGTTGGAAATTTGCTTGTATAGAGCCAATCCCAACGTCCCCCAGCCGGTCCCTCAATAAAACTTATCCCCCTGTTTTATTTTTGAATGCAGCTTGTGTTCAATTAAAGTATAGAAGGTTTAAGGAAAAGTTCCAAATTTGATAAGAGCTAATATAGGACATTATGTCAGATTTTTTTAATATAGGGGCCGAAAATATCGATAAAAATGCACGCTAAATATGGACGTAATCAGGGGCATTTATAATGCTGATTTTTCTGGCTGTCGAGCCAAGATGAGATAATTCTATTTTGATGTAATTAATTCCTTTCAGAGCCTGCTCAACTTTATCAGCCCATTCGATAAGGACAACTGAGCCGGGATGGCAATAATCATCAAAACCAATCTGCTCAAATTGCGAAATAAACTCAAGGCGATATGCATCAATATGATAAATTTGAAGCCGGCCTTCATATTCATTGACTAGAACAAAAGTGGGGCTGGTGACTTCATTTGCCGCATCCGGGGCTTCGAGACCCGCGACAATTCCCTTGATGAGATGTGTCTTGCCTGAACCTAAGGGACCGATTAAAGCGATGACTTCCCCGCCCTTCAACTGCAAGCCGAACTTGCGGCCAAATCCAATTGTTTCATCAGCAGAATTTGTTGTAATATCAATCGTCATTTCAAGTGGTCATATCCGGATGGTTTTAAATCAACGATTTTTGCATCTAACATTTTTATCTGCATTTTATTTGTATCAGTAATTGTTCCGATTCTTGTAATCGCAACAGGGTCATTCCAATTTTTCAACAATTTGGTGCAACTGTTTTCAGATAAAGTGAAAAGCAGCTCGAAATCTTCACCATCGTTAAGGGCTGAGGATAAGGGGTCATTTGATTTTTTTGCATCATCTGACATGGGGATTGATTTGGCTTCAATAACAGCGCCAACTTTGCTTTGGGAACAAATACGATTCAGGTCACTGCTGAGGCCATCACTCAAATCCATCATCGAGTGAAGCTCGATTAATGATGTAATTTTAATTGCTTCTTTTACACGAGGAGTGAAATTAATGTGCTTGCCTAAGAGTGCCCCGCCGAGTGAACCGGTAACGCAGATTGCATCACCGATTTTGGCTCCGTTTCTCCGAACCGGCGGACAACCTGCCGGTATTGAAAGCATTGCAACATTGATAACGAATTTACCTGCATCTGCCCATTTGGTTATGTCTCCACCTATAAGGGGGCAATTGAATTTATCGGAAGCGCTTATGATGCCTGAATGAAGCTCTTTAAGCTGATTTTGACCAAAACCTTCTGGCAAACCGACGCTTACTACGGCCGCAACGGGGATAGTTGCCATAGCAGCGCAATCGCTTAGGCTGGCGGCCATTGCTTTATAGCCAACCTGCTCAACTGAGGCCGTTTTTAAATCAAAATGAACACCATCGAGAAGCATATCGGTTGTGATAAGAACAGAAGCATCCTCTGACAGGCGTATCTCGGCCATGTCATCGCCTATACCTATGGGAAAATCTTCTGCGGGCAGATTCCGCTGATGTGCAAACCAATTGGTAATTAAATCTTCACCATTACTCATCGATTTGAAAATTGTTTTTGCCAATAGCCGATACGTTCTTTGGCCTGTTTTGGTCCTGCTGAGCCGATGGTCACATATTTAGAGACAACATTGGCCGCACTTAGAGATTTATAAACATCCGATTCGATTTTTGGAGAAAACTTTTTGAATTCCGCAATTTTCAAATCAGCCAGATTAATCCCCTGCTTTTCGCAATGCGACACGAGCGAACCTACTATGCCGTGGGCCTGACGGAAGGGAATACCTTTATTGACCAGATATTCCGCTAAAGAAGTCGCATCGAGGAATCCGGCATTAAGGCCAGAGGCAATTTTTTTAGTATCGAACGTCGTATGTGCAACGACAGCCGAAACCATATCGAGACACTGGCCGATTGTATCAGTGGCGGTGAAGACATGTGTTTTATCTTCCTGCAGGTCACGGTTATAGCCGGTGGGCAGGGCTTTAAGTAAGGTCAGCATCCCCATAAGAGCACCATAAATCCGGCCTGTTTTGCCGCGAACGAGTTCGAGGGCGTCGGCATTACGCTTCTGTGGCATCATGCTTGAAGATGTGCAGAAGCTATCGTCGATTTTAATAAATCCGAATTCATTGGAGCAGAAGATTATAAAATCCTCGCTTAAGCGTGACAGATGCATCGATATAAGCGCACAATCAAAGATGAATTCGGCGCAAAAGTCACGGTCCCCTACAGCATCAATAGAATTATAAGCAATGTCAAAGAAGCCAAGCTCTTTGGCAGTTAATTTTCTATCCAGAGGCAATGTTGAGCCGGCAATTGCGCCGGAACCGAGCGGAGATATATTTGTCAACTGCTGACAATTACCGAGGCGGATAAAATCCCGCTGAAGCTGCTCGATGAAATTTAGCAGATAGGATGCAATTACTATGGGCTGAGCCCGCTGCATATGGGTATATGCGGGCATGACAGCATCAGTATAATCCATTGCTTTCGTAAGAAGCGTTTTTTGCAGAACGGTTATCTTTTCTTGTATAAAATCAATCTCATCGCGAAGCCAAAGCCGCAAATCCGTCGCGACCTGGTCATTGCGGCTGCGGCCGGTATGCAGCTTCTTTGCAGGCTCACCTATCTTCTTTATAAGGGCATTTTCTACAGCCATATGGATATCTTCATAGGTCTTGTCAAACTTGAATTTCCCATCAGCGATTTGCCGCCCGATTTGTTCGAGACCCAATTTTATTTTCGCAAATTCTGCCTTGGTGATGAGCTTACGTTTTGCGAGCATTTGCGCATGAGCAATCGAACCGGCAATATCATACTTATACAGCCGCTTATCAATGCTAAGCGACTCTACAAAATCAACCATTAGTTTATCAGGAGATCCGCTTAAACGGTGCTCCCAGCTTTTAAGCTTGGCCATTTCTGTCACTCCAAATTAATCCGCCTGCGGCGGCGTAGGATTTCCTACGCAGATAATAAGCATATATATAATTTATGTCAATTAAGTAAACTCATCTTTAAACTTTATAGCACCTTAAAAAAATGGTAAATTGATTTTATGAAAAGAAGATGTCCTGTATGCAAGAGAGTTATTGCTAAAGCAATGCTGGAGGCGAGCCGAAAAGAAAAATTCTATCCTTTTTGCAGCAACAGGTGCAAACTTATTGATTTGGGAAAATGGCTTGATAGCGACTACAGAATCCCGGCTGCTGATGAAGACAAAAACAGCAGCAGCCCCGATGAAGAAAATGACAAGAGCAAAAACCATTGACAACCTGGAGATATAGACAATAATTCTATTTATCATCATAGGTTCTCATCTATTGAATAAAAATAGCTGAAAGGGAATCAAAATGGACGGCGAAAATCCCGCAGCCAGAATTTTAGAAAGCTTGTTATTTCCAAAGATATTTCGCAGCTTTCGTATGGCAATACAGCCAAGCAAGCTGATAATAGCTTTTTTGATGATAGCCGCCATAGGGCTGGTCGGCTGGGTGATGGATTTATCCAAAACAGCAGGGACAATACAGGATTCAAATGGTTTACAAACAGAGTTAAACCTGTACCTTGCGGCACCTGATAAGTTTAATTCTTATATTGAAAACTCCACGATGCAGCATGAAAAAGGTGTATTTTCGACTATGTGGGGATTCGGTATATTGAAATTTCACGGCTGCCTTAAAGCAATCTTCAGATTCGATTTATTCGGCGTTTTGGACAATATCATGGAATTTCTGCGTGCGATAAAATGGGTGATAACATATCATCCGGTTTATTGTTTAATTTTCGGAATAATAAATTTAGGCATCATTTCAGTCGGAGGCGGAGCTATTTGCCGGATAGCTTCGCTGGAATTTGCACAATATGAGAAGCCCGGCCTGGTTGAATCATTGCGTTTCAGCACCAAAAGATTCTTAAAATTTTATACAACTCCGATTGTCCCTTCGATAATAATCGCTATTGCCGCAAGCTGTATAATACTGGCAGGCTTAATAAGCAATATACCTTATGGGATTGGCGAACTTGGGGCCGGGATTTTGATGCTGCCGGCGTTAGCTGCAGGAGCAGTCATAGCCGCCATGATTTTGGGAATAATCGGAGGTTTGAACCTGACATTTCCGGCGGTAGCATATGATGGGGCCGACAGCCTGGATGCGGTGAGCCGTTCATTTAATTATGTTTATGCCAGACCCTGGAGACTGGTTTTTTATACGGCAATTGCGGTTATTTATGGTGGTATTTGTTATATTTTTGTCCGCTTCTTTGCTTTTTTATTATTATGGTCAACATATCGGGGGCTGCGATTTGGGGCCATAACAAAGAGCTCCAAGGGATTAACTGATAAAATTGCAGCTATCTGGCCTGAACCAAGTTTTTCGAGGTTATTGTCTTATTCGACAAATACAGGCACATGGCAGGAATCTACAGCGGCCACATTAATCTTTCTTTCCGCCCTCATAATCGTAGGGCTTGTGGCATCATTCATCATCAGTTTTTATTTTTCTTCGAATACAATCATTTATGCATTAATGCGTAATCATGTAGATGAAACTCCGATTGAACAGGTTTATACTGAAACTGCAGAGGTGAAAAAACAGGGATATTAATGCAAAAAAAATGGATTTTTTGCAAATACCTCTTTATGTCCTATAAAACAGGCTTCCCCTATTTCTTGACAATCTTTCAAACGGTTCGTAGAATTAAGCGTATATTATGCATGTTGTATAACCTGCCGATAGTTGAATATGACTGAATCTAGGGATAGATATACAAAAAAAAGTGAAAATGGGGCGGAGTTTTTGCCGTCTAACATTGTCTTGCGATTTCGCAGACCATTTATTGTTTTAGCGCATATAACGGTCTTTGCGGTATCTCTTCTGCTGTCATTTCTTATCGCATCAAATATGCAAATCCGGTCTGAGTGGCTGTTCGGACAATATCCGACTCTTCTTGTTGCCGTTTTGGTAATCAAAACCATTGTTTTTGGATTATTTAAACAATACCGCGGATGGTGGCGTTATGTAGGCATATCGGATTTGACAGGGATAATTCGAGCTTCACTTGTCAGCACAATGCTGCTTTTCGGTTTTTGGGTAGCGGGATTGTATATAGCCGCAGTAAGAAAACAATTTCCTGATATATTCGATATTAGTCAGGCAATATTCGTTGTTGATATGTTCTGCACTATATTATTCCTGGCTGGCCTGCGAATGGCGATACGGCTTTATTATGAGGAATTCCGAACTGTTGAATCAGGTAAATTAAAACGGTTCCTGATTGTTGGAGCGGGCAATACAGGTGAATCGCTTTTAAGAGAGATTCACAGAATGGCAGTCGCTGAATATGAAGTAATAGGGTTCATTGATGATGACCCCGCCAAACAGGATATGCGGATACATGATATACCGGTCCTTGGAACGGTAGAAAAGCTGCCGCAGATATGCAAGGATAAAAACATAGACGAAGTAGCTATCGCAATGCCATCCGCCTCAGTACCCCAGCGAAGGCGAGTCGTCCAGGTCTGTGAGGGAACAAAGGTGCGCTTTCGGACTGTGCCTTCGATGACAGACCTTGCGGGAGGCAAATTCAAGGTTTCTCAGATACGCGATGTTGACATTAATGATTTACTCGGAAGAGAAGCAATACAACTGGATATGGAGGCCATAGAAGCATTTATAAAAGACAAGATTGTTCTTGTCACCGGAGCAGGCGGCTCTATTGGTTCAGAGATGTGCAGGCAGATTTGCCATTTTAAACCGAAACTGCTGCTGCTTGTAGAACAGGCCGAAAATCCGCTATTTTATATAGAACGTGAGCTTCGAGAAAGATTTCCTGATATCGAAATGACAGCAATTATCTGTGATATTACCGACAAAGCACGTGTCGAATATATTTTTGATAGATATAAGCCGAAGGTCATAATTCATGCCGCAGCACACAAACATGTTCCTTTAATGGAGTGCAATCCAGGGGAGGCGATAAAGAACAATGTTATAGGCAGCCGGACAGTAGCAGATGCGGCGGATAAGTACGGCGCGACTAATTTTGTAATGATAAGCACTGATAAGGCGGTTAATCCAACCAGTATTATGGGCTCTTCCAAGCGAGTTGCGGAACTATACGTGCAGGATCTTAACAAAACAAGCAAGACTAATTTTGTAACAGTCCGGTTCGGCAATGTATTAGGTTCCGAAGGCTCGGTAGTGCCTATTTTCAAAAAGCAGATTGCACAGGGCGGGCCCGTTACAGTTACACATCAGGAAATGAAACGGTATTTTATGACAATACCGGAGGCAAGCCAGTTAGTGCTTCAGGCAGCATCGATGGGTAAAGGCGGCGAGATTTTTGTTTTAGATATGGGCGAACCGGTAAAGATTGTGGATTTGGCAAGAGAATTAATTACATTAAGCGGATTTAGGCCTGATGAAGATATCGAGATTAAATTTACAGGATTGCGGCCGGGAGAAAAGCTATTTGAGGAGCTTTCAATAAAAGGCGAGGATATGCAGGAGACAAGGCATCCAAAGATCGGCATTCGGAAGAATATTCAAAATGACAGAGAACGGCTGCGTGCGAAAATCGAGGAATTAATAGCTCTGGCAAAAGATGGCGAACACACATTAATAGCTGCAAAAATTAAAGAGCTTGTCCCTGAATACATAGGCAACGGCAAATTAAATTAAGTGTCACACCTCCAACTTATAGGTTAAAATAGTGGTTCCCTGCCCTTTTTCTACCTCTAAAAATCATCAAAATTCAGTATCTTTTGAATAAAAATTATGATATATTATAAGTCTTAGGAAGAATTGATTACAGCTATTGAATATTTAAAAGGAGTGAGTTTTACTACATTTTAAAAAAGAGGAGGCAGTCAAATGAGGTCATCATTTTTTATCTCTGCAATATCAATCATTGTCTTAATTTCAATCCCGGTAAATGCGGCAGTCATTTTTCAATCCGCGACAATGGGACCTTCAGGACAAACCTACGGCTGGGGTATAGATTACGGCCAATTTGTCGGAAGCCGTTTTTATGTTTCTTCGACAACCCAGGTAACTTCCATTGGCGGTCACCTTTGCCGAGATTCAGGTAACATCTTTGGAGCAATTATCAGGTTAAATAGCGCTAACGGTTTGCCAATAGGTAATCCTATTACGTCCTCGGAAATAGTTAACTCGGTAACCTTCACTCCAAATTTTCCCAGCACGGATTTCCGAGTTGCATTTTCAGCAACCCTTACCCCTGGCTACTATGCAATTATCTTCGGCAGTGATTATTATGGAGCTACCGGAAGTGCGGTGATGCCTTCAGATGGTCAAAGTGATATTGGAACACCATCATACATACTATGGGTCGATGGTTGGGGCTGGTTCGACTATGAGCCTTTGCAGGCTCGTTTTGTGGTCGAAGGATTTTCTACAGGTTATTGTGCCCCCTCAAATTACTGTTACGATTATATTACGACAGTGCAGGCCGGCAGCATCAATAATTCCGGAACGAGCTGCAGCGGCGGATATGCATCTTATATAAATCTTAACACTGATATGGAAAAAGTGAAAAGTTATCCCGTTACTGTCACTGTAAAAAATTCTTTATCTGATGAGAAATGTGTAGTTTGGATTGACTGGAATCAGGATTTTGATTTTTCAGATGCGGGTGAAACTATAACAATGAGCGGAAGTCAGTCATCTGATATTACCGTTTATACCGGTACAATAACACCGCCTGCGAGTGCGGTACTTGGTAAAACACGTATGCGAGCGCAGGTAATATGGATATCAAACCCCAGCCCATGCGAAAACGGAAATTATGGTGAAACTGAAGATTATTCGGTAACTGTTACGAATCCAGCTCCTACCGCAATAAATATTTCAGGTTATATTAAAACCGCTCAGGGAGTAAGAATCAAGGGAGCCAACGTTTCGGCAAGCACAGGTCAGACTACTGCAAGTGATGCCCTTGGAAAATATTCCCTTACGCTTCCTAATCCCTTTACCGGGACAATAACACCAAGCCAGACAGACTGGACATTAACGTCATTA
>CAYSKP010000243.1:0-21750 GCA_964431645.1 uncultured Pirellulales bacterium
AGCTTCTTAGCATCGGTGGTAAGATTATTAAATCCGGCAGCGTACTTGCCTTCCAGGTTGCCGGCAAGATATAATGTCAAAGACGCATCATTATCGGTATCATTTGGGCCGCCTATTATAATATTTGCACTGTTACCGAGAAAGACATCTCCAGTTATATAAATTAAAATTGGTTCAGTGACAGTGATTTTATCATTATTTCCCAAAGTAATTTTGCTGTATTGGCCTGAAGTGTTTAATACAGTTTCATGGTCGATGACACCACTTGACGGCAGGGCTGCAAGCCAGGCAGGGACAGTAACAGGCGGCAAAGTCGGATTAAAAATCATTGGATAAGTCTGGCCTGTAATATTTGTAGTTGCGTGACTTGTGATAACAGTTGCCGGGTCGCCTCCGGCGCCAACGAGGACATCACCGTTAACTGTTACATTGCTCATAAAGGTTATCGCGCCGGCGGAAGTGGAGCATGTGCCTATCTGCAAAGGCCAGTCGCCAGGCTGATTATTATACCAGTTAACTACTGTGCTGCTTTTTACATCAAGGATGCCTTTTGTATAAATCGCGTAATCAAACGGGCTGAAAAGCCGCAGTGTGGCCTGTACTGTACGGGTCCTTTTTGATGCAGTGCCGCTTCCCCTGACTGAATATACTCCATCTACATGGGAAACAGTATAATTATAAGAAGAATCGCAGCCTGGTAATTTGTTGTTTGTGACGGAAGGAAAAGTTGTGTTATCCCAGGGTTTAACATTCAACTTCTGATTCATCGCATAAACGGCTTGAGCAACCGCGGCATCGGCTGCTAATCTGGCAGCAATATCTCCGCCTACACGAACTCCATGCATCCGGGCGTTTAAAGAAAGTGTTAGAAGTCCTATGCCGACTATACCGCAAATTATAGAAGCAATCAGGACAATAATTAACGTGTTTGCTTTTCTAACATTTAGTTGTGACATAGAACACCTTATCAGTCTTATTCTTCGCCCCATCTTTTTACCGCGAATCTGACGGCATCATCATTAACGGTTCTGTCCCTTAGATTTGTGTCGTAATTAAATGTGCCGCTGTTTCGAAGAATAACCTCCTTGCCTATAACCGAACCATAAATATTTCCTGAATTATCAACGTCAATGAATGCATTTGGGGCATATATGGCACCATAGAAATTACATCCATTTCTGATTGTTACTGATGGGCAGGAATCGAGGCCATATAATGTAAAACGGCGAGCATCAGCGGTTTCATTATTAATTTGTGAGTCAGTATTACTTGTAAAATTACCTCCAACATAAATTGTCAGGGAGGCATCATGGTCAGGATCTGTATTTGAAATAACAATACTCGATTTGGAACCAAGATTGACATCTCCGGTTATATAAAGTGTAACCGGCTCATCAATAATCAAGGATTTGCCGTTACGTAAATCTATTTTATCGTATTTGGCTGATATGCTTATAGTCCGCGTGTCTTTTGGATTTGGAACATTGAGGGTCCCTTCGGATTTCGCAATTAGAAGCGAATCTGGGACAGTTACGGAAGGAAAGACGACTTTGGAGAACATTGCATGTTGGGTTCCGGTAACAGTTACGCCTGATTTTGCATCGATGACGGAATTGGGATCGCCTCCGACTCCGACAAGAACATCACCGTTTATTGTTGTTGTGCTCATAAGGGTTATAGCGCCGGGATTGATGCTATTGGTCCCGATCTGCATAGGCCAGTCATCAGGCTGATTATTTACCCAGGTTATAAAGGCAGAGTTTTTAAGTTCGAGGAGGTCTTTGGCAAAGAGGGCATAATCGAAGACGCTTTGAATTCGCAAAACTGCTTCGATATTGCGTGTGCTATTGCCTGCTCTGCCGGTTGTATTAATAACGTAGTTACCGCCGATATTTGAAACTGAATAATCGTAAGCCGCATCACAGTTCGGCAGTTCCATATTTAAGGCTGATATGTCGTCAAGAGTTGATTCATCCCAAGGTTTGATTTTAATTTTTTGATTTAATCGATAGATTGCATGTCCAACAGCGGCATCAGCTGCACAGCGGGCGGCTATTTCTGAACCAGCCCTGACAGAGGCCATACGGCCGTGAAAACTAAGTGCCAGAACCCCGACACCTATTACCATCATGAATAACACAATAATGAGAATCAGCAACAATACTGAGCCGCGTTTTAATTTTCTGGCGTTCATAGTCATACTCTCAATTATGCATTACTGCTGAAGTTACAGTAGTTATCTGGTGCGAGCCGTCGCTCAGAGTCAATACCATTTGCAATGAACGGCCTGTTTGCTTAAATAGACAGCTCTGAACGTTTCCGCATACAGCTCTGCTATCGAGTATTTCCTTTGCTCCGCCTACGAGTCTTCCGTATTCGGCATAAAGATGGGTATCTTCATAATAAAAATAGGTATACAAGTCAGGGAAAGCGGCGGATGGACCTGAATAATATTGAACTTCGACTCCCAATTCATCGTCATCCAAAAGTGCTTTGTAACAGTTTGACCGGCGGACCATGGAATCGAACATCTTTTTGGCTGAATGACTCTCAGCAACTACATCCGAATAGACGCGGTTATACAGCTGATTAAAACCTTTAGTGCTGTCGGACATAGCTATTCCAATACCCAAAACAGCGATACAGCTTATAACTGTGGAAAGCATCATTTCGATGATCGTCAATCCTGATTTTTTAAATGATTTTCTTAAATTATTTATCATCATAAGGGTGTTTTTTCAATTGGGATTTTCAACATAGGTTGTGAGACGATAAAGTTTGTTCGTTTTTGTGAATAGTCCTGTCCCGTTACCGAATTGGTCCCATGCTACGATTACATTAAGGGCCCTTAAATCTGCGGCTATATTTTTATAAGACATGGTAGCATAGTAATCATTGCCTTCGAGAAGAATTCTATAGCTGCCTAAAGGGCTAAACTCATCAGGTTTTGTAGGACCAAGACCTGCAGAGATATTAACATCAGGGACTAATGTGTTTATCGGATTAAAACTAACAGCGCCTCCTACGCCTGTCCAGCCCTCACAAAGCAGCATTGCAATTCGCGCGGAAGTAGAATGCAAATCTGTCCTTCGGGCACTTAATGAAGCATGATAGCGGAAGGCGGATGCACCAAGAATGCCGATAACCAATATGGCAATCGCTATCATTGATTCAATAATTGTGAAGCCTTTTTTGAATTTGGAATTTCTATATTTCATGTTTTGAGTGATAAAAAAACGATTTTATGGGACAATTGATCCTATAAAAAACAATACAGTTTTTTATTGACTCCAACATAAAATGTATGAAACAATAAGAAATTTCCAAGAAATCCTCAGATATTTTATCGGTTCTTTTTATACCGATGTTAATCGCTTCAGAAAGATTTCCTGCTGCTTAAAGAGGGATTAGCTGCGTAGTTTATGAAGGATGTGCCAGTAGGCGCCTCGTGAACCGTTTTTAATCGCAGTGACAAGCTCGGTATTGTCATTGTAGTTGTGGTCAGTAAGCGCTTTATCGGTTTCATCTACGGGTTCAAAGAATCTCTTGTCACCTGCGATAATTTCTTTTATCAATCTTGCGGGATTTTCGCCCATGAGACCAGAGATGTAAAAAGTAGGCCTGAATAAATCAACAGGACCTTCATATTTTCGCTTAATATTAGGATTAGTTTCCATCGGTCCTTCGGCAGAAGCTGTAATCGCCATATCAGTTCCGGGGTAAATTCTGACACCAAGGGGGGCACCAGCGCAGTCAGGATTTATTTTTTTTATGAAGTTGATAGATTCCTTTGTTGTTGCCGAGGTTTCTCCCGGACCGCCGAAAATAAGGTCAATCATCACCGTAATATTATTATCTTTGCACCATTTTACCGCGTTAGCGAGGTCGTTTGTTCTATGACGCTGGCGGTAAGAGCTGAGCATAGCATTGCAGCCGGAATCTCCGGTGAAATCAATTCCAACGCAGCCAGCCTTTCGCATAATTGCAGCTAACCCGGCATCGAAGGGCAAAACCGCCATATAGGCATACCATTTTAATTTATTGCCTAATCCCCGCCGGACAAATTCTTCACAAACTGCACAGGCATGATCGCGTGAGACATTGAATTCTGAATCACAGATATGCAGGACATCTATACCTTTTGCAAGAAGTGATTCGGCTTCATTGGCGACTTCGGCAGGGGGCCGGACGCGGACGAAAGTCCCTTTGCTTATTTTATCAGCACAATAAATACAATTATGACCGCAGCCGCGCTTTGTTTCAATGCCAATCTGGCCGCCCAGATTAAAGTAAGTTCTATTATCAATAGCGTCCCGGGTTGATGATAATGATATAGGTTCAATCCAAAGAGGTTTGTTAGTGATGATTTTATCATTATGCCGCCATGTCAAACCCGGAACTTTTTCGAATTGCATTTTTCCAATTAATTGGCCGTACAAGGAGATTATAGATTGCTCGCCATCACCGCGTATGCCGAAATCGGCTTTTGTATATTCAATAATTTCCGGGGCGAAAATCGAAAAACCGACTCCGCCGACGACAATCGGGGCATCTGATATTTTGCGAATAGCCGTTATCTGGTCAGCTAATCTGGGGACAAACCACTGGCAGCTCGGCCAAAAACAGTCATCAACATTTCGAAATGATAATCCAATAAGTTGGGGATTGTGATTACTAAAGTAATCTTTTAGGGCTTGCTCCCTGTTTTCACACAGGCATAAATCGAGGACATCAACGTCTATACCGGCTTGTTTAGCAGCAGAGGCGATATAATCCAATCCAACCGGGGCAATCGCCGGCTGCATGGTATTAGTATTTATCAGGGTCAACATATTTAGCTTTTCAATTCGCGAGCTTTTGCCCGTTTTTGCGAAAACCAGCCCAGCAAAATACCAAATTCAAAAAGCAGATATAAAGGTATCGCAAGGGATAGAAGTGAAAACATATCGGAACTGGGTGTCGCTATCGCCGAAAGGATAACGATTCCAAATATGACAAATCTTCTTGAGCGTGACATAGCCTGAATGGAAACCAGTCCGGTTCTTATAAGAAAGAAAATAGCGATTGGTGTCTGAAAAGCGATGCCGAAAATAAGCATCATTATAGTTATAAAGGAGACATAGTTTTGAAAAGTGAAATTGGAATCTACGCCGAGCACCTGTTTATTAAAAATGACAAGAAATTTCAGAGTGACGGGAGCGATTAGAAAGACGAAAAACAGGGCGCCTATCATGAATAAACCTGCCGAGAAGGGGGCTGCGATATAGACATAACGTTTTTCATTGGGGTACAATCCCGCAGATACGAACATCCATAACTGGTAAAATATCCATGGGGAAGCCAAAACTACTCCGGCCATTGCGGATATTTCCATATAGCTTGTAAATCCATCCGCAGGCGCCAAACTCTGGAGGCGTGCCTCGGTTCCCATTGCCTCGATATAAGGTTTTTCAATGAATTTGATAATGAAGGTCCCGAAAAACAGGCACAAAGCGACCGTTATCCCGAGTCCCAGGAGAGCAAGAATTACTCGCAATCTGAGTTCCTCAAGATGGTCCCCTAGTGTCATACTTGTATCAATGGGGTCAATTTTGTTAATGGTGTCGGCCATTTCAAACATGTAAACTTGAGATGCTAAAATAATCGAAGCACTTAAGTCTTGCTAATTCCGTTTACTCCGGAAGCGTTTTTCGCCTCATTAACAATCTCGTCTTTGACTTTTGATACTTCGTTAGTTAAATCATCTTTGGTCTGCTGTGCTTCACTAAGGCCTTTTTTGAACTCTGTAAAACTTTTACCCAGACCACGAGCGACATCCGGCAGGCGTTTGCCGAACAGCAGCAAAGCGATAACAAGGATTATAATCCATTCAGTTGTCCCAGGCGTCCAGGCCAGTAAATTTTGTGCATATTCGAACATCTTGGCTCCCTTAAAATTTTACTCTACGCACGCCCCCACGCTTTGCTTCGCAAAGCGAAGCAGGGGGGTGCAGAGTATAATAATCAATAATTCGGCAATAATCAATCGTGAAGATTACTTTTATAATACGCCGATAGCCGACATTATGCTCATTTTATTGCCGCTAACGGCAGAATGTTTATATCTCGGTCGCGGTCAGCGGCTATATCTATTATATTTCCCATTCTATCTACTGCGATACTCTGGCCGCCATAAACTCTTTGAGACCATGGGCCTTTGCTGATTTGGCCTATGGGATTGACTCCAATTACCGCCGCAGAAGTCCTTTTTGCTGTTTTTACGACTACCTTATGAAATTCCTCTGCATGGCCCGGCCATTTTTGCTCATTTTCGGCGTAACCGTATGGAACTAAGAGCAAATTCGGCTTAAATTCAGTCATTCGGTCAAGAATGTCCTGACGATGTGTATCGGCACATATAAGCAGGCCGATTTTGCCGAATTTCGTATTTGCAATTTTAATATCGTTTTCATTAGCGGGGGTATAAGGATGAGGCATAAGTTTTTGAGGTATATTAATCTGACGGTGTTTAAGCAGTATTTGGCCCTGGTCGTTAATCAACAAAGCGCTATTAAATAACCTTCCTGTTTCTAATTCCTCAATGCCTATAGAAATGTAGACACTGTATTTTTGAGCCAATTGACAAAGCTGCTGGGAATCCGGTCCCGGGATAGTGCAGGCTCTGAAATAGGCATCGGAATTGAGCCAGCCGAGTATCGACGCCTCGGGAAAGCAGATTAACTGGGCACCTTTTGATTTTGCTTCGGCAATAGCATTTTCAATGCGAACGAAGTTTCCGTTCCTGTCACCATCGATAATGAATATCTGGCACAAAGCAATATTTGCGCCGTTTGGCTCTACAGAGGAAACACTGCCGGAATCCTTCCGGGCAGGTTCGGCGTTTTCTGTGATTCGAGGAGTTTTATGCTTTTTTATGAAATGGAATATTGCGCCAGTGAGGATAATCAGCAAAAACAGCACACCCCAGAATGTCGATCCTTCGACCCACAATCCCAAAAGCGGGTGTCCTTCAGTTATGCTCAGCAGTTCGAACATTTCGCCTGATTATCAAACAAAAATTAATACCATCGTATACAATTATCTGCTCTTGGCAAAAAATAATCAATTAATTTCAATGAACATCGTGTAAATCAGAAGTGCTTATTTTGTTAATGTTAAGGATACTATTTTCACATCTCTATCGCGGTCTTTGGCGGTTTCCAGGATTTTGCCCGTGTTATCAGCAGCAACGCTTTGGCCTCCATAGACCCTGCCGGCCCAAGGCCCTTTTGTTACTTCGCCAACGGAATTTGTTCCTATGACGGCTGCACCTGTTCGAAGAGCCGCATTTTTCACGACTTTTTGGAGCTGCCGGCCATGTTTAGGCCATTTTTCTTCCACTTCGACATAACCATACGGCACAAGCAGCAGGTCAGGTTTCAATTTTGCCATCTGCTTCAAAATCTTGTCCTCATGAGTATCGGCACAAATAAGCAGCCCTATCCTGCCAAATTTTGTTTCAACGATGGCGTTGACGTCCCGGGCAGCAGTGTACGGCGGCTCCATCAATTCAGGCAAAACAATTAACTTGCGGTGCTTAAGAAGAATTAGTCCCTTATCGTCAATGAGTATCGCCGAATCGAAGAGCTTATCTCCATCTTTCTCATCGAGTCCTACGCACAGATACGCCTGATATTTTTTCGCCAATTCACACATTTTATTTGAATCGTCACCCGGAATAGGGCAGGCCCTTTTGTGGGCGTTTGGATTTTCCCAGCCCAGAATTGCGCTTTCAGGCAGACAGATAATATCCGCACCATTGTCCTTCGCCTCGGCTATTGCGTTTTCAATCCGAACCAAATTGCCGCTTCTGTCGCCATCAAGAATAAATATCTGGCACATAGCAACCTTGATGGTATTGTGTTTGGCAAATACAGCCGGTGTTGAGGTGGTGACAATCCCAATCAAAATGGCACACCACAAGGAAATTGTATTTGTATGTTCAAACATTTTATCATCTCCAAAACTGTCCAGTATAGCATTTAGCAAAAGTCAGTTTAATTAAATTTTCAGGCTGGCGATACGCCGTTATTTTACAGTCAAAACTCCTTGAGTGAGATAGAAATTAATTCGATATAGAATTAATGCGCAGGAGGTGCATGTGGTGATTTGATAAGGACTTGAAACTTGACTTTTTAGGCGAAAAAGGGTAATATTATCGAACCAATCTTACCGGATGCATGTGTTTAGGCAGGCATCTGCCTGAGAAAGTCAGTCTGTCGGTTTAACCCAATGGCTATGACTATGAATGGACAACAGTTAATATTGAGATTTATTTATGTTTTTACAGCTATTTTGGGCTGTTCGGCAGGTTTTTCCTGCGAGAAGATGGAATTAACCAGTTCGAAAGATTACATAGGGCCATCTCAAACTGCTGAACCGAATATTGCGGATGCTGCAAAATTTTTAACGCCAATTATCGAGTATAATGACCAAAATGCGGGACCTGTAATTGTGACTATAACAGACGCTCTGCTTATGGCACTTGAAAATAATAAATCACTCGCTGTGGAGAGATTTAATCCGCAGATTCAGAGGACATTTGTTCAGCGGGAACTTGCATTATTTGACCCAAGTCTTTTAGCAACTGTATCACAATCAAACACAAGATCTGAAACGATGCCGAGACCGGGTTTAGGTTCTTTTTCTGAAACAGAACGTGATTTTACTGCTGAAGCGGCAATAAGGGAATTTTTGCCTACAGGGACAAATCTCGCATTGACCGGCAGCACGGATAGATTAACCGGCTCTTTCCTCGATGAGGCTTTTATTAGTTCGAGAATCGGATTAACTGCGACACAATCTTTATTGAGGGGCTTGGGACCGAGAGTAAATTTAGCGAGCGTCAATCAGGCTAAAATTGATGTCCGGACATCACAATATGAATTACGCGGTTTCACTGAATCTCTTGCCGCACAAATAGAAGAAACTTACTGGAATTATGCGTTAGCCGGTCAGAGGATAAAGATATTTGAAGATTCGCTTTCGATAGCGAAAAAACAGCTTGAAGAAACACAGGAGAGAATCAATCTAGGCGTTCTTGCCAAAAGTGAAATATATACCGCAGAGGCTGAAGTTGCATTGAGAGAAGAATTGCTGATAAATGCCAGGAGCAATCTGGTGCAGGTCCGGCTGAATCTGGCAAGACTTCTTAATGCAAGAGGGGGCAATATTTTGAAAAGGGACATTATTCTTGATAGCACCCCAGCCGCTCCAAATGCCGAGCCGGAAGATGTGGAACTCCATGTTAATCTTGCGATGAGAATGCGGCCGGAACTGAACCAGGCGAAACTTCTTTTGCTGCGGGATGAGCTTGAGCTGGTTAAGACGCGAAACGGACTATTGCCCAGATTGGACCTTTTCGCCACGATAGGTAAAACCGGTTTTTCAGATTCATTCAGCAAAAGCTTCAGCCGTATCACTAACGAGGATGATTATGATGCGATGATTGGTGCAGTATTTGAGTATCCTCCGATTAATCGAGCGGCAAGGGCAGCGAACTATCGTGCGACTTTTACAAAGCAGCAGCATCAGGAGGCCTTAAACAATTTAATTCAATTGATAGAAGTTGATGTAAGAAGCGCTCATCAGGAATTAATCCGCTCGCATCAGCAGGTTTCAGCGACAAAGGTCAGCCGCAAACTCCAGCAGGAAAAACTTAATGTTGAAATTGAAAAATTCCGGGTGGGGACATCAACATCTTTGTTTGTCGCCCAGGCAGAGCGGGATTATTTATTAAGCCAGATTGCTGAGGTAAACGCGGTTATAAGCACACTTAATGCCTATGTCGAGCTTTATCGAATGGATGGGTCGCTTCTTGCCCGCCGCGGGATAGCAAGCCCGGGCGCAGAACCTGTTCAGCTGCCCTCCATTAACTTCATAACTGATGCAGATGTAAAAAAAGAGTATTGAGGAACTTTATGCATAATAACACAGATAGTTTAGATATACTTTGCAGGCACACATGCCGATTTGTTTTAATGGCGCTTTTGCTTTCCACTTTTTCCTGTTCAAAGAAAGCTCAGCCCCGCAAACAGCCTCCTGTTGTACTAATTACGAAAGTTGAACAAAGAACTGTCCCGATTGAAATCAAAAACTTCGGGACCGTCGAGGCATATTCTACTATCGCTGTAAAATCGCAGGTTACGGGGATATTGACCGATGTTAATTTTACAGAAGGCACAATGGTTAAAAAAAATGATGTGATTTTGACTATAGACCCCCGTCCTTTTGAGGCGGTACTCAAAGCAGTGCAGGCAAACCTTAATAAAGACGAGGTCCAGTTGAAACTGGCACAAACCGAACTTAAGCGGCAGGAAGAACTGCTTAAAAAGGGATTTGCGTCACAGGAGCAGTATGACCAGGCAGTGACTTTGGCAAATACATATCAGGCAAGCATTGAAGCAGGAAAGGCTGCAGTGGAATCTGCGAAACTGCAGCTTGAATACTGTTATATAAAATCGCCTGTTGATGGTATTGCCGGGACATTGGAGGTTGATAAAGGCAATCTCGTAAAGCAAAATGACATAACAATTATAACTATAAATCAAATTAAGCCGATTTATGTATCTTTTACTGTTCCTCAGGAATATCTTCAGCGAATACGCAAATATATGTCACAAGGGCCTCTGGAGGTCACAACGAGCATGAATCAATCCGGCGAGATGTCAAATGGAGTTTTGACTTTCATTGATAATTCTATAGATAACAATACTGGAACAGTTCGCCTTCGGGCCACATTTGAAAATAATGACGCGAATTTATGGCCGGGGCAATTTGTTAATGTCAGTTTAATACTGGCTCAGGAGCCCAATGTGATAGTCGTGCCTTCACAGGCGGTTCAGACAAGCCAGACCGGTCAGCATGTTTTTATTGTTAAGGCGGATACGACTGTGGAAATGAGGAACGTTAAAGTCGTAAGACGATTAGACGGTGACTCAGCAGTTGAGGGACTCGAAGCCGGTGAAACGGTTGTAACTGATGGTCAGATAAACCTGCTGCCGGGTGTTCAGGTCCAGATTAAAAACACAGAGCAGAAATAGGAGCCACATCATCGATGGGATTTACTGATTTATTTATAAACCGGCCGGTTATGACTACACTTGTCATGTCGGCTATCGTTATTTTCGGTGTTGCCGCAGTGATGAATCTCCCCGTCAACGATTTGCCCAATGTCGATTATCCAGTGCTAAATGTTTCCGCTTCATTGCCGGGAGCCAGCCCCGAGACAATGGCCTCATCAGTTGCGACTCCGCTGGAAAAGCAATTTTCAACGATAGCAGGTATCAGTTCTATGACATCGGTAAGCTCGCTGGGCAACACACAGATTACCCTTGAATTTACTTTAGACCGTGATATCGATGCGGCCGCTCAGGATGTTCAGGCCGCAATATCGCAGGCGGCGAGGCGCTTACCTTCGGACCTTCCGAACCCGCCCAGCTATCGTAAGGTAAATCCGGCAGACCAGCCGATCCTTTTCCTTGCGATTACAAGCCCGACGCTGCCGTTATCAGAGCTAAATGAATACGGCGAAACGCTTATGGCTCAGCAAATTTCAATGGTCAGCGGCGTAGCGCAGGTATCGGTTTACGGCGCTCAAAAATATGCTGTAAGAATACAAATTGACCCCATGGAGCTGGCAAGCAGAGGAATCGGTCTAAATGAGGTAACGGATGCTGTTTCAAATGCTAATGTGAATATGCCTACCGGTATTCTATATGGTCCTAAATGGGCATATACCATAGAGACAACAGGGCAATTGCTGAAAGCCAAAGAATACAGGCCTATAATAGTTGCTTATCGAAATGGCGCGCCAGTCCGGCTCGAAGCAGTCGCTAATGTTTATGACAGTGTCGAAAACGATAAAGTCGCAGCATGGTACGGCGATAGAGAGGGACAAAGCAAGTCAATAGTACTTGCTATTCAGCGTCAGCCGGGAACCAACACCGTCGAAGTAGCAAATTCAATTAAGGCGCTTTTGCCGACATTTTATCACCAGCTTCCTGCTTCAGTTACGATAAACACTCTTTTTGACAGATCGGTCTCCATTGAAGAATCGGTTCATGATGTTGAATTTACTCTTGTTCTGACGCTTGTGCTGGTTGTGCTGGTGATATTTTTATTTTTGCGGAATATGTCGGCCACAATAATCCCAAGTCTCGCCCTGCCCATCTCTATTATTGGGACGTTTGCGGCTATGCACCAGCTTCATTACAGCCTCGATAACCTGTCGCTTATGGCGCTGACGCTTTCGCTTGGCTTTGTAGTTGATGACGCGATTGTAATGCTGGAAAACATAGTCCGCCATTCGGAGATGGGTAAACCCATATACAAGGCCGCCATTGATGGCGCAAGAGAGATAGGATTTACGATTGTCAGCATGACTTTATCACTTGCGGCCATTTTCATTCCTATTTTATTTATGGGCGGCATCATAGGCAGGCTGTTTCAGGAATTCGCCGTCACTATCGGTGTAGCAGTTCTTATATCAGGTGTGATATCTCTAACGCTGACCCCGATGCTTTCAAGCAGATTCTTGAGGCATCAGCATGATGTGCATCACGGCAGGGCATACAATTTTACAGAAAGCGTATACAATAAATCCGTCAATACATATGAACGCTGGCTTAGATGGGTACTTGACCATAAGGACGCCTCCATGGTTTTCTCAGCCTTAATTCTCGTAAGCACGATTTATCTGTTTTATGCGATTCCAAAAGGATTTCTGCCGAGCGAAGACCGCTCACAAATAGTCGGTTCAACAGAGGCAGTCGAAGGGATTTCCTATAAGGATATGTTTGCTCATCAGCAGGCAGTCGCCGCGGTTATCCAGACGAAACCAGAAGTCAGTTCATTTATGTCAAGAAGCTCCGGCGGCAATACGGGCTTTCTTATGATGCGGCTAAAACCAAAATCAGAAAGGGAACATTCTGCTGATGAATTAATTCAGATATGGCGTTCATCGCTCAACCAGATTCCCGGCATTAAGGTTTATCTGCAAAATCCTCCCTCCATTTCCCTTGGGGGGAGGTCTTCCAGAAGCATGTATCAATTCACACTTCAAAGCCCCGATACTGAAGAAATGTATAAATATGCAAATATAATAAAGGAAAAAATACAAACTATCCCCGGCGTTCTGGATGTAACCAGTGATTTGCAGATAAAAAATCCGCAGGTAAATATAGAAATTTTGCGGGACAAGGCAGCCAGTTTCGGCCTGACCGCGCAGCAGATTGAAAATACGCTTTACAGCGCGTACGGCTCACGGGAAATATCGACAATTTTGGCGCCCAATAATGATTACCAGGTTATAGCCGAATTGAAACCTGAGTTTCAGATTAATCCTTCGGCCCTGGATATGCTTTATATCCGTTCGAGTAATAATCAGCTTGTGCCTTTAAGCGCGGTTGCCAATGTGACTACGGGGGTGGGTCCTCTTACAATAAATCACCAGGGACAGCTTCCGGCCGTTACAATATCTTTTAACCTTGCGCCCGACAAGCCGCTGGGCGAGGCCGTTGACAGTATTAATCAGATTGCGCGTGAAACAATACCGGCGGCAATAACAACCAGCTTCCAGGGGACAGCAAAGGCGTTCCAGGAATCGATGCACGGGCTTGGACTTCTTTTGCTCTTTGCGATTCTTGTGATATATCTTGTGCTTGGAATTCTATATGAGAGTTTTATTCACCCGCTGACAATCCTTTCAGCCCTGCCTTTCGCGGGTTTCGGCGCGCTTGTCACGCTTATGATATTTGGGACAGACCTTTCAATTTATGCATTTGTCGGAATCATAATGCTAATCGGCCTCGTAAAGAAAAACGGAATCATCATGATTGATTTCGCTCTTGATGCACAAAGGACGGAGGGCAAAAATCCTCACGATGCGATTATCGAGGCATGCGTTATTAGATTTCGTCCGATTATGATGACAACTATGGCAGCATTAATGGCGGGCCTGCCCATAGCGCTGGGGTATGGTGCAGGAGCCGAATCGCGAAGGCCGCTTGGTCTTGCCGTAGTAGGGGGACTATTGTTCTCGCAAACACTTACGCTGTTTATTACTCCTGTCTTCTATGTTTATATGGAAGCCCTTAGAAAAAGGCTTTCACGCAAGAAAACTGATAAAGAATCGCTGCCTTTAAGTGTGTAAAAATTATTTTAGATTGATTGTCTCATGCGATTTGCCGCTTTCACGGGCGGCGCATAGAATCTCAGTGACTATCATATTATTCTCAAGAGATGCCAATTCCAGCGGTTTTATGTCACCGTTTACCACAGCGGTCAGATAGGTCAAAGAATCACTATAGGGAGCTTGGGGAGATTTGACATCGATTTTATGCTGTGGTTTGCCATCAATTTGTATAAAGACGTTTTTCCCATCCGAGGTTTTTATCGAGCCCTTTGTGCCGTAGATTTCAATATCGTCCCTGCCGTAGGGCCATGACCATGAGGCCATGATAACAACCTGGACATTTGGATAATTTATAATAATGGTCGCATCATCATCAACCTTTGTGTAAATATTGGGCTTTGTCTGGCGGGTGACGGCGTTCACAGATATTGGCTTTTGATTATTCAAAAACCATGTCGCATGATTTGCACCATAGCAGCCGAAATCGAAAAGTGCTCCGCCCCCATTAAGCTCGGGGTCGGTAAGCCAATTGAAAAATTCGGGCGAGCAGCCGATTTCCTTTGGGCCGGAATGGCCTTTGTAGAAAACCATTTTGCGAATCTCACCGATTGTCTTTTGCTCAATCGCGTCTTTCATTGGAGCGTTTGCGGATTGCCACGTTGTCCAGTAATTTACAAGGACATGTATTTTGGCTTTTTTCGCGGCTTCGGCTATAGCCGCGGCCTCTTCATTACTAACGGCCAGAGGTTTTTCCATCATCACATCTAAATGATGTGCGGCACAGGTTTGGACAACCTGTAAATGCTCGAAGGTGTTCGTATAAATTACCACTGCCTGCGGTTTGGTCTCATTAAGCATTTTTTCGAGGTCAGTATAAATAATCGATTGCGCAAGGTGGAATCTTGCCGCGTAATTTTCGGATAATTTGGCGTTTGGTTCAGCTATGCCGACGAGGGTAATATCCTTGCGATGGGGAAGCTCCCTCAGCAGAACGTGGACATGGTCGTGAGTAAGGCCGGCAATCGCCAGGCGAAATGGGGCTTTGCCTTGTGCGTTTGAATCCGCCGGTTGACGTTCAGATTCCGATGCAGCAAAAGCTTTGCTAAAAATAATAATTGTGATGACTGAGATAATCACTATTAAATTTTTCATAAACATACTCTCTTTCCTAAATAAGATTTCATAATCAATATGATACTGTATCGCGTATAAATTTCAACTATGCTGTAAATTTGACATGAGAATGGTAAAAAAGTATAATAAACCACTTGCTTAATTGATTTTGATCATCGATTCTGGGGTAATCCCGATAAAGCGGGATATTTGATTTTATGCATCAAAATTCCGGCCGTGCAAGGACATTCGAAACTGCTATCGGCATATTGATTTTAGTTATTATGATTGCCACTGCAATCGGCATCTATGTCATTTCGCAAGATTATAATATGTCCAGGTTCGGCATTTCTACAGCCGGTAATGATGAATCGGAAGGGGATTTTACAGCAATAGGAACTTCTGAGACGTATAACTACGATAATCTTTACGAGAAAATAAATGGCAAGGCACCGATGTATCAGGAAACCGGTTTTGTCAAACTCGATACACAGCGATTTGCGGCTAAAACTAATTCCGATTTGAGTTTTGAGCTTTACATCTATGATATGAATAGTGCCAAAAATGCATTTTCGGTTTACAGCAGGCAAAAACGTCCTGATGCGGTTGATTTTAATGACCTTGGCGCAAATACCTTCGGTTACTTAGCAGGTAATGCGATTTGTATATCATCGGGCAAAAATTATATCGAAATGATTGGCTCGGCTGAATCCAACGAACTGGTAAATGGGATGAAGGAGATGGCAACGAATTTGTCAGCAAAAAGGCCGGCCTCTGAAAAAATAGCCGAACTGGAATATTTCCCGCAAGGAACTGTTGCTGGAAGCTGGAAACTTCAGATTGATAATGCCTTTGGATTCGATGGACTTACAGATACATATTCGGCGAGTTATAAAGTAAACGGAAAAGCAGTTTCGATATTTTTAAGTAAACGCAAAGACGCTGATGAGGCGAAGGCGGTCGCAAAGAATTATTATGATTTTCTGATAACAAACGGGGCTAAAGCCGTTTCGGTCGATAGTGACATTCTTAAATCAGCCGGTGCATCAATTGTAGATTTTTACGGAGCTTTCGAGATCGTTTTTCCGGCTGATGAATTTGTCGCAGGTATTCACGAGGCAGATAATAAACAAGCCGCAGAAAAAGCGGCGGAGGTTTTAATTAGCCGATTAAGGGAAATTAATGGCTGAACCAAATCAGTTAAATTCCAGTCGCCGTCAATTACTAGTCCGCGGGGCAAAAGCGGCCGCTTCAATCGCTGCCGCCGTTGGTATCGCACGCTGGCTCTATGACCCAAAAGGGCCGAGCGGGAAAATAGAGACAATCCAAAACTCTATTTTAAAGGGATTGCCGGACTTTTCAATTCCTCGTAAAGATGGTCAGATTATAAGTATTGTCAATGGCCAGGACAGGATTAAAACGGCAACCCAGGCGATTGAGCTGCTCGGCGGCATCGAAAGATTTGTAAAACCGGGAGACATTGTTGCAGTAAAACCTAACGCAGGTTTCGCTACTCCGCCGATTCTCGGGGCTACAACACATCCAGATGTGATTACCGCGATTGTTAAATTGTGTTACGTTGCCAAAGCAAAGAAGGTTATTGTCAGCGATAATTCGATAAATAATCCGGCGAGCTGCTTTACTATTAGCGGCATTGGAAAGGCAGCTTCAGCAGCGGGGGCTGAAGTGGTTATGCCGAAAGATTCGTATTTCATTGGGCAGACCCTTGCAGGCGGTTCATTGATTAAGGATTGGCCTGTTTATTGCGGGCCGTTTGCCGGGGCAAACAAGCTTATTGGCATAGCTCCATTGAAAAATCACAATAAGAGCGTGGCCTCGATGACAATGAAGAACTGGTATGGACTTCTCGGAGGCAGGCGAAATTTATTTCATCAGGATATCAACGGTATAATCTCCGAGCTTGCGATGCTGGTAAAGCCGACATTAGTGATTCTGGATGGCACGGAAACAATGATGACAAATGGGCCGACTGGCGGCTCGGTTTCTGACCTTAAAAAAACAAATACGATGATTGCAAGCTGCGATATGGTCGCGGCTGATGCATTCGGATGTTCTCTGCTGGATTTAAAGCCCGCCGATTTACCGTACCTGGCACTCGCCCAAAAGGCGGGGGCGGGATCAATAGATTACGAGTCGTTGAAACCAGTTAGGGCCGGGATGTCCATGGAATAATATGAAGATAACGACAGTTAGAAGAATAAACCAAGTGTTCTTTTTTGTGCTGTTTGTGTGGTTTTGTATTGCCGCAACAGTAGGGGACAAATTCTGGCAAATCCGCAATTGGCCGATTAACTGGTTTTTGCAGCTCGACCCTCTTGTTGCTATTGGCACGATTTTCTCAACAGGAAAATTCTATTGGCCTTTGCACTGCGCATTGGGTGTAGTCATTTTAACGATAATCTTTGGTCGATTTTTCTGCGGATGGATATGTCCCTTTGGGGCGATACATCAGTTTGTCGGATACATCAGCAACCGAGGCAAGAAAGCCGCTGAGAAAATCAGGCTCAATAAATATCGCAAAGCCCAGAAGATAAAATATTTCATTTTATTTTTGTTTTTGAGCATGGCGGCGTTTCCTTCATTGGCCAATTCCCTGCAGACAGGGCTGCTTGATCCAATTCCGTTAGTCACACGTTCATTTCAGCTTGTGCTGCTTCCAATCTTTGACAGAGGTATAACTTCGAACAATGCACGTTTCTACGAATATGGCTGGCTAATATTAAGTATATTTGCAGCGGCGGTATTACTTAATCTTGTGATACCGAGGTTTTTCTGCCGGTTTATTTGTCCTACAGGGGCACTTTTAGGGATAATAAGCAGGTTTTCAATCTGGCGAATCGGCAAAAACAAAAAAGAATGTATCAATTGCAAAGTATGCGAAAAGGCATGTGAGGGCGGCTGCGAGCCGGCCGGCAATATCAAAATAGCAGAATGCGTGCTTTGCTTTAACTGCCGTGATGATTGCAGAGATGAGCTCATTGCTTACCAAACCATTCCTTCATTAGCAGGCGAGACTCAGGTTGATGCCTTGAGAAGGGGGGTTTTATTGTCATTTGCAAGCGGAGTTTTGGTTATTCCTGCTGTCAGACTTGCGGGGAAAACCGCATCGAACTGGTATTCAGGGGTAATCCGTCCGCCAGGCGCGTTGGCCGAGCCGGAATTTCTCAAAAGGTGTCTTAAATGCGGGCAATGTATGCGGGTCTGTCCGACAAATGTAATCCAGCCGGCGGGTATTGAAGAGGGGCTTGAAGGATTATGGACACCGGTTTTGAACAATAGAATTGGTTCAAGCGGCTGTCAATTGAATTGCGTTGCATGCGGCCAGGTTTGCCCTACTTCGGCAATCAGACCGATTACGCTCGATGAGAAAAGAGGGCTTGGCGATTTCGAGTCGGCCGGAGCAATAAAATTGGGAACGGCATTCGTTGACCATGGCAGGTGCCTGCCCTGGGCGATGGACAGGCCTTGTCTTGTTTGCCAGGAGGTATGCCCTGTTAGTCCAAAAGCTATTTATACAAAAGATACCTTTACAACTGTTAGAGATGGTGCGGTATCAATTAAAGAAATCAAGGACGATACAATAGAAATTAGTGAAAGCATATCAGCGGGTAAATTCAACACAGGTGATTATTATATCCTTTTTGAAAGCGGCAGCAGATTCAAAATCTCCTCTAATACCGCTGCTTCGATAGGCATTTTCCGAAGCGGGGAACGAAGCGTTTCCGAAGTAAAAATTCCTTCAGCTGCTAAAGCTGAAATTCAAGTGCTTTTGCAAAGGCCTTGTGTGGATATCGAAAAGTGCATCGGCTGCGGAGTATGCGAGCACGAATGCCCGGTCAGCGGCACAAGGGCGATTCGCGTAAGCGCTGAAGGAGAAACAAGGAGCACAGATAGAAGATTAATGTTATAATGTCAATAGTTTAAAACTTTAAGTTTAAAACTTAAAACTATGGAAATGTATATGGAGTGATGTCGATGAGCAGCGAATTAAATAGAAGAAATTTTTTAAGGACAATCGGCGCGGCAGGGTTAGGTTCGGTTTTAGCATCCAAGGCAAATGCGGATTCGAATGAGCCTAACAGTACGGCCAAACAGGGGGAAACTCCTCAGGTCCCCACACGAAAGTTCGGCAAATCAGGTCCTGATGTTCCATTGCTGTCACTTGGCGCAATACAGCTTGGCCTCGAAAATTCTATTATTCTCATGAGCTCTTTAAAATGGGGCATAAACTATTGGGATACTGCTCCGGTTTACACTAATGGAAATAGTGAAGATTGCATAGGGAAGTATTTCGCTGCAAATCCCAATATGAGAAAGAAAATATTTCTTGCAACGAAGGGATCTGGAGCACACGATGCGGCAGGTATGGAGGCAAAACTCCAGGCTTCGATGAAAAAAATGAACACTGATTATATAGATGTGTTCTATGGGGTGCATGGTTTGAGCGATGCTTCGCAGCTTACAGATGAGCTTAAAACATGGGCAGAGAATGCCAAAAAGAAAGGTGTTATCAAATACTTTGGTTTCACAACACATGGCAATATGGCAAAAAGTTTGTTTGAGTCGTCGAAACTCGGGTGGGTTGATGCGATACTTACTACTTATAACTTCCGTCTGACAAAAGACCCCTTGATGCAAAAGGCAATTGATGCCTGTCATAAAGCTGGAATTGTGCTTACCGCGATGAAGACACAAAAAAGTGTATCAGTTTCAAGTGATGAAGATAAGAAACTGATAGAGCATTTTTCGGCCAAAGGTTTCTCTGAAGGACAGGCCAAAATCAAGGCAGTCATGGAAGATGAGAGAATCACCTCTGTCAATGTCGGAATGAACAGTGTTGGTTTAATCAATGAAAATGTCGCAGCGGCACTCGATCGGACAAAAATGGCACAGGATGACAAGGATGTCCTTGCCCAATATGCAAGTGCGACATGCGGAGGATATTGTGCCGGATGTTCTCATATCTGTGATTCGGCTTTAGGCGGCGTATCACACATTAACGATGTTATGCGGTCACTTATGTATCACAACAGCTACGGCAGCACACGATTGGCAAAAGAGACGTTCGCGTCTATTCCTTCGGATGTAAAAGCAAGATTATTGACTGCGGATTACAGGCTTGCGGAACAGCGCTGTCCGCAGCATATGCCGATTGCAAAGCTGGTGCGTGAAGCTGTCGAAAAACTTGCTTGATATAATCCCCGAGAGGAGCATTTAATGAGTGAGGTAAATAAAGGCGTCAGCAGACGCCGCTTCCTTGAAGCTATTGGTGCAGCCGGTATCGGTTCGGTCATCGGTTCAAAAGTTTTTGCGGATCCGAACGAACCCAATGGACAAAAAGAATCAACGATTCAACCGCTTGAATTGCCAAAACGCAAGCTCGGTAAGACCGGTGTTCAAATATCCTCTCTCGCAGTGGGTATTGCCTTTGACGTAGTCGATAATCAGATTGTCCTGCGAAAGGCCGTTGACTGGGGCGCAACCTGCTGGGACACCTCGCATATTTATGGAAATGGCAACGCAGAGCTTGGCATAGGCAAGTTCTTCGGGGGAAATCCTGATGTGCGAAAGAAAATTTTCCTTATTACCAAGGCCTCCGGCGCCAAAAATATGGAGGATGTGGAAAAACAACTGCAGACGAGCTTTCAACGGATGAAGACCGATTACATCGACCTGTATTTTGGTGTTCATGGTCTTGATAATCCCGCACGGTTAAACGATGAAATGAAGAAATGGGTTGAGAAGGCCAAAGAGCGAAAGGTAATCAAATACTTCGGCTTCAGCACTCACACCAATATTGCTGACTGTCTTATGGGCGCGTCGAAGCTTGACTGGATTGACGCGGTGATGCCGAGCTATAATTTCCGGTTAATGCAGGATAAGAAGCTTTCGGATGCTGTGCAGGCCTGTTACGACGCCGGCGTAGGTGTAATCGCAATGAAGACACAGGGTAAGAAAATCTCGCCAAACGAAGCAGATAAAAAACTGATCGAGCATTTCTCGGCGAAAGGCTTCACCGAGGGCCAGGCCAAACTAAAATATGTTCTCGAAGACAAACGTATCGCTGCTGGCTGTGTCAGGGGAGATATAGTGCATCTTAAACAGAATGTTGCTGCCGTTCTCGATAAGACGGAGCTGGCGCAGCTTGACAAGGAAGTGTTTAAGAATTATGCGGCCGAGAGCAGTTGCGGTTATTGTGCCGGCTGCGCTCATATCTGTGATGCCGCTGTCGCCGGCGTGTCAAATATCAGCGACGTTATGCGGTCGCTTATGTATCACAACAGCTACGGTGACGCACAACTGGCAAAACAGGCGTTCGCCGCTATACCCGCCGATGTAAGGTCGAGGTTGTTGACGGCGGATTATCGACTCGTCGAGCAGCGTTGCCCGCAGCATATACCGATTGCCCGGCTTGTCCAACAGGCCGTCGAAAAACTTGCCTGA
>CAYSKP010000244.1:0-8291 GCA_964431645.1 uncultured Pirellulales bacterium
TTTTTTAGGGATAAAAACGTGAAAAAAACATATTTTTTGGTAATTGTAATCGCCGCCGGAGCTGTAACTACAGGCGGTTGGCTATATTACAATAATGGAAAAGCAAATAAAATTAGCTTTCGAACAGCAGAAGTAACATACGGCAATATTCTTTCAACGATAAATGCAACCGGAACGGTAGAACCTGAAGACCTGGTAGACGTGGGCGCTCAGGTAGCCGGACAGGTTTTGGTATTCGGCAAAGATATAGACGGCAACGAAGTAGATTACGGCTCGCAGGTAGAAGAAGGGACTATATTAGCGAAAATTGACGATAAGACATATCTTTCCGATGTAGCTTTAATGACTGCACAGCTGGAACAAGCAAAGGCGGGAGTGGTAAATGCACAAGCCAATCTTTTGCAGTTGAAAGCGAAACTTGTGCAGGCACAGCTTGACTGGGAAAGAGCCCAGAAGCTTGGGCCATCTGAAGCGCTCGCTAAAAGCACCTATGACTCTTACAAGGCAGGATACGAAACAGCAAAGGCAAATGTTGCCGTTGGCGATGCTTCGATTTTGGAAGCAAAGGCATCTGTCAGCCAGTCGGAGGCATCGCTTGATAAAGCTAAACGAAATCTGGGATACTGCACAATTACATCACCTGTAAAAGGCGTAATAATAGACCGCAGAGTTAATATTGGACAGACTGTAGTCGCAAGCCTGAATGCGCCGAGCTTGTTTTTAATAGCTAAAGATCTAAAGAAGATGCAGGTATGGGTCTCTGTTAATGAGGCGGATGTAGGCAATATATATCCGGGGCAGCCTGTCACGTTTACTGTTTCAACTTATCCCGGGCAGATATTTAAGGGCGAAGTCGGGAAAATCCGTCTTAACGCAACAATGACGCAAAATGTCGTGACATATACTGTCGAGGTAGTGACGAATAATACTGACGGCAAGCTGCTGCCGTATCTTACGGCAAATGTTAATTTTGAAATCGCACGAAAAGATAATGTTATGCGCGCGGCAAATGCGGCACTTAGATGGAAACCGAAGCCTGAACAGGTTTCACCTGAGTATCAGTTTGAGTTAAAAGAACCGGAACAGAGCAAAGAAAAAAGGTCTGGTTCTGAGAGCCAGCAGAGCGAGTCGGCTGATTACAGGAAGGCCACTTTATGGGTAAATGAGAATGGAATGGCAAAGCCGATTACGGTGCTGGCCGGTGCCAGTGATGATATTATGACCGAAGTTAAGGGTGAAGGTCTTAAAGAAGGTCTTGAGGTAATTACCGGAGAGCAACAGATATCGGCGACCAGCAGCGGAACAGTCAATCCATTCATAACACAATTCAGAAGAAACAGGCCTGCCGGCGGAGGACAAGGGCAAGGACAGGGACAAGGCCAGAGGCAGCGCCAGTAACTTATAAACAAACACGATTATGGAACTTATCGAATTAAAAGATATTCACAAGACCTATTATCTGGGTGATATTGATGTCCCGGTATTGAAAGGTATTTCGCTAGAAATCGAAAAAAGTGAATTTGTCGGTTTGATGGGCGCATCAGGGTCGGGCAAAAGCACGCTGATGAATATACTGGGATGTCTTGACCATCCGACATCGGGCGAATACTGGTTTGAAAAACGCGAAATATCAAAAGTTTCCTCGGATGAGCGGGCAAATCTGCGAAATCATAAGATAGGGTTTGTTTTTCAAAATTTCAATCTGCTGCCGCGGACAAGCGCGCTTGAAAATGTAATGATGCCGTTATCTTACTCGCACGAACATTTGACAGACAAGGAAATACATACACGGGCAGCCGAACTATTGAACCGAGTAGGCCTTGGGGACAGGATGCATCATGAACCATCGCAATTATCCGGCGGTCAGCAGCAGCGTGTAGCAATTGCGCGAGCCCTGATAAATAATCCATCTGTGCTTTTTGCTGATGAGCCGACAGGAAATCTCGATTCAAAAACAAGCGAGGAAGTTCTCAAAATGCTGCAGAAGCTAAATGAGGAGGGAGAGATTACAATAATTGTGGTGACGCATGACCCGAATGTAGCGCGGCATACGAAAAGACAGATTCATATTCATGACGGTTTGATAGTGAACGGGAACAATCCGGGAGGACCGCAATGAGATTATTTCGTGTAATGAGAATAGTGCGGACAGCGCTTCGGGCAATACGGCGAAATCCGATGAGGACGGCATTGACGATGCTGGGGATAATCATCGGAGTCGGGGCCGTAATCGCAATGATGGAAATAGGAATCGGCTCATCGAATGCGATAAAAAGAACAATATCCAAAATGGGAGCAAACAATTTCATCATCATGCCCGGAGCCGCAGCCAGCGGGGGCATCGGATTCGGGGCAGGGTCTGCACTTACGCTTACACCGCAGGATTGTGACGCGATTATACGCGAGTGCCCTTCTGTGCGTGCTGCCGCGCCTCTTGTCCACACGCATGGACAGATAATCTATGAGGGACGCAACTGGATACCTCCGAATATCTACGGCTCAACTGCCGATTATCTCAAGGTCCGCGAATGGACAAATATGGCTGAAGGTGAAATCTTCACCGATAAAGATGTTCGAAGCGGTAATAAAGTGTGCGTTGTTGGCCAGACGATAGTCCGTGAACTTTTCCAGGGCCAATCGCCTATAGGAAAGGAAATCCGCATTCAAAACGCTCCCTTCAAAGTGATAGGAGTCCTTAGCACAAAAGGCGCAAATATGATGGGTTTTGACCAGGATGATTTTGTGCTGACGCCATGGACAACGTTAAAATTCCGCGTGGGAAGTATGAATGTTGCGCAAACTCAATCGAGCTCTTCGACGACTTCTACATCGAGCTCTCCGAGCCAGTTATATCCTAATTCGCAGCAATCATTATACCCTGTTCCCTCGGCGACTCAGGCGATGAATAATCCACAGCCCGTCCGGTTCGCCAATATAGACCAGATTTTGGCAGCGGCGACTTCGGGAGATGAAATACCGCAGGCGATCGAGCAGATAACTAATTTACTGCGTCAAAGGCACCGTATAGCCGATCCTAAAAATGATGACTTCAATGTCCGTAATTTTACGGAAATGACAAACGCGTTGACATCCACAACAAAGATGATGACAAATCTTCTCCTTGCCGTGGCGTGCATTTCACTTATTGTGGGCGGCGTTGGAATTATGAATATAATGCTGGTGTCAGTAACCGAACGGACACGTGAAATCGGGCTTCGTATGTCTGTCGGCGCCAGGGCAAGGGACATACTCAGGCAGTTTCTTATCGAAGCTGTTGTTTTATGTCTTTCGGGCGGGATAATAGGAATTCTTGTTGGATGTCTGGGCTCATGGCTTATAAAGTATTTCAAGAACTGGCCTGTGGAAACTTCTATATCGGCGATTATCGCATCAGTGGCAGTGTCAGCTACAGTTGGTATTATTTTCGGTTATTATCCTGCGTGGAAGGCATCAAGATTAGATCCTATTGAGGCTTTGCGATACGAATGATTTTTTCGAAATCAGAAAGCAGAAAACAGATGACAGAATATAGATGCAGTTTTTTACTTTTCTGCTGCTTATTCATTTTGCTTATTGAAAGCGGATGTTTGGTTGGGCCAAAGTATAAACCGCAGGAAGTAAATGCACCGCCAGAATGGATTGGGACAAACAATACATCATCTCCAGAGGCGATGCTGATTGACTGGTGGAAAGAATTTAATGACCCAAATCTTACAATTCTAATTGAGCAAGCGATAAAATCAAATCTGGACATCAAGCAAGCTGAGCAGCGAATTAGGCAAGCCAGGGCAAACCTGGGTGTTGTTCAATCTGCTTTTTGGCCCAAAGCAGATGCTACAGCAAGTTATACCCGTAACCGCCTCCCAAGCGGTGTCACGGACAACTTGTTTCAAACAGGACTTGACGCAGCATGGGAATTGGATATTTTCGGGCAAACGAGGCGCAATATCGAGGCAGCCGAAGCGGATGTAAACGCGGCAATCTGGGACAGGCGAGATGTTTTAATCACGCTTGTTTCGGAATTAGCAACAAATTATATGGAGCTTCGCGGTTTTCAGCAGGAGATAATTATCGCGAATAATAATCTTAAGGTGCAAAAGAAAAATGCCTCGGTGGTCCGCATGAAATTTGAAGGCGGATTTGTAAGCGCGCTGGATGTTGCCAATGCCGAGGCGCAGGTTGCAACAACGAGTTCACAAATTCCGGTTCTTGAAACCTCGGCCCAGCAAACAATTTATAATATAGCAGTTCTATTGGGTGAGCAGCCGGGCGAAGTTTTCTCAGAACTTTCGAATTTTTCACACATACCTCCCACCCCGCCGGAAGTGCCTGCGGGATTACCATCAGAAATGCTTAGACGCAGGCCTGATATAAGGCAAGCCGAGGCACAGATACGAGCCGCTAACGCTTTAATAGGCGCCGCAGTCGCGGATTATTTTCCAAAATTTAATCTTGCAGGCACAGTAAGCATGAGCGCAACGAGACCTCGCGAACTGAGGTGGGACCAGCGTTCGTGGAGTTTTGGGCCATTCGCATCATGGGAAATATTCACAGCAGGCAGAGTCAGCTCAAATGTCGAGGTACAGAAAGCACTCTATGAGCAGGCGGTGCTGACATATCAGAAAAATGTTCTTACGGCAATTCAGGATGTTGAAAATGCATTAATTTCATTCTATAACGAACAGGAACACCGCAAGGCTTTGACAGAGGCTGTCAGGTCAAACAGAAAGGCTGTTGAGTTATCTATGCAGCTTTATTCGGAGGGACAAACCGATTTTCTCAGTGTCCTGGATGCTCAGAGGTCGCTTTATGTTTCAGAAGATGCCCTTGTTCAAAGCACACGTAATCTATCGATTGACTTAATTGCACTGTATAAAGCTCTCGGCGGCGGCTGGGAAAACGAATAGTCCCATAATCAACAGCAGTTTTCTTCATTTAAATATTAGTTATCTTATAATTAAAAAATGACGAATTAAACTTTGGGATTTGTTTATTAAACTTTACTTGTGAATAATTTTTATAGAGCAGGTCACACCTTTGGATATTGAAAGAGGAGCAATAAAATGGAAATCAAAGATTTAACCGAAAATATTGTTGTTGTTGACCCGTCTCCTGAGCCGGGGTTGAATCAGGAATTGGCAAAAACAATCGATATTATTCGGGAAAGAGGTGAATCCTGCGACGTGATTATAGACTTTTCAGGAGTGGATATCGTTACTTCCTCAAGCTTGTCGAAGCTGCTGAAATTACGCAAACTTCTTATGGATTGCGACAGGATTCTTATTTTGTGCAGCGTATCACGGGCAACAAAAGGAATCTTCTCAGTTACGGCGCTTGATAGTGTATTTAAAATAGTTCTCAATCAGCATGATGCTGTAGAAGAAATCAAGAAACAGCAGCCGACAATGAGTTAAAATTCAAGGTAAAAAACAAAAGCCCTGTTAAAATAATTTAACAGGGCTTTTTTATTTTAAACTAACTAAATTCGTTCACCAAACTTTGAGATTACCCGAATTTTCACCCTAAAAGCAATTTTTATTAAAAGTCTCTCTACAGAATACCTTTGTGTGTTAGTGACTTAAAAGTTAAAATCTTTGATATGAAAGGGCTATTATGAAAATTGCGTATTTCGATTGTTTTTGCGGTGCGGCGGGAGATATGATAGTCGGGGCGATGCTCGATGCGGGGCTGGATTTTCAATTTCTAAAATCTCAACTTGATACACTCGGAGTCAAGAATTTTGATATTGAGCTGGGTGAAACAAAAAGAGGCGGCATTCGAGCTATGCATTTTGTTCCAATGATAAAGGAAGAACATCATCATCGGCATTTAAGTGATATTATCAAAATTATCGAGCAAAGCGGAATAGGTGAAAAACCGAAGAAAACAGCTATTTCGATATTTAACCGCCTGGCAGAAGCTGAAGCCACAGTTCATGGACAGAAAGCAGAAGAAATTCATTTTCATGAGGTCGGCGCAATCGATTCAATTATAGATATAGTTTCGGCATCGATTGGATTAGAGGCACTCGGAATTGAAAAAGTCTATTGCTCGGCTTTATCTGTTGGCGGAGGACAAATAAAAGCAGCTCACGGAATAATGCCTGTTCCCGCCCCTGCTACGGCCGAACTGATAAAAGGAATTCCAATCGTCGGGGGCCCTATTGAAAAAGAGCTTCTTACACCTACAGGAGCAGCTATTTTAACTACAATAACAAAAGATTTTGGGCCCTCGCCTTCGATGAACATTGAAGCAATCGGTTACGGCGCAGGAAGTATGGACAGCGAAAAAGTTCCAAATGTCGTCAGATTGATTTTGGGCCAATCGGCCGAGCAATCTTCGGCAACAAGCGATACAATCTGCCTGCTTGAAACAAATATCGATGATATCTCTGGCGAAATAATTGGTCATACTATGGATAAGATTCTGGCGGCCGGAGCATTAGATGTTTTTACAACGCCCATTGTTATGAAACATGCCCGCCCTGCCGTTATATTAACGGTTATCTGCGATATGGAAGATATTAGCCGTTTTGAAGAAATGATTTTTGGGGCAGGGATTACATTCGGCATACGCAGGCAAATTTGTAATCGCAGCAAACTAATGCGCGAATTTTTAACAGTAAATACAAGGTTTGGAAATATAAAAATTAAGGTCGGAAAAATCGGTGAAAGAATTGTTAATGCCAAACCTGAATTATCTGATTGCGCCAAAGCGGCACAAGGGCATAACACAAATCTTAAAGAAGTAATCCAGGCGGCGTTAATCGAATTTAAAAAGATTTAAGCCGCTTTAATCGCTGCATTCAATATATTTCATAAAGCCCATTTTTCGCTTGAATTAATACAAAAAATTCGGTATTATAGGACACGGGTCGTAATGCGGGGTTTTTTGTGGAAAGCAGATGGGTGATGAATTGAATAGTATAACCGCAAAGGAAGATAATGCTTTTTAGTCGCAAAGCAGGCGATTGGAAAGCTGTCAGGCAGGAAGAGAAAAAATACAAAAAAAGAGGATGCCTGATTTACTTAACAATTTTGCTGGTCTGGGCGCCTCCAGTATATCCTAAATATGGGGGCGGAGACGGCAGCGCAGGAAATCCGTATCAAATATACAGTCCCGCGGAAATGGTGCAAATAGGAGATAATTCTGAAGACTGGGACAAATCTTTCGTTTTAATGTCTGACATTGATATGAATGATTATAACATTCCCGGTGAATTTCCCATCATTGGACATATGCAATGGGACCCTTATATATCATTGCCTTTTACAGGAATATTTGATGGAAATAAGAAAAAAATCACAAACTTGACGGTCTCTCAAATTGGCCACGATTTTACAGGATTATTCGGGTATGTTTATGGAGATTCGGCTCTAATAAAAGACTTAACTTTAATAAACCCGAAAATTAACGGAATGGCATCAATGTACACGGGTTCTATCGCAGGAAGATTGCGAAACGCGACGATTTCAGGATGCAAAATTTCCGGAGGCATAATACGCGGCACAAGCAATGTGGGAGGGCTGGCTGGTTATAATTTAAATGGCTCAATAACAAATTGCATAGTAGAAACAACTGTTTATGGTTCTTCAAGCGCTGGAGGGATTACAGGCTATAATTGCGGAAATAGAATAGAAAACTGTTCTTTTTCAGGCACTTTATCCGGCACACGCGACCTGGGCGGGATTACGGGTGAAAACGACGGCCAAATAGTTAATTGTTTTGCAACAGGGAACATAACAGGAGCTGAAGATAAAACGGCGGGCCTTGCGGGGACATCGAGAGGCCTTATTAAGTGCTGCTATTCGAAAGCAAATGTTACCGGCCATCAGCAAGCCGGCGGATTAGTTGGAAGAAATTCAGGCAGTATTTATGACAGTTATTCGCATGGTATAATCAAAGGAAGTTATTGTGTCGGCGGTTTAGTTGGTTTGTTATACGAAGGAGGGACGATTTCAAGATGTTATTCTGTTTGTGATGTTGACGCGAATGCAGAGCAGCGAGGCAGCATTACCGGATTAGTAGAAAGCGGATTTGCCTGGGCATCAATTGCGCCGGATAATTTTCAAGTATCCGATATGATGACCGAAAATATATACAAGATGGCGGGTTGGGAATTTGCAGGCGAGACGGAGAACAGCGGAAATAATCCATGGACTATTTGCGAAGGTATGAACTATCCTCGCCTAAGCTGGGAGAAACCGATTGCAGGAGATTGGGCATGCCCGGATGGAGTTGATATTTATGATATAGCTTTACTTGCAGAAAACTGGATGAAAAGAAGATAT
>CAYSKP010000245.1:0-9930 GCA_964431645.1 uncultured Pirellulales bacterium
TCTAAGACTTCCAGACAGAATCACCCGAAATCAGCTAGATAATAATACACCTATACTTTTGTATCCGGGTGACCTGGAATCTCACAGGCAGTTTATTTTCGGATATAAACCTATTTGCATATTTTCTCGCTTTGATGCCAATGATATTTTCGATGAAATTACAGGAATTCGCCCTGTCGAGCTTTATATTGTCGGCCAGTTAAAATCCGGCCAATATTTCTTCGGCCAAAACACGATTCGAATTACTGACCCGCTAGTTTTCACATCTAACTTTGATAAATAAAGTATCCACACCCAACGGGCGGTTGCCTAATTTAGCAGCCGCCCTCTTGTTTTTATTCCCCATTTTTACATTCAGGCACAAGGAAAACTTTCATTTTTATAACCTCTTAATGAATGTCCCTTCTTTACAAAGCACATCGAAAATGCTTTAATAATCATTCAGCCAAGCGCGAGGAGACAATGTAAAAATAGCTATGAAAAAGGTTTATGCCGGAAAATAACGGTAAAATTAATGGAAATGATAAGGCCCCGATAACAACCAGCAAGTCATTTTTGACTGCCGGGCCGACACTGCATTACAGCCATGCAAACGTCCTTAGCTTTTGGCTGCTGACCATAAGCATTTTTATCGCAGTTTGCCTGTTCTGGTCAAAAATTATGACCGGCTCCCCCTGGTCTTTCAATATCAATGCAATATTTACGCCATCATCGTGGCAAATCGGCAAACTGCTGGTAACAAGCGTCAGCATATTTGAATACCCCTGGCAAATTGTTGTCCTTGCACTGCTTATGGCAATAATGGCCTTTGTTCCTGTGCTCACCGCCCAGCTTTTAAGCTTCGTTTACAGCCTGCCTATGATTCTGGCGTTATTTTTCCTGGCGGATTTGCCGCTTTTCGCCATTAGTATTCTTATAAGCTGCATTGCAGTTACAAGCCGGCCGCTGCGATTCCGGTCGCGTATCACCTCATTGACATTATGCATGCTGCCGCAGCTTTTATATTGGGGAATTTTCGGCGGCGCCAAAGACGTTGAGCCGATTAAATTGGGCTTTTCCTTCACCCCATGGATAGGAGCATGGATAATCGGCCTTGGCATTTCCGGTGCCGTTCTCGGGATTGGCCATTTCACACGTTACAGGCCCGGCTTGATTTGTTCTTCTGTAATAATCTTATCTGTCCTTGCGATAACCACCTTTAAATTCAAAGTAGGCTTCGATGAGCTTGATTATCAGCTCTATATCGCCCGCAATAATCCCGAACATGTTCCCGAATTTCGCGAACGCAATATCACCAAGGCAATTGATAAGGCCATAAAAAATCCTTCTGTAGCAAAATATCTGGGGGGTTTTTTCTATCCGACAGAGCCCATCGCACTTCGAAAAGAATTAAAATCTGAAATACAGGCCCAGCTTGTTCATGACCGATGGCCTTCCTGGTTTGTTGTTCCAATGGACTTGAGATATCAGGAAAAAAGAGAATGGCTTATAACGCAATACGATTACTTTATCGATCGGTGGCCTCGAAGCAAACGAATGCCGATAGCTCTTTATTATAAGGCGATTTTGACTGAGTACAGCCCCGATTACCGCATGCTCGATACAAAGGAAACTCTTCGCTTCTGCTGCGATTATCCGTTTGAGCGCACCCGTGCAGTATGGTTCCAGCTTTATACAAATTTCGGCAGCACCCCTGAAGCTATTGAAGCCCGCTGGCGAATCGCGATGCAATGGGCCGGCCAGGAAAAATTCGATGAAGCTGAAGCAATATTATCCGAAGCTTCCAATCAGCTCGAAAACCGATTGAAGCTGCTCAATAGTGACCAGCCTGTTGAAGAATCAATTTTCAGCCTCTTTCGTCCGCCCGCCGCATCTGTAATGACTGTTTCGAAATTAATGGAGCTGCAAAGAAAAATCAGTCAGCTTCATATGCTTATTAATCCGAAAAATCACACCACAAAGCCGGATTCTATCAGACGGCTGGCAAGATTTATTACGTTAAATTCGAATAATCCCGGATATTCGGGCCAGCTCGATAACCTTTTGTCTGAAATGAGCAAGACTGACCCTCTTCGTGACAATATAATCCTCGCTCAAGTCAAACTTATACCTGATGAACAGCTCCTTGCGGAAAAACTTGCCGAGGTTCACACTGTTCATTCCAATACTGATGGAGGAATGGAAGCCCTGTATGATTTATGTCTGCTGAAGATCCATTTCTGGCAGCAGCAGGATGCGGCAAACAGCGAACAGAAAAAGAAATACCTTGCCGATGCCAGGGCAACGCTTACGGCTTTTCTGAGGATGTATCCGAGCAGCTTCCCGGCCGAACAGGTGAAGAAAAATCTGACAAGCCTGCCGACAAGTGATTAATAGCCGCACTCGTCTATTCTGCGAAAAATGTCTTACTATGGTTGACCTGCTCATTATTAATGTTTATCCTTATAATAGTGTTCTAAATGCTCTAAAACAGAAAGGAAAAATAAATGATTCCAAAACAAAATCAGATTATAAGCCGCAGAAATCTTTTAACAGGAATTGCAGGGATAACAGCCCTTGCATCTGTAAAAAAAACATTTGCCGATGAAATCAAAAATATTGTTAAAAACGGGCGTATAAAACAATCCGTCAGTAGATGGTGCTATAGCAAAATACCTCTCGATAAATTCTGCCAGATATGCGCACAGATGGGATTAAAGGGTATCGACTTGCTCGAGCCTCAGGAATTGCCCGCCGCAAAAAAAGCTGGCCTTGTTTGCACGATGCTTTTTTCACACAGCCTTACCGATGGCCTCGCACATACCAAAAATCATGATGAATGTATCGCCAAGCTTAAAACAAGCATCGATGCGGCCTCTCAATTCGGCTTTCCTAATGTCATCTGCTTTCCCGGCAACCGTAACGGCATCAGCGAAGAAGATGGGATCAAAAACACCGTCGAAGGTATAAAGAAAATCCTCAGCTATGCTGAACAGAAAAACGTCACGCTGCACCTCGAATATCTAAACAGCAAAGTCAATCACAAGGATTATATGTTCGACAATATGAAATTCGGTGTCGAGGTCTGCAAACAGGTCGGCTCTGACAGGATTAAAATTCTTTATGATATTTACCACGCACAGATTATGGAAGGCGATATCATAAGCACTATTCAGAAATACAAGCAATATATCGGACACTATCATACCGGCGGCGTCCCCGGCAGAAATGATATCGATGAAACACAGGAGATTTATTATCCTGCGATAATGAAGGCGATTTTAAAAACCGGCTACAACGGCTTTGTCGCTCACGAATTTATGCCGAAATCTTCTGACCCGCTTAAATCACTTGAGCGTGCGATCGAAATATGTGATGTTTGATGGAGAAATACAATGCCTAATGTAGCGGCTATAATTTGTGCGGCAGGCCCCGGCAAACGCTTTGGCTCAAAACGCCACAAGCAATTCGTTGATGTAGGAGGCCGTGCGGTATTTCTCAGAAGTATCGAACTATTTTCAAACCGTGAAGATGTAAAACAAATACTTCTCGCTATCCCGCAGGAAGATGAAGAAATTGTCAATATCCGATATGGCGCCAATCTGACGCTTTTTAATGTGAAACTCTTAATTGGCGGGGCAACTCGTTTTGAAACCGTCAATAAAGCTGTCGAGTTATTGAAAGATGACATCGAGCTTGTTGCGATTCACGATGCCGCCCGCTGCTGTGTCACTGCCAAATGGGCCGATGAAGTAATCAAGGCCGCAGCAAAAACCGGCGCAGCGATTCTGGCCTGTCCCGTCACTGCCACGCTAAAAGAAGTCATAGACGGCCAAATCGTTAAAACAATTGACCGTTCTTCTTTATATGAAGCCCAGACTCCTCAGGTCTTTGAAACAAAGCTGCTCAAGCAATCCCGCGAAAAGGCACCGAATACAGATACTGAAAAAATCACAGACGATTCTCAGCTAGTCGAGGCACTCGGCCATCCCGTTTCCATCGTCGAGACCGATTCATCCAATATCAAGATTACATATCCTGCCGATGCAGCTATTGCAGAAGCGATTTTGAAGACCCGCCCCGAACCCAAAAAAGAAGGTTACGTCGGCCCGTTCTACGAAGCCCAATGGTAATAACTATAAAAAATAAGGTAAAAAGCAATAAACATTATTATTGACTTAGCCGAAATTATTATGTACATTATATGTACAACATGTGTACACAAATGGGCATATAAATATTGAGGCAAAGGAATGATTATGACCACAGATATACATATGAGAATCGATGGAAAAATCAAAACAAGCGCCGAAAGACTGTTTAGCGAAATGGGCTTGACTTTATCAAAAGGAATCGCGCTTTATCTATACAAGGTCGTCAGTGCCGGACGAATACCTTTTGATTTAAGCGTGCCGGATAAAAAGAGTTTGAAAGTAATAGCGAGGGCGAAAAGCGGCAAGGGATTGCATGAAGTGAAAAATACAAAGGAATTGTTTAAGGAACTTGGTAAGTGAAAATAAGGTACATGGATGAATTTAAAGAAGATTACTTAAGGATGGTAACTCTTCTTAATAATCCATCGAGATTTTATAACAATCTCAAAGAAGTGGTTCAACTGTTTGAAAAAGGATACAAAACCCCGCCTCATTATGTTGTTCATCCAATCAAAGGCTGCAAAGGGTTTTTTAACCTTTATTTATATCACAGCACAAAACATATAATTATTCTGCAATATAGAATATCCGGCGGATACGCTGATTTATTAAGACTCGATACAATCGAAAACTTTATAGATTTTAATTAAAAAGCACCTTTCAAATTACGGATTCCATTTCTCCGCAAATATCGCGTAATCAGAAAAATCTATAATATTATCACCATCGCCATAAAGGTCTGCTCGCCAATCGAAGCCGGGCTGTCCCTGTGATTTTAACCAGGAGCTGCAAATTACTTCCAAATCCACAACATCTACGTCATAATCGCCATCATAGTCCGGCAGAGTCACCAATCCGTAGCCAAATGTAAAAAGCGGATCATAATTTAAATCGCCGATATTGATAGGAACCTGTGTCATATCTCTGGGCCATGAAAAAGACAATTTGCCTGTGAAGCCGTAATCACCGAACAGGACATCTGCAATCCCCTGCCCTTCTGTCCCCGGCAGCCACGCCGCCACAAAGGCATTAGCATCAGCCAATTGATTTGTAATAATCATCGGCCTGCCAGAGACAAGGACTATCACGTAAGGCGTCCCTGAGTTCTTCACGTTATTTATAATCGTAATCTCTGCAGAAGAAAGAGACAAATCACTGTCATCGCCGCTGCCTTCAGCATAAGGACCTTCTCCTACCACAACAATAGCAGCATCGTATGCCGCGGCCCCGTACCCGAATACATTGTACCCAACACTTCCTGTGCACGTATTTTGAATAGCTCCATAAATCGTCGTGCCGCTTGTATCGTTTTCGTTCGGCATCCCCTGCCACCCGATGGTCCAGCCGCCGCATTGCTTTATAAGGCTGTTTGCGCTGGTGCCGGCAACTAAAACATCAGCATTCTTGGCTATCGGCAAGACACGTTTTTTATTCTTGAGCAGCACAAGCGATTTTCTTACCGCCTCACGCGCAACTTCCCTGTGTTCAGGGCTGCCTACATACGGCAGTAAGCTCCTGTCGGCATAAGGATGCTCGAAGAGTCCAGCCCTGAATTTGATTCGAAGTATCCGTCTTACGGCATCATCAATTCGGGTTTGAGGAACCTGGCTTGGCACAAGCGGCTTTAGATTAATTATAAATGAGTTCCATGTATACGGTGCCATAGACATATCGATTCCGGCATTTATGGCATTTTTGATATTAGTCGAGCTGCTGCCGATATCTTCCCAGTCTGAAACAACAAAACCATCGAAACCCAGCTCATTTTTAAGAAGGTTGGTAACCAGCCACGTATAAAAAACGCATCTTGTCCCGTTCCAGCTGCTAAAAGATGTCATGAATGTCCCCACACCCGCATCTATCGCGCTTTCGTATGGCGGCAGGTGAATCGTCCTTAAAACTGCCTCATTGCACTCAGTATTTCCCGCGTTAATGCCGTTAGTTGTGCCGCCATCGCCGATATAGTGCTTGGCGCAGGCGACTATCTTTTCTCCTCCCATATGATTTATATCAGTCCCCTGAAAACCCTCTATATATGAGCTCGTGATATTTTCGTGTATCTGCGGGTCCTCTGAGAAAGATTCATAGGTCCTGCCCCACCGCTCATTACGTGCAACTGCCAGGCAAGGCGCAAATGTCCAGTCCACTCCCGTAGCAGCGACTTCTTTGGCGGTAACCGCACCCATTCTTTCCATCAAGTTCGGGTCATTAGCAGCTCCTAATCCGATGTTATGCGGAAATACAACAGCATCCCGCACTTTGTTATTGCCGTGGACCGCATCGATTCCATAAATAATTGGTATCCCCAGACGCGTGGCCAATGCCTTCGATTGAAGGTTATCGTATAAATCCGCCCATTCTTCTGCCGTGTTATTGCCGCCGGGCCCATCGCTGCCGCCGCTTAGAATTGAACCTATATAATAAGTTGTTATGTCAGATGGCGAAATATTAGACAATACCTGCGTCATCTGGCCGACTTTTTCATCGAGAGTCATCCGCGACAATAAATCCTCTACCCTTGTTTCAATTGGCTGACATGGGTCCTGATATGGATACGCCTGCGCTAACCCGGAAATGATAAGGTTAACTATAAACAAACCAATAATTTTCATTTTACTCCTCCATAATAGAATGACTATTTTAACATAAAATCAGTATTTTGTCAAAAAACTCAGTGTAATTACCGAATTTAGGTTCTTCTGTGATGAAATATTCTCTTTTAGTCCCTGATAAGCTGTGTTAAAATCTTTCTGCTTCAACTTTCCGAGATATAAAATGAAACCTAAAATATTTATTATAATTATTATATTAATCATAATCTTGATTACGGCTTTCTTCTATTTCCGCAATATCAGCAGCCCATCAAAAACCATTCATGTCTCAGGCAATATCGAGGCGACAGAAGTCCGCCTCTCTTTCCAGGTGCCCGGTAAAATTACCGAGCTTCTCGCTGATGAGGGTTATGCCGTAAGCAAGGGACAAACAGTAGCACGCCTCGATAAAAAAGAATTTATACAATCCAGGGACAATGCCCAGGCCGCATTCGACCGCGCACAGGCTGACCACAATTGGCTAAATACAGAATATAATCGCGCCGAGAACCTGCTTCAAACCGGCGCTGTGACAGTCCAGCAGAGAGATGCCGCAAAAAATAATTTTGTTATGGCCGAAGCGCAATTAAAAGCTCAGGCAGCATCACTTGAAATCGCTAAAATAAATCTCGAGTACACTGACCTCAATTCCCCGGTTGATAGTTACGTCCTTACTAAAAGCGCAGAAGCCGGGGAAGTCGTCCAGCCCGGCACAACCATCTTTACTGTCGCAGACCTTAATGATGTATGGCTTACCGCCTATATCATCGAAACCGATTTGGGTAAAATAAAGCTGAATCAAAAAGCCATCATCAAAACCGATACTTTCCCCGATAAAGAATATCAAGGCCGGGTTTCTTTCATTTCAGCCAAGACTGAATTCACCCCAAAGCAGATTCAAACGCCCGAAGAGCGGGTCAAACTCGTCTATAGAATAAAAATTGACGTCGACAATACCAATCAGGAATTAAAACCCGGCATGCCCTCCGACGGCTATATAATAATCGAATAAATATGATTGCCATAAAATCAGTCGGTCTAACCCGAAAATTCGATGGTCTGCCTGCTGTCGATAATCTCAATCTCGAAATAGAATCCGGACAAATCTTCGGGCTTGTCGGCCCGGATGGCGCGGGAAAAACCACTACGATACGCCTGCTGACCGGAATTCTCGATCCCACCGCCGGCGATGCATGGGTAGATGATAAACATATAGTCACGCAATCCGAGCAGCTCAAAGAAAATATCGCCTATATGCCTCAGCGCTTCGGTCTCTACGAAGAGCTCACTGTAATTGAAAATATTAATTTCTATGCCGATATTTACTGCATCCCCTCAAATCGGCGAAATGCAAAAATAGAAGACTTACTTCGATTTAGCGGCTTACTTGAGTTTAAAGACCGCATCGCAGCCAACCTTTCCGGGGGTATGAAACAAAAGCTCGGCCTTGCCTGTGCACTCATTCACACTCCTAAAATTCTCTTTCTCGATGAGCCTACAAATGGCGTCGACCCGCTTTCGCGCAGGGACTTCTGGCAGATTCTCTATAAATTGCTCGAGCAAAAAATTACAATATTTCTATCAACCGCCTATCTCGAGGAAGCAGACCGCTGCTCAAAAGTCGGATTGCTCCATAAAGGCAAGCTGCTGCGCTGCGATACCCCTGCCAATATTAAAAATCAAAACGCCGCCAAATCCATGCAGGAAGCTTTTATTACGGTTATTAATGAATACGAACATGCAAAATCATAAGGCTGTTGAGGTAAACAATCTCGAAAAGCGTTTCGGCTCCTTTGTTGCCGTTGACCGAGTCACTTTCGATGTCGCAGGCGGCGAGATTTTCGGCTTCCTCGGCCCAAACGGCGCAGGTAAATCCACGACGATCAAGATGCTCTGCGGCATCCTCGACCCAACCTCCGGCTCCGGCTCTGTCGGCGGTTTCGACATCATCCGCCAGCAAAATAAAATCAAACAGAATATCGGCTATATGTCCCAGCGATTCTCGCTATACGATGACCTCACTGTTGATGAAAATATCGAATTCTACAGCGGTATCTACAGCGTTGGCGAGGATAAAATTAGTCATCAACGAGACTGGGTTATCGAGATGGCAGGCCTCGAACCGTTTAAAAACCGCCTCACAAAAACACTTTCCACCGGTTACAAGCAGCGCCTCTCCCTTGGCTGTGCCCTTCTTCACGAGCCCAAAATCATCTTTCTCGATGAGCCCACCTCCGGCGTAGATCCTATAGCAAGAAAAAATTTCTGGGCCCTCATCAGGCAAATGGCAAATTCAGGTGTTACCGTATTTGTCACTACTCATTATATGGACGATGCCGAAAACTGCGACAGGATCGCATTGATTTACAAAGGCAGCATCATCGCTATGGGTACAACCAGTCAGCTTAAATTAAAATACAAAATTGATGTCGAGCCCTCTATTGAGGATGTATTCATCCGCTCAATTCAAAACTATGATAAGGAGCACAAATGAACCTGCGCCGGGTCATTGCGATTGCTCATAAGGAATTTATCCAAATCAGGCGTGATATCCGCTCACTGGCCCTTGCGATTGCAATTCCCATTCTGCTGCTGGTCCTCTTCGGCACGGCCCTCACACTTGATGTAGATAATGTCCCTTTAGTCATCTGGGACCAGGATAAATCCAGCCAGTCCCGTGATTTCATCCTCAATTTTTCAAATTCACGCTATTTTAAAATTGTAGGGTACACTGATAATTACGCAAAGCTTCAGGAAATGATTGATAAAAATCAGGCGCTGATGGCAATGGTAATCCCTGTCGATTTCTCCAGTCTCATTCTCGCAAAGCAGCCCGCCCCCGTCCAGTTGCTCGTCGACGGCTCTGATTCCAGTACCGCCACCATCGCGATTGGATATGCAAATTCAATCGCCTCAACCGTAAACACTCAATTGATGACTCAGACGCTTGCCCGTCAGGGTTTAAATGCGCCGGATTTGCTCGATTTCCAGCCCCGAATCTGGTTCAACGCCGACCTCAAAAGCCGCAACTTCATCATCCCCGGCCTCATCGCCGTCATCATGATGATTATCGCCGCCCTGCTCACCTCGCTTACAATTTCCCGCGAATGGGAACGCGGCACGATGGAGCAGCTCATCTCCACCCCCGTAAAAAAAGGCGAGCTGATCCTCGGCAAATTCCTGCCCTATTTCGCAATCGGCTTTTT
>CAYSKP010000246.1:0-4933 GCA_964431645.1 uncultured Pirellulales bacterium
CAAGCGTTGTCATTGTTTGCGATCTATTATGCCGCTGCGGAAGAACGCAAAAAGGCCATTATCTTTATAGCTCCGGCCGTCCTCTGGGAAATCTTTTTTTTAATTGCTATGCTGTATTTCATAATCAGGGATTTAATCACCGGCAGCACTATACTCACCTTCCGTGAGAATATAATTAATATTATATCCGGCATTATAAGCGGATTTGTTTGCTATCAGATGCTGCCTTTAATCATGATTATAATTACAGCCCTGATTTTGCGGCATAAAAGAAAGGTAGAGCTTGAATATCTCAACCGGCACAACAGCGAATAAAAAAGGGATCAGACCCCTTTTCAGATCAATTCAAAATAAAACCGTGCAAAAGCCGTGTAAACCCGTGTCTAAAAATTCTTTAATTTCTCTGCGTACTCAGCGTCCTCCGCGATAAAGCTTTGGTTCGTTTCGAAGCAAAGCGAAGATCTCGACGCATCACTTTGCGGCGGATGTGTATGTTTCGGGTGCGTTTTGGGTACGTTTGGGGGTCATATTGGTATGTTTTGGGTATGTTTCGTAGCAAAGCGAAGATCTCGACGCATCACTTTGCGGCGGATGGGTATGTTTTTCGGAGCTTTAACGGAGATCTCGACGCATTTACTTTGCGTCGGACGAGCCATTATTTAATCTAAATAACTCTTTGTGCTTTCGTGTCTTAGTGGTTGAAAAAAAATATCTCAATTTCCAAAAATTTTTTTTATTCTTTTCCGCATAAAGACTTACATTGTCCTCATTAAAAAAATCGGTGTTCATAACTCTTTATTTCAGCCTTTTTCCTCGCCTATATATGGAGGAACTCTATTTTTTAGAGTTGTCACAGAGCATCAAGATAAGCATCAAAATCTTCAACGAACCACGAACTATCAACATTGAACAGAAACATGCTCTTTGACAATTCGGTTTGAGTTTTAATTTTTGGTAATTGGAATTTGTTTCGAATTTCGGCTTCGAATTTGTTGTTTCCTGATCATCTGGTCGTCTGATTTCCTGATATTCTTATTCTCTCTCTGGCACAAAAACTTTGAATAAGTGTGAATAACTGACCTTTTTACCACTAAAAACAACGATTTTGAGCTGCTTAGATGAATAAGTGACAACAACCTTGAATAACTGACGTTTCAATTCAAAAATGAAGATCATGTCTCTCACGAAAAGGATGATTAAGTATGATTAACTTAGGTTTTTCGCTCAATAATGCGGTTTTTGGGCCCATTTTGATGATTAAGTTAGATTAAGAATGATTAAGTTCATTTTTAGCTCAAAAATAAGGCTTTTTGGTTTATCTTAGGTGGCAAAATCGATGGCATCTGATGGCATCTGCTTGTCACGGAGTAGTCATAGACGAAGCCGGATGGCTAAAAAATTAAAACATGAAAAAACACGCAAAACCTTGTTTTCTGATTAAAAACAAAGAAATGGAGAGTAGAACATCAAAAATTTTCAAAAAAAATCAAAAAATTTCAAAATATTTCAAAAACTTTCGTATGTTTTTCCAAAAGTTTAAATCGTTTTTCCAAAAACTTTCGAAAGGATTCAAAAGAATTAGAAACATTTTTTCGTGTTTTGCGGCTGTGGAATCTGCAGTTATTTTTGTTTCTACGCGCTAAGCTTTTTAGAAATTCTGTTTTGCTAATTGCTTATTGCATTATCCTGCCGGCCGCAATAATTTTGTTTTAAACATCTTGCCTGACCTGCATTCATTGAAATTGAAATAAATCTATTTGCTCCAGTATTCCAAGGAAAGAAAAATGAAAAATTCATTAAATATCAATTCTATGATTTTGTTTGTTATTTTCTGCTTTGCAATACCTTGCGCGGACGTGTTTTCTGATGTATACATTCTTGATAGATCCGTTGAGACTTTTGGTCATTTAGGAGGCACCGACATAATTAGCGACCCAACATCTGATATTTCTGTTCCTTATAGTGATGAATACGACAACTTCGGAATTGAAAGTGTCAGCGGACTTCTTCGCCATAGTTATCCCTGCGGGTACTCCCAGGTTCATGGCAATGCTTCCGCGAATTTTCTAAGCCCTGATGTTATTAAACTAGAGGCATACCAGCACGTTAATACTGAAAATATTGCATGCTATGACCAAACTGCCGTGGCAACAGCTTACTCAAAGGCAATTTGCGATTTTAAGCTTGTCCCTTCCGCCACGCAGCAATCTTTTATATTCCAGTATTATGCTTATGATGTTCCCGCTGAAACTGTGGTTTACCTGAAAGATTCTACGACCGGAGAAGTGCTGTTAAACCATGTAAAATATGTTTCGGATATCAGTCCCGAGAGCCATAGTCCTTTCGAATACATACTTCCGGCAGAAAAAAGTGATTATTCTCACAAATATGAGCTGGAGATTTTAGCTTACGGCTCAATCGGCTATGGCGGCTGGAATGCCGGCGGAGTATATACCCAAATTAATGTTGCACCCGAGCCAGCAACTTTACTGTTTTTAACATTAGGTGCGTTTAGCCTAATGAGAAAATCTGAAATACGAACAAATTCAAATACTTAAAGATTAAAAATTAAAAATTGAAAATTCAAAATTGCTTCACTTTTCGATTCACGAGTCACGAGCCGCGAGCTTCTCTCTTATTTCTTTATTAATTCTTGCGCTGCACCACTGCTTGCCGCACATCGAGCAGTAATCGGGATTAGTGTTGCCGTTTTCGTCGATACCCTGGCATGCCTCTTCGTGCATTTTTATTGCAGTTTGGGGGTCAAGCGATTGCGACAAATGGCTTTCCCAGTCGAGATTGGCCCGAGCCTTGCTTAAGTTGTTATCCTTAATTAAAGCCCCTTTAAGTCCCCTTGCCACATCGCCGGCGTGAGCCGCGATTTTGGCCGCGATTACACCTGTTCGAACATCCTCGGCATTAGGTAATCCCAGATGTTCCCGCGGCGTGACATAGCACAAAAACGATGCCCCGTAATACGCCGCGGCCGTGCCCCCGATTGCCGATGTAATATGGTCATAACCCGGCGCGATATCCGTCACCAAAGGCCCAAGGACATAAAAAGGCGCATTATTACAAAGTTTCTGCTGAATCTTCATATTATGTTCTATCTGGTTAAACGGAATATGTCCCGGCCCTTCCACCATGACCTGGCAACCGGCCTCTTGTGCCCGCTGAGTTAATTCACCAAGCGTCCTTAGTTCAGCAATCTGTGCCTCATCAGTGGCATCCGCAAGGCTTCCCGGCCGCAATCCATCGCCCAGCGAAAAGCAGACATCATATTGGCGCATTATCGCGCATATCTCATTGAACATTTCATACAAAGGATTTTCTCTATTGTGATAAAGCATCCATTCGGCCAATAATGCCCCGCCCCTGCTTACAATCCCCATCACCCGCTTGGCTGTTAGCGGCACAGATTCCTTCAGCACGCCGGCATGAATCGTGAAAAAGTCCACACCCTGTTTTGCCTGCTTTTCGATTATTTCAAGAATTATCTTTTCATTTACCTGGTCAACCGTCCTGCCCGAGACCATTTGATAAATCGGCACCGTCCCAAACGGGACAGGACAGTCATTTAGCAATGCTTGCCTTATCGCATCCAAATCGCCGCCCGTGCTCAGGTCCATTATCGCATCGGCCCCGGCCTCAATCGCGATTCGCATTTTTTCAAGCTCTTGCTCGATGGTGCTGCGGACGCTGCTGACACCGATATTTGCATTGACCTTGGTCGTAAGGACCCGGCCTATCCCGGCGGGTTTTAAATTCGTTTTCAAATGAATTATATTGGCAGGTATCACAAGCCGCCCTGCCGCCATTTCATTTAAAATAGTATTTGCATCAAGACCTTCAGCCCTTGCCACTATTTTCATTTCAGGGCTGATTTTACCGCTCTGTGCTATTTCTAATTGTGTTGGCATTTTTATTTTAAGCTCATAAAAAAATCGCTCCCATAAGGAAGCGATTTTATTTTATTCCATTCTCACTTCCCTACGCAGGCCTCACCTTTTATGGTTATCCTGTTCAGGTTCAAAGGGTTTTATCTCAGGTCCTCTTGCAACCACCCCTAGTGAACACTCATTCAATTTTCCGCTAATACCAAATCGATATTATAAGGCTCGGTTCGGTTTTCTTTCCAACAATATCGCCTGTAGACGTGTTGGTCCTTTTTATATTAACTCCCGGGTTATCGACCAGCCATTTGCAAATCTGTTCATCGAGAAAATCAATGGCGCCTGCATGCAGCTTGGTATAAAAAGTCTTTACGCCCGTAATCCTGTCCGGCCAGCTCACCTTTTTGCCTGTGTCTTTTATAACCGGCATTGGTGTTTCTTCTTCCTGTTCACTGGCACTGCTGCTCGGCGAGCCCCCTCCGAAATCCAATGGTGAATGTGATACCGACAATCCATCCTTAAACGGAATCGGCTTATTTGAGTTTTCGTTTTTATTAAAATCGTCCATATAATCCTCCAGAAAACAGGACCTTATTATTTTAAAAAAACATTTTCAACTTTTATTTAGTATAACAACCTTGTGATACCCGTCAAACACTTTATTATATCAGCAAATGAATACTAATAAAATTACTGTTGGCTTTATATCGCTGGGCTGCCCCAAAAACATGGTCGATAGCGAACGAATGCTCGCCCAAATCGCCCAGGCGGGTTTTTGTATAACCCAGGACCACCAAAATGCGGATGTTGTCGTTATTAATACATGCGGCTTCATTGCCCCCGCCAAATTAGAGGCATTAGATGCCATTAACCAGGCCATAAAAAATAAACAAAAAGGTAAGGTCCAAAAAGTAATCGTCGCCGGCTGCCTGCCTCAGAGAATGGGAAAACAGCTTATCAATGAAACCGCTGGCATCGATGCAATTGTCGGGCTTAATCACCGCGATAATATCGTTCAAATAATTAAATCAACCTTCAAA
>CAYSKP010000247.1:0-24952 GCA_964431645.1 uncultured Pirellulales bacterium
ATGAATAATTTGTTCTAACAGTTCCTTTCGGACCATCCTGATTTGTAAAATTTTTAAGCGGAATTCGAATCCCCTGCCCATTATCATATTCATTTCGCAACCACTCCATAGCATTTGCATTATCTGCCTCATGATTGCCGATTATGGGGTACCATACTGCTGATGGCCCGAAATATTCATCTATGACCTGCCGGTTTGCCGCAATCCCCGGGCTGATATCACCCACAGTAACATGAAATGCGCCTTCTCCTTGGCAAATATCCTTAATAGACCGGCACACTTCTTTAAATCCTTCAGTTTTTTGCCGCTGGTCCGCTGTTACTGTAAAATGAAGACTCTTTGCAAATAAACTCTGTGAAAAAAAAGTTACAAAAATTACCGCCGCGGCTATCGTTTTTTTCATTTTTTTCTGTTCCGTTTAAAGTAGAAATTATTTGAAAATCCTTCTTATAATAGAGCATTTTGGGATTTTTGTTCAATTATATGTGTTATAATACCATCTTCTGCTGAGAATCTAAGCGTATGAAGTCTGTAAAAAAACAAGTTGACCAATCTATCTTATCTGTTTATACTCTTTCGATTTTTTGGCCTGTTCTCCGAAGCGATAAGGCTTTGTAAATGACTTTTAGGCTTTATCGGGGAGAAGTAAAAAAATTGGAGACATTATGACCGGTAAAGCAAACGACATCTTAAAAGAAAAAATTAAAGGAAAACATTACGACCGGCTGGTTGCTGTTGACCACCCCAGGATGCATCATTTCATCGCGGATGCCATTGAGTTGACAAACCCTTCTTCGGTTTATGTCTGCACCGATTCACCGGATGACATTGCTCATATCCGTTCACTTGCGGTAAAAAACGGCGAGGAAATCCCTCTCGATTTATCCGGCCATACCTGCCACTTCGATGGCATTAATGACCAGGGCCGCGATACCTTCAGCACAAGATACCTTCTTCCTGCCGGCTCAACACTCGGCGAGTCATTGAAATCAGTCGAAAAACAGGCCGGCACCAAAGAAATCCGTGAGCTTTTGAAAAATGCTATGGCCGGCAGAGAAATGATTATTTGTTTCTGGACACTCGGTCCAACCTGTTCAGATTTCACTATTCCATGTCTCCAGATTACAGATTCACCTTATGTCGTTCACAGTGAATCCCTGCTCTATCGTCCCGGCTATGAACAATTCAAAAAACTCGGTGAAGGGCACGGCTTCTTCAGGTTCCTACATTCCGAAGGCGAGCTCGAAAACGGCATCAGCAAAAATTATAATTCGCGCCGGGTCTATATCGACCTCGAAGAAGAATTAGTTTACTCGGTAAATACTCAATACGGCGGCAACACCATGGGCCTCAAAAAACTCGCCCTTCGGCTGGCAATTCAGAAGGCCTCGCGCGAGGGATGGCTTGCCGAGCACATGTTTGTCATGGGTGTCCACGGCCCTCAAAAAAGGGTAACCTATTTCACTGGCGCGTTTCCATCCGCCTGCGGCAAGACCTCAACTTCTATGCTTCCCGGCCAGACTATAGTAGGCGATGATATAGCGTATTTTCGCGAGAAAAATGGCGTTATGCGATGCGTAAACGTCGAAAAAGGCATATTCGGAATCATTCAGGATGTCAATCCAAAAGATGACCCTGTTATTTACAAAGTCCTGACCAGACCCGGCGAGGTCATCTTTTCAAATGTCTTAATTGATGCAAATAAAAAACCTTATTGGCTCGGTATGGGCTGCGAAATACCGCCCGAAGGCACCAATTTCTCCGGCGATTGGTTCAATGGAAAATCCGATGACCAGGGTAATCCTATTCCGCCCGCCCATAAAAATGCGCGTTATACCCTCAGTATCCCTGACCTTGATAACTGCGACCCTGCTCTCAATGATGTTAATGGTGTCCCCGTAGGAGGCATTGTCTATGGCGGAAGAGATAGTGACACTTGGAATCCTGTCGAGCAGGCCTTTGACTGGAATGAGGGAATAATTTTAAAAGGCGCGGCTCTGGAATCCGAAACAACCGCCGCCACACTCGGTAAGCAGGGCGTTCGCACCTTCAATCTGATGTCGAATATCGATTTTGTCTCCATACCTCTTGGTAAATACATTCAAATCAATCTTGATTTCGCCAAAGGTGTTAAAAAGCCGCCTATGATTTTCTCGTTCAATTATTTCCTCAGAGGCAAAGATGGAAAATATTTAAACACGATGGCCGATAAGCTTGTCTGGGTTCTTTGGGCAGAGCTTCGCGTTAATGGCGATGTCGATGCAATTAAAACCCCTACAGGTTTTATACCCAGATATGAGGATTTGACTCGCCTGTTTAAAGAGCATCTCAAAACCCAGTTCACAAAAGATGTTTATGAAAAACAGTTCACTATTCGTGTCCCGGAAAATCTTGCCAAGCTCGAGCGTGTCGAAAAAATTTATAGAGAGAAGGTCCCCGATACTCCTCAGATTCTCTATGATATTTTCGCCGAAGCAAGAAACCGGTTTAAATCAGCATCACAAAAATTTGGCGATTATATTTCTCCATTTGATTTAATGGCTAAATAATTTTTTGATTGTCCCTAAAAATTTTTTAAAAATTTAATGCCGTTATTTCTTTTTAAAAAAAGGGGGCAAAATTTACCTCTATTTTTCTGCCTTACCCCACTAATTCCTTAATTTATAAGTATTTACAAATAAAGTGGTTACTGTTATCCAAAAAACCCATTTTGCCCAATATGCCATTTCAGTTCTATTCGATATATTATCGGAGCAAAAATCGTATTTAAGTCCCATAATTTCGCTTGACTTACGCTTTTCAGTATTGTAGTATCGCTAATGAAGAAGAAATGGGAGAGAGTGTCCTACTCTCCATGTCGGATACTCTCGCCGAATAACTAATTTTAGCAGTGCGATAGTTTCTTGAAGCACTGGAGATGGGGCTACAAGGTGATGAATGAAAGTTCGCGCGGGATGCCTCCCAGCGCAAAAGAGAAGGGCTTTCAGGTAGAAAGCAGCAGCCAGAAGCGCCAGGGTTGTGCTCAGCCACAGCACTTCTATACGAGAAGTCACAGCGTTTTTCTCGGAAGTTCTCCCGCGTTTAACGCGGTAATGGAAGTAATCAAGGCTATCGCCTCCCGGGAATGTCCCATTATTATCACCGGTGAAACCGGCGTCGGCAAGGAAATGGTCGCAAGGCAGATTCATTCATCAGGTCACCGAGCCGACCGAGTTTTTGTCCCCGTCGATTGCACCACTCTTACCGGCCAGTTATTCGAAAGCCAGTTGTTCGGTCATGTCAAAGGCGCATTTACCAGTGCGGTCGACAGCACCCTGGGTTTCTTCAGGGCGGCCGATGGCGGCACAATCTTCATGGATGAAATAAGCGAAATCCCTCTTGAACTGCAGGCAAAATTATTGCGTGTCCTTCAGGAACGCCGTGTAACCCCGCTGGGCTCAGCTAAATCCTATCCTGTCGATACGAGGGTCCTCTGCGCCACCTGCAAAGACCTCCAGGATATGGTTAAGAAGGGGACCTTCCGCTCAGACCTTTATTATCGTCTCGATGTTGTTCGTCTTGAAGTCCCGCCCCTTAGGCATCGTAAAGATGACATCCTCGATTTGGCCGAATATTTTCTCTGGAATCAGGCTCAATTCTATAATGAGCAGCCCAAAAAATTCAGCGACTCTACTAAACGTTTGCTGCTTAATTATAGCTGGCCCGGCAATGTCCGCGAGCTTTCGAATGCCATCGAACGTGCATACGTCCTCACAGAAGGCCTTGAAATCCAGCCTTCGGTCCTGCCTTTTGAATTGATAATTTCCGATTCACCCGCTTACCCAAAAGACCAGCTTCCCACCCTTGATGATGTAAAGCGAAAGGTAATAAGCCAAACCCTCGAATTCACCAAAGGCCGAAGAATCGCCGCCGCCAGAATTTTGGGTATTGACCGCCGGCAGCTCAATCGGCTTATGCAAAGATTCGGCATCAACTTCGCCAATTCAAACGAATAATCTAAACTAAACCCCGCGTTGAATTATGTAATTATTTGCCCTTACTGAAATCACTCTGCCGGTTTGCCGAAAACTGTAAATTCGATGATTCCAGCCGAAATCTCTTTAGGCCTCTCTGTAAGAATTAATCTCACATAACGGCATTTAACCTCTTTTATCTCATCAAACTCCACGGCGTTAAACATTTCATTTTGGGTTTTGTTAACGGCCGGCTTGTATATCTTATTGTCTTGCGATGTTTCAATCTTATATCGATATGGGGTTAATCTGCCGCCTTTTGTTCGCCGGCTGCAAAACAATATGCGTGAACTATCCACGATAAATTCCTGTTTGGGATCCATCTCGGTTGCTGCCCCTAAGTCCAAAATGAGCCGTGGCTCATTATCTGATTCGTTTGGTTCCCACCATGTCCTTACGTTATTGTCAAACGCGTAAGGCGCGTTTCTGCCTGCGGCTTCGCTGCTGACAAAATAAGAACTGTCAATCGATAAGGGTATGGAATCCTCCCAATTTTTTTTCGTCGTTCCCGGAGCTGGCTGCGGCGTTTCGGTAGGGCCCTTTATGAACAGGTTGCCATCTTTATCGAAGCCCGCCGGGTCCATTCCAATGTGACGCTCAGTGCCGCGAAGCCGGTTCCAGTTTCTATACAGGATATTGTACATAGCCCATAGCGACCCATCTGGTGCCGCAATGATGCAATGGTGCCCTGTGCCGTTAATCAAACCGCCTTTGTGAACGAGAATGGGGCTGCCTTTGTAATATGTAAACGGGCCTAACGGCTTTTTGCCCGTATAATATCCGACTGCGTAGGTAGGCCAATCAGTTCCGCAGGCCGAATACTGAAGATAATAAGTCCCGTCTTTTTTGGTCATCCAGGGGCCTTCAATCCAGCTTACCTTGCTGTATTGGTTTGATGCCCCGAATCGCTCCCAGCTATGTGATGTCTCGAATTTAAAAAAATGCGAGGGGGCAGTTTTAAATTTTGTCAGGTCTTTACTATCAAGCTCAACACCAAATATCCCCGTAACAGACTTTCCGGCAAAGTAAATATAAACTCTTGCGTCATCATCCACAAAGACCATAGGATCGAAAAGTTTTATTGTCTTGCCTTTTTCGTCCTTAAAATCACCAATGTCCTCCCATGGCCCCAGCGGGTCTTCGCATCGCAATAGCCCTGTGTCGTTGCCGGTGAGGTATATATAGCCCTTATATTCAAAAGCTGAGGGCGCAACCACGGATTTACCTTGCGGCAAACTAACCTTGTGGTGTTTCCATTGCACAAGGTCATCAGAAGTCCAGACCCCCATCCCACCTGTCAAGAACAGATAATAGGCCCCTTTAAAACGCACGACCGTCGGGTCCGCGACATTTGTGGAATCCTCTATACATAGAGGATTTATATATCTTTGAGTTGACTGCCGAATGCCTTTTTGCGAAATCTTCGCAAATTCACATCTATTTGATGGATTTGAGCAGCCGCACACCATAGAGGCAATTATTGCCCCCATAATTACAAATAAACTATATTTAACTTTCTTATAGGTAATCATCTCCAGCTCAATTTAATCAATTTATGCCGGGCGGCCTTTTAAGTCAAGCAGCAAGACATAATACCCCGAACTCCGGCCCGAAAAACCCAGTAGATAGAGAAAAGCAAAACACGATTTCTATTAGAATTTAGGATATGGAAGGCGAAAAACAGTTTTTAATTGCTCATCTTTCGGACTTGCATCTGAACGCCGGGAATAATCTGCGCCAAAATAAAAGAAGTTTTTTCCATTATCTAAGTCGTTCGAATGAGGCATTCAGGAATATCATCAAAAGTCAGCCGATAAAAAATGCCAATCTTATTATTATAACTGGTGACGTAACTGACCGTGGAGATATAGAGTCCTGGGAGTTTTTCTGGAAAGAAATTCAAGCTGCAGGATTAATTGAAAAAATTATCATCGTGCCAGGCAATCACGATGCATGCTGCATGGGTGCTCGCTCGCCTTTCAAGAAAAACTTATATCGTCAGCACGACATGGAAAAACTCAGCAATGGACTCAAGATTGGAAACCATTGCTCAAAATTTCCATGGGTGAGGCAATATGATAAGCGAGTTGTGATTTTCGGTCTCAATTCCACTAATCTCGGCAATTTCAGTTTCCTCAGTAATGCCATAGGCAGGATTACTCAAAATCAGCTTTTAAGCCTTGCCGAACAGCTCTATAACCATAAAAATGTCCCCGTCAAAATAGTGGTTCTCCACCACAGCCTTTCAGAAAGAACAAATGTTAAAAAGAAGGGCAGAAAGCTCATGAATAGATTAATGCTCATGGGACGCCGCCTGCCTAATCGCCAGCAGCGTGTCTTAATGCTGCTTTGCCTCTCGCATGGTGTTCAGATCATTGCTCATGGCCACGTCCATAGGGCCGAAGACAGGGTTGTAGATGGCATTCGTATCATAGGGGCTCCGCCTACAACCAGGCCGTTATCCCAAATCGGCACGGGCAATACTTATCACTTTTATACTTACACAATCCGTGGACAAAATTCTGCTGTCCACGCCAAATTAGAAAAAATTCAGTTTTAAAAATCAAATCTCACCCGTAATGATGGCCTGGATATAGCAGATTTATTACAAAAACATGAATCGGCCCGAATATATAGCCAAACGCCTGCCATGCGATTATAAGCCCGATTATCGAAGTAGACGGCTGGCTGATAAATGCCTTATATTTATGGGCATTTTCTTCATTTAAAAACAGCGGCACAAGGCAGCTTCCATCCAAGGGGGGGACTGGAAACAGATTAAAAACAAACAGCACAAAATTGAGAGTAAACAGGATGCTTGTTAATACCGCTATGCTGTTTGCCCAGCCGAAATGCTCTGATTGAGTTACCTGTGAAAATGTAATTTTATCCGGTGGAGAAAAATATCCAAGAGACCAGCCAGTCCAGATTATCAAAACAGATAATATTACAAGTATTAGATTTGCCGCTGGTCCCGCTAATGACATCAATATCTCACGTTTCGGATAACGCCTCGCCCACTCAGGGTCATAAGGGGTGCTCGCCCATCCAATCATCCACCCATTTAAAATATACGACGCTATCGGAAGCACAATCATTCCAATTGGTTCTCTTCTCATATGCGCAAAGGGATGCAGGCTGACTTGCCCGCTAAAATACCCCGTCCTGTCCCCAAGCTTCATTGCGGCAAACGCGTGCGCTGCCTCATGAAAACTCAGCGACAAAACAAATACTACATACCATCCAATTCCCAATATAACATCATTATTCATTTCAATAAGAATACCGGTCTATTCTTCAATTACAATCGATAAATTTATCGATTAAAATTTGGTCATAATTAATTAATGACCATTACGGTCACCGCGCACCATAATAGTCACATTGACGCAGACCGATTTTTACACAATGACTTATGTTAATAAATCTCACCCTGCAATGACCAGAATAGTCACTATCAATTTTTGCCAAGTTTTAAGGCTTAAAAAATTCGCTATTCATAAGTCCTTTGTTAACAGTTATTTAAAAAAATTAATTTTTTATCCAAGTCTCTGGCACGCCGTTCGCAATATATATAAGCGATGAAAAAGTTGAGCACCCGAATGCGGGAAACCGCGAAAATGTTTAGGAAAGTAAATGGTTGTCCTTGTTCAAGCAACGGTTTTGACAGTGGGTTTAAACGGCAGAAGTGAAGTCCTTAAAGAACTGCCGATAAGAGTGATAAAAATGCAGTCGGGTCTTGAGGCTGCACGTTCTTTGAAAAATGAAAAGGTGAACAGCGTAATCAGCAGATGGGATTTGGATGATATGCCTGATGGAAGATTTTTACAGTCTTTCAAAGCGGCAAAACCCTATATCCCTACGATTGCCCTGGTGAAATCCGGCAGCAAAGCACAGGAAATCGCTGCCAGGTCTCTGGGCGTCACCGCGGTCCTTGCTGAAGATGCAACCGATATTGTTTTAAAGGATACGGTTGCAAATCTGCTCGGAATCGATGGCGGCGATATCAAGGCAATAACTTCTGCTGACAGCGTTAAGGAGCTGACGAGAGAGAGATAATTCCGGCGGCCTGAGAAACCGTCAATCTTTCTAAGAGCAATCACGGGCGAGCCCGTGTGTAAATAGCTCACAAGGAGTTTTCTCTTCCCCCAAGCTGGGTTTGTTGCCCCAGAAGATTATATATCTTAAAGCGCGGCAAACGAACCCGGCACAAAATCGACACCCTGCCCTCTAAAGGGATAGGGCAGGGTGATTAAGATAAAAAAATCTACACATATTCTCTCTCCCCTTCTTCGCTGGGTTTAAGAAATAAACCCAGCTCGTAATCATAAGCAGTCGATTGGCTGTTTGATAACAAACTCATTCTCTCTCCCCTTCTTCGCTGGGTTCGAACTCTCTCGTGCCCAGCACAAATACGACTGCGGCTTAGACCGCAATTAGTATATAGACTCATTCTCTCTCCCCTTCTTCGCTGGGTTCGACTCTCTCGTGCCCAGCACAAATACGACTGCGGCTTGACCGCGTTTAGTATATAGACTCATTCTCTCTCCCCTTCTTCGCTGGGTTCGAACTCTCTCGCACCCAGCAGTCCAAAAACGCAAACATGATGTTTGCGATATTTATAGGTAGTGGAGGCGGGGTTTTAACTTAGTTCTCTCTCCCTTTTCTTCGCTGGGTTATGACTTGTTTCGCAAAGAGGCAGGCGGAACCCAGCACGGCTGTTCGCATGACCGTTTGTGCGGTCGTGCTTTATATAACAGTGTGAAAGTCGCCGGGCCGGGCAGGTTACAAAACCTTTTCGGCCCAGTATGAATGTTACCGAGCGTTGCACCTATGGTTTTTAGAACGCTCTTTAAAATAAATATTTATTTAAATCTTCTTTATAGAAGACATCCGCTGCAGCAAAAAACAAATGACTATCATCGGTTTCGATAAAGATTTCAGTTGAATTTAAATTCAGGATGATGAGGCATAAATGCTGTTTATTCATTAAACAATAAAGGGGTCATAAAATGGCAAAGGTATATTTTATATTAAGAAATGTATTGATATATCCCATCTTGCTTACCATTGCGTTTTGGGCACTTTTATTTTTAATGAATTCATCTGTAGCCGATTTGTTATGGATGGATGGAATTTAAATTTGCTGTCTACAGGTTAACGGCAGCTGTTTTATAAATTAACTATTAACTTGGCCGTCCAGGTTAACAGCCTGTTCGGCCCAGTATGAAATCAACTGAGCGTTATGCATCTAATGGCTCTCGTAACGTTTATTTGATATAAAAAAATATTTAAATTTATAGCGTAAATCAGGGGAGGTTATTCATGGTAGCTGATTTAAGAAAGTTAAGATCACTTAATCAATGGATATTTTGTATCATTTATGTTTTCATATTTGTAGCGGGACAAGCCGGTGCATCCTTCAATTTTAATGTATTCACTTCTAACGGCTCCTACGGCAATAGCCCTGGTGCGGATATGTTTGCCGATATTAGCGGCGGCGGCAGCCAGATTGAGTTCACTTTTTTTAATAAAAACTCATTCCGCTCATCTATTGCCGGTATTTATTTCGATATCGGCCCGCTTGGTGAGGTCTATTCAATCACAAGTTCCCCAGGCACCAGCTTTGCTCCGGATTTCCCAAGACCGAAGAATCTCCCTGGCGGCATGACATTAGCTGGGCCGTTCAAGTCTGAATTCAGCATCAGTGCGGCCGCTCCTCCGCCGTTTAATGGTATCAATTCGAATGAATGGATAAAATTAATCTTCGATCTTCCTGCCGGAGCAACACCGCAGCAAATAATTAATAAGATAGATACCGGCCGGTTGCGTATCGGAATCCATGTCATTGCTCTTCCCGACGGCTCAAGTGAATCAGCTATATTATCCCCTGAACCGGCCTCATTATCGCTTATAGCCCTTGGTGGATTAATGCTTCATAGAAGGCATAAGACTGCAGCAAAAAACAGACACAAATTACCCATTTTAATAAACTTTTGAACCTTTATTATTTGTAAATTCAAGGTTATGAACACCTAATGTCGATATTCAACTAAGGAAAAAAGGAGACAGAAAAATGGCAAAGGTATATTTTGTATTAAAAAACGTATTGATATACCCCATCTTGCTTACCATTGCGTTTTGGGCAATTTTATTTTTGATGAATTCATCAGTAGCCGATTTGTTATGGATGGATGGAATTTAAATTTGTTTTAATTCGCGAAAATTTCTCTATTATATTTTGCCCAGGGACAAGTTGCTGTTGCGGTTTGATGGCAGCTGTTTTATAAATTAGCTATTAGCGTGGCCGACTAGGTTAAACAGCCTGTTCGGCCTCCTTTGTTTTTGTTAATCAGTTATTCGATAAATCCATATTTCGGCGGGCTGGGTAAAATAGGAAGGGACGGCCAAATAAAAGTATCCGGTTTCGGCCGATAAAAGGGAAGTCCCGGCACCTGCTGCCGTATGGATTCTTTCTTTAACCATATAACCCGCAGTTGCGGATTTACCCAGGACATTGATAAAACCGTTTCCGCAGGAAATATAAATGTTCTTATTTTTCGCCAGGTAAAATATATCATCGGCGTCACTGTCAATCGGAATTCCCTGAATCTCGATCCCGGCATTAATATCGAAAATAAGCAGTTTAGGGGGATTACGGCTGCAGACAAATAATCGATGATTCTCGCTATCGAGGGTCATAGGGAAATTATCAGCGTCTTTAATCAGCCACGCAGTCTCAACTTTAAGTTTTGCAAGGTCAACTACGGCTATTCGCCGGGCCTGTGGAATATTCACGAAAATTCTGTTGCTGTCAGGATCAATTTCAAATCCTTCAGGATGGCCGGCTAATTTGATCTCGCCTGTCTGCTTATCGGTATTACTATCAATAACACCGATTGAGCCGTTACCGAAGCCTATATATACGGCAGGGGGGTAATATCTTATGTTGTCGGCATTGAACGAGAAATTTACCTCCCCGATTTTATTGAATTGACATGCGTTATAAATATCACATTGTCCATTTCTGCCGTAGGTGACATATAGCTTATTGTTATCGGCTACAAACAATATTCCATGCGGCTCGATCAGCCCGCGTATTGTATGAACTAAGCTGCCGGAATTTATATCAATGACTTCAACTGTATTGTTTCCAAATGCGCATATAAAAAGACGTTTGTTTTTCGTATCGATTGCCATATGATCGATTGTGCCTTTGACATTTGCCAGACTGATTTTGCCAACGAGTTCAAGAAATGAAGCCGCATAAACATCTGAATTTACGAACATTGTTACGATAACAGCCAAAGATATTTTCGCGAACAATCTCATTATTCATTAAAATATTCTTATTGTTTTTAGTATCTCGCCTTTTGTTGAAGATTAAAAAGGGTGAAAGACGGGATTCGAACCCGCGACCCTCGGAACCACAATCCGATGCTCTATCCAACTGAGCTACTCTCACCATAAAATTATACGACACCATTATTATAAACCAAATGGTTAAAGTCAACAATTTAGGTTTGAGTAATCTCCCGGATAAATATAAAACAAAAATGAAGGTATTAACAAACATCTTCCTTTTTGCTATAGATGAAAAATATATTTTTGTCTATTCCTGGTAGTAAAATTCCCACTGGTCATTTCTCTGATGGCTCTGCTGGTCTGGAGAGCTGTCATAAGCGCCGTTATATTCCTTATACATATACTCCTGCTGGTAGGCAGGGCTGTCGTACACATTGTATCGCTCATACATTGGACTATATTGATTTTGATAAGCAGCCTGTTTATTTTGCTCCCCGCATCCCAAAATAAATGCCGAGCCAAAAAGCATCACTGTTATTAGAAGCCTTTTCATAAAATACTCCTTTATTCATTTATCGTTATCTACTACCAATAGATAGCTCCATCCGTCGAAGTGCTATAGCAAAATGCCTAATTTTAAATTGAACAAAACACTATGTTTATATTAAAAAAAAGTTAATATCTTTATGAAAAGAGAAATGAACCAGCTTTTAAGGTGAAAAAGATGTTGATGTTTGGTAAACAAAGCAAAAATGGCTACAAAGAACCTCTTCAAGGTATCAGGCAAAAGACGCTTTGTTACGGCAGCCGCACCCTGATGACCGAATTTCTCCTTGATAAAGACAATATCCTGCCCATGCACAGCCATCCATACGAACAGACCGGATATCTTGTAAAAGGTCATATATTACTCAAAATTGAAGATAAACAATTCGATACCCTCCCCGGCGATTCCTGGTGCATCCCGGCCGATGTTATCCACGGCGCCCAAATCCTCGAAGACTCCATCGCCATCGAAATCTTCTCGCCCGTCAGAGAAGATTATATTCCGAAAAATTTATAAATCTGCGAAATCTGTGTAATCTGTGTTTAAAAAAAGGCACGGCTAAACTTCAGCCGCGCCTTATTCATACTACGAAATACGATATATACAATACGAACTACATTACTCGTTCACTACCGCCTGTGCTGCCGCTAATCTTGCTATTGGGACTCTAAACGGCGAGCATGAGACATAGTTCATGCCAATCTTATGGCAGAACTCAACGCTGGCCGGCTCTCCGCCGTGTTCGCCGCAAATACCCACCTCGAGGTCCTTGCGTGTCTTTCTGCCTCTCTGGATACCGATTTGCATCAGTTCGCCGACCCCTGTCTGGTCGATGCTGACAAACGGGTCACCCGGCAGGATTGCCTCCTTGATATATTCGGGGACAAATCCGCCGATATCATCGCGTGAGAAGCCGAAGGTCATCTGTGTAAGATCATTTGTGCCGTATGAGAAGAATTCTGCCTCTTCGGCAATCTGGTTGGCGACTAAAGCCGCTCTGGGAATCTCAATCATTGTGCCGAGTTTATGGCGAATCTTTTTGACACCTGTCTTGGCAATGACCTGGGCGTAAACATTCCTTGCGATGACAAGCTGGTGCTTGAGCTCTTTAACATCGCAAACGACCGGAATCATAATTTCCGGGTACGGCTTTTTGCCTTCCTTAATCAGTTCGGCCGCTGCCTCGAAAATCGCGCGAATCTGCATTTCACTGACTTCCGGATACGTGATGCCTAACCGCACGCCGCGATGTCCCATCATCGGGTTGGTTTCGTGAATCGCGTCAGCTCTCTTTGAGAGCTCTTCGAGCGATATATTCAACTCTTTGGCAAGCTCTTCGCGTTTTTGTTGGCCCTGCGGGACGAATTCGTGAAGAGGCGGGTCAAGCAGACGAATCACAACCGGCAGATTATCCATAGCCGCCAGTGTGCCCTTAACTGCTTTCTTAACATATGGGAACAGCTCTTCGAGGGCTTTCTTTCTTTCGGTGACATCCTTGGAGACAATCATCTTACGCAGAATAAACAACGGCTCATCTGAACCCTTGCCATAGAACATATGTTCGGTCCTGAACAGGCCGATGCCTTCCGCACCGAGCTGTCTTGCCTTCTGTGCGTCTTCCGGCGTATCTGCGTTTGTGCGGACGCCGAGCTTTCGTATCCCGTCGCAAATCTTTAAAAAGCTGTTGAGCAGCACGTTTTCTTCCGTCGCGTCTAACATCGGCAGTTTGCCTTCGTAAACCGCGCCCTTCGATCCGTTCAGCGTGAGCCAGTCACCTTCCTTAAGCACTCTGCCTGCGATGTGCAGTTCTCTCTTGCCGTAATCGACTTCGATTGCGCTGCATCCGACTACGCAGCATTTGCCCCAGCCGCGAGCGACTAATGCCGCGTGCGATGTCATTCCGCCGCGAGCGGTCAAAATGCCTTCTGCGGCCCTCATTCCCTCGACGTCTTCCGGATTCGTTTCTTCACGGACCAAAAGAACGTTCTTGCCCAACTTTTTCCAGTCAACCGCGGTTTGTGCAGAGAACACAATCTGTCCGACTGCCCCGCCCGGACCTGCTGGTAATCCCTTCGCCATCGGCTTAATTGCCTTTTCGGCCTTGGGGTCAATAATCGGGTGCAGCAGCTCATCCAACTGGTCTGGCGTAACTCGCTTTACCGCCTCTTCCTTCTTGATGAGCTTTTCTTTTAGCATATCTACTGCCATTCGCACTGCCGCCGGCCCGTTGCGCTTGCCTACTCGGCACTGCAGCATCCAGAACCGCCCGTTTTCGATTGTGAATTCGATATCTAGCATATCGCGGTAATGTTTCTCGAGTCGTTTTTGAGTGGCGTATAATTCTTTGTAAGGCTTGGGCATTCCCTTTTCGAGCGATACAAGTTCTTTATTGTGTTCGCTCTTTGAATCTTCATTAACAGGTGCCGGTGTCCTTATACCCGCGACCACGTCTTCACCCTGTGCATTGACGAGATATTCGCCATAAAAATGATTGTCGCCGTTGCCGGGGTTGCGTGTAAATGCGACGCCCGTGGCGGACTCGTCACCCATATTGCCAAACACCATTGTCTGTACGTTTACGGCCGTTCCCCATTCATCTGGGATGCCTTCGATGCGTCTATAACTGATAGCACGTTTGCCGTTCCATGATGCAAATACCGCGTCGATGCCGCCCCAAAGCTGGGCCTTCGGCTCATCCGGGAATTCCTTTCCCAAAACCTCTTTGACCCTGCTCTTGAACAATTCGCAAAGGTTCTTGAGGTCGGTGGCGTTCATATCCGTATCGGACTTATATCCTTTTTGCTCTTTAAGATGGTCCATTATCTTTTCAAGCTGTCTGCGTATTCCCTCGTCTTCCTTTGGCTCGATTCCTGCTGCCTTTTCCATAACGACATCCGAATACATCATAATCAGCCGGCGATACGCGTCGTAAACGAATCGCTCATTGCCGCTCTTTGCAATCAGACCGGGGATTGTCTTTGTAGTCAGTCCCACGTTCAAAACCGTTTCCATCATTCCAGGCATCGACTTTCGTGCGCCGGAACGAACAGACATCAAAAGCGGGTCATTCACGTCACCGAATTTCTTACCCATGATCTTTTCGATTTTGCGCATGGCCTCATCGACTTTTTCAGAAAGGCCTTTGGGGTATTTTTTCTTATTCTGATAAAAATGAGTGCAGACCTCTGTCGTGATTGTAAATCCCGGCGGGACCGGCACGCCCAGATTAGCCATTTCGGCAAGATTTGCTCCTTTGCCGCCCAGGAGGTTCTTCATACTCGCATTTCCTTCGCCCTTGCCGCCGCCGAAGAAATACACCATCTTGTTAGCCATCTAAAATTCTCCTAAAATAATAAATTTGCTAAATAGGCAAATACCTGCCTTATAAGCTGTGGTTCGACACAAAATAAAGCTCAGGATGATACAGCTTTTAGCTGTTCAAGTCAAGTGGTCTAAAGTGGGATTTATAACCTGCGAAAAGAGTTTTTTGCAGGTGTTATCCGCTGTCGCGGCGGGGTCTCATTTGAGACCCCGGCACAAAGGGGGGCAAAGCATTTGTCTAACTATTACATGTTTCAATCAGCGCTGTCTTGAATGGCTTCCCCGGCTCCTTCAATATCCTCGCCTGCTCCGTGAACTGTATGACATCCCGGCAGACATATCAAAGCCATCAATATCGACAGGCAAAGACAGATCAGTCCTTTTGTCCTTTTCATTTTATTTCTCCTTTAAAAAATTATATTTTTAATTCTTTATAGAAATGCTTCGCTCCAAAACGGGGCAAAGTATTTCTATAAACCTAATATTAGCTCAATTAGCCCACTCCGTGCACAGTCACGCGTACACAAACCATCAAAATTGCCAAGTTCAGGCAATATAGGTTTGTGTATTTTTTCATGTGGACTTATCCTTAATTTCTTTATGTTCTAAATCCTTTCTTGAACCTGATATATCTATAGAATTGAAAACCTGTTTGATAAATAAGTCTTTTGCCTATTTAAGAGGTTCAAAAGACATATCAATAAACATTATTTTTGTTATTATTTTAATTTGATAAAAGTGAATCTTTGAAAATTTATAAATACTGCTGCAATTCTGATAATGCAGTCACTTGCTAATAATGTGTGATTTTGATATATTTATTAAATGACCGGGGTGTAGCTCAGTTTGGCTAGAGCGCTTGGTTCGGGACCAAGAGGTCGCTGGTTCAAGTCCAGTCACCCCGATTTAGCCTTCAATCCGGGAAATATCCTCACAGCAAATCAACCGGGTCTATGTCTATCGTCACTGTTACCGCAGGCCGGATTGGCGGCAAACTGCGTAAGATTGTAAATAACCGATGCAAAATAGAGGGCTGCGGCGCCTGCAGGATAATTTGCATTCGATGAAATGTCTGTATCCTGCTTATGATGGCCTGTATTGGTCCGCGAACCTTGATTTGTAATTTCTCTCCGGCAAGAACTTCATCAATTTTTTCCCGCAATAGCTTCGAGGCAATTTCAAGCTTTTCAAACGTCTGGTCGCGCAGTGTAATCAAAGACAGCCGCCAGAAGGGGGGCAGATTGCAAATATATCGATGTTTTAATTCTTCTCTTACAAAGCCCTCGAAATCACCTTTAAGTGCGAACTGTATTGCGGGCTGATTACCAAGGAAGGTCTGAATGAAAACAGTCCCTTTTTTAGCTGACCTGCCTGCCCGTCCTGCAACCTGCGAAATCAATTGAAACGTTCTTTCGTTAGCCCGAAAGTCAGGCAGATAAAGCGAAGTATCCGCGCTGATGATGCCGACTAAGGTGACATTAGGAAAATGCAGTCCCTTGGCAAGTATCTGCGTCCCTGCCAATATATCGATTTTGCCTTCACTGAAATCCCGCAGTATCCGGTAATAATCCGCACCTTTCATCGAGTCGCTGTCAATTCGTGCAACTCGGGCCGCAGGATATTTTTGATTAAGTTCTTCTTCCAGCCGCTGTGCCCCAAGCCCAATCATCGTCATCCCTTTTCCGCAAAGAGGACATTTTTGCGGAACAAGCGTTTGTGACCCGCAGTAATGACATATCGCCATCCCCGAATGCATGTGTCGTCCTGTGATTGTGGGAATCGCTGCGTGCCTTTCTTTTGTCTTGTGAAATGTCAAAGTCACATCGCAATTTCGGCATTGCAGAATGTGTTTGCACGATGGGCAAAAAACAAAATTGCTGTAACCCCGCCGATTTAGAAGCAAAATTGCCTGCTCTTTTCGTGATAACGTTTCATCAAGATGTTTTTCCAATGGCTCGCTCATTAATTGCGATGAGAAATTCTTCATATCAATCAGTCGCATCTCAGGAAAAGGCAGATTCATCACTCGTTTAGGCAGGCGCACCATTTTAAATATAGTATTTTTTGTCTTGCAGTTTTGCAGCGTCTCCATCGATGGTGTCGCGCTTCCCAGGATGCAATGTGCATTGCAAAGCTGCGCCCGTTTAATCGCCACATCCCGGCCGTGATATCTCGGCGTAGTGTCCTGCTTATAGCTCGATTCGTGCTCTTCATCTACGACGATAAGTCCAAGATTTGTAAGCGGCGCAAATACCGCCGACCTCGCCCCGATTACAACATCGGCTTCGCCTTTCTTTATCTTGTGCCATTGTGTATTTCGCTGCGGCCCTGTTAACCCCGAATGCATCACGGCGATTTTTTCAAATCTCGCGCTGAACCTCTGAATCGTCTGAGTAGTCAGTGCAATTTCAGGCAGCATTACAATTGCCGTCTTCCCTTTTTTTATTGTTTGTTCAATTGCCTTTATATAAAGCTCGGTCTTTCCGCTGTCAGTGACACCAAAAAGCACGGAAACCCCGAATTTCCCTTCATCGATTCGGCTGTTTATATTTAAAAGTCCTATTTTCTGGTCATCATTGAGTATGACTCTTTCATGTTTAATGATGAGGCCTTCAGGAATAGCGGGCAGCGATCTTAAAACTGTTCTCTGTGCGATTTTAATGATATTTTTTTGTGCCAGATTTTTTAAGGGTATTTCCCCGCAGCCAATTTGTTTAAGTAATTCCTTATGCTCGATTGATGTTTCAGGCTCGAATGCATTTGAATTCCTCAGTTGCTCGATAATCTTTTTTTGCTTTTGACCCTTTATCGCAGCCTCTGTTTGCTCAATCTTCTCCGGCCCAACCGCCAGATATACATATTTTTGCTTTTTCTCGCCTGCACCTTTCTTAACCGCCCCCGGCACTATCGCCCCCAATACCATACCCAAAGGGCACACATAATAATCGCTAATCCACCTGGCAAGCTCCATCAATCCCGCATCCACCAGCGGCTCTTTATCGACGACATCGATTATTGCTTTTAGTTTAAAAGCTTTTTGTTTTTTATTCTGTGGAATCTGCGTAATCTGTGGTTGTTTTTCTTCTGCCCCCACGCAAAAACCGGTCTCAAGCTTGTTATTTTTTCCAAATGGAGCCTCCACCCTTTGGCCTATTGATACAGGCCACAATTTATCCGGCACAAGATAATCGAATAGACTGTCAGCCCCCGACTCGAAAGCAACCTTAATAATATTGCCGGCGGCTGTTTTTTCAGCCTTGTCTTCCCCAAATAAGCTGTTTTCCACAAATCTGTTCATATTTTCTCGATTGTCTCAGCACCCGCAAATCCTGTCAAGCTCAGTAAAAGTTTTAATCATCAATTCGCCGAAATATATTTAATGAAGGATATTAACGTAAACCATATGCAGTCTTTTTTAAAACTCTTTCCAGTAATTTTATTAACAGCCCTCAGCATTTCCGGCTGCGGCCCGGACCGCTGCCATCCTTCACTCATTCATCCATATAAAAATGGCAAACAATTTCAGGAATCTTCAATCGACCTTACTTACTATAAACCCGTTCAGCAAAGACCCAATCAGGACCCCAATATCGTTTTTGCTCTCGCCGCATCCGGCGGAGGGTTCAGGGCAGCCAATTTTGCCGCTGGTGCTCTGCTCGGTCTCGAAGAATTAAAAAATCCAAATTCAGCTTTTGCTAACGCCTTATCCGAAGTCGATTATTTTTCAACCGTCTCCGGCGGCGGCTTTGCGGTTAGCGCCTATTTCTCGACCTTGCACGATTACACCTATTTCAACGGTTCAGCGGATGGTTACAATCTTGCCTCGGCCGTTGCAGATAGCAATACCAAATGTCCTTGTGAAAAAAAACCGGCACATGACCAGAAATTCGACCCATGCACAAGAAAGCACCTTGCCGGCCTGTATAGAGATTTCATCGGCGATTTTTTACGCACTCTGCTGCCTTGGGACCAGCTCGGTTTCGGCAAAAGAAACCTGCGCTTCGAGCAGGCCATAGATGATGATGCACTTGGATTTCGATGGCGTAAGGCGAAATTTAAATCTATAAAGGACCCCAACGCACAAAAAAAATCAACACTGACCCTTTCAGATATCTTCGTCCCCGCCGATTCAAATAGACACGTCCAGATGCCTTATTGGTTTGCCAATGCCGCAGTTTACAATAATGCAGTCATATTCCCGTTTTCTCCTGATAATCTCCATGATTACAATCTTGCTGGTTTCTACCACCGCAAGCGCGAACGTAAATTCGTGAGCACTCCCAAACGCCCCGCGGACCCGCAGGATTTTATTTATAATGTCCCCCTTGCTGTCGGCGTCACTTCAAGCGCCAATTTCCCTCTTGCAATGCCGCCGTTGCGATTCAGAAGTAAAATGGATCCAAACAATTCTTATTTTTATCTCCTCGACGGCGGCATTGCCGATAACCTCGGCGTTCTTACTGCCGTCCGCCTCCTGACAAACAAAATAAATTCGCAAATCCCGCGTAAAGTCCTCATTGTTATCGATTCTTACCAGGGTAATCTTACGCCATTTGAAAAAGCCGATGAGTCGCCCGATGAAGCAACAGCCGCGGCCAGACTGCTGGAAATAGGCCTCGATTCCTGGCGCGGCCGTTACCGCGAATTAACCGATTTTGTATGCAGGCAGAATAATATCACACCGCTTTACCTGAGCTTTGATGAGCTTGTCGAAGCCGATTTTAATGACCTGCGCCCCTTCGGTCTTACCGAGCATGATGAAAAGCAATTGCGAAAACATAAACCCAAAAATTGTCCTTTTACGACCCCGTTTTATCTTTTGCGCAGTATCACAATGAGTTCGCCCGTCTTCCGGGGTAAGAACGGACTTGAATACCGCTTGCCCGATGAACAGCAAAATCTCCTCCTCGCCTCCGGCCGATACGTCGTCCACAAAAACAAAGCCCAAATCCTCTCCGCCCTCAACTGGTAAATACTTTGTAGCACGGGCTTCCAGCCCGTGATTATTTTACGCCGTTACCAACTCCAAAACTGTCATTTAGAGGGAGCGTAGAAATGTAGGATGGGCTTTAGCCCATGCTGTCGTACTGTCCTCAGTCCTCTGCCTTCCGTCTTCTGATTCTGTACTTCCTCATCTCCTTATCCAATTTTCTCGCATCTCCCATCAAATTATTCATTTCCCCCCAAAATTCCCTGCCGTGGTTTTTGTGCCTGGTATGCACAAGCTCATGCAAAAGGACATAATCCTGAAGATATCCGGGTATCCCAAGCAGATTGATATTCAAATTAATATTGTTCCTGCCCGAGCAGCTTCCCCATCTCGTTTTTTGATTCCGAAAAGTAGCCCGTCGGTATGAAAAATTATACTTTTGGCAAAAATAATTAAGCCGGCTGAAAAGTTCTTCCTGTCCCTTTTCAATATCAATATTGCTTAAATCCCCAATCTCCCTGCAATCTCCGTATCGCTCTATCCTTCGCAGTTGTTTTTGTACCCACGAACTTTTTAAAAGCAGAAATTCCTTCGCCTCCTTAAGGCTGCCCCTCCTCGGTATCGTTATCCTGATGCTTTTATCATTCCTTATAGTAATCCGTAGGCGCCTGGCTCTAAGTGACTGTGAAAATTGAACACTTCCCAACTGCGGTATTTCAATAGCAATTGCATTCATTAAGATAATTCATCCATGATGTAAATTATTCGATTTTAATTTCCGCGCTTGCACTCAGCCGTTCAGCTGCCGCGAGTTCAAAATCAATTTCCATCCCCAACCTCTCAAATGCCTTTCGTGTCTCCTCCAGCGCAATATTCGGCTCATTTCTCTGCATGCTCAAATGCCCCAGCATCACCGTCTTCGGCGCTTTGCGGCTCTTCTTTCTCACCTCGCAAATCATTTGGCCTGTTTTTGGATTCGGCATATGGAACCTGCTGTTCGGATTATAATGCAGCCTCAAAAGCTCCAAATCATGATTCGACTCTACAAAAATAAAATCGCTGTCTGTGAAATTCTCCGCCGGCTCCTGCCACTTATTGAAATCCGTCGCAATCACTGCCTTCTTTTTCATATATGTTATTACAAATCCGTATGTGGGAAACTGCGGATTATGCTCAACTTCGAATGGTTTTATCGTCAGCTCGCCTACCGAAAACGCCGCATCTCCAAACGGCTTCAATTTCAATGACCCAAACCCGTATCCGCCAAAATGTTTATCTTTTAATTGCTCCAGGCATTTATCATGTATTCGAATTGTCGTCCCAAGCTCCTCGAGCACCCTCAAAGGATAATATGAAATATGGTCGCTATGATTGTGAGACACTATTACGGCCGCTAAATCCGCCGGATTCCCCAGGTTACTGCTCAGTATCTCCCGTGTCTTTCTCATCGACCCAAGCCCGCAGTCGATTAGAATCCTTGTCTTGTCAGTCCATATAAGCAGGCAATTGCCCGAGCTGCTGCTGCGAAGCGCCTTAAAATGCAAACTCATAACAATCTTCCTTGATTATCCGTGTCGCGGGCGTCTCGCCCGCGCTTGTCATTATTAAATCTCAAATCTTAACTTCTCAATCGACATTCGACAATCGCAAAATTGACAATCGCCAATTATTAGCCTCGTTTGCCCTTTATTTTTCACACAAAAAATGGTATAATATTAGTCATCTTTAGAGGGTGTCCTTATGAAAAGACTTGTTTGCATTTTATTAACTATTATCTGCACGGCCGTTCGCGCTGCGGTAACAATTCCTGCAAATGACCCGAATATTCTATATACGGGTAGAATCGATTTTTCCAATCCGCTAGCGCCGGTTTTATCATGGTCCGGCTCATCGGTCATTGCGAATTTCCAGGGAACATCCATCAAGGCAACACTAAATGAAATGGGCGGAAATTATTTTTATTCCATTATCGATGACGGCACGCCAAACAAGATACCTCTTTTGAGTGGAACAAGGACCTACACAATCGCGACCGGACTGGCTGATACGACGCATAAAGTCGAAATATATAAAAGGTCAGAGGCCATTAACTGGCCTTCCGAGTTTGTAAATTTTATAATCGATAACGGCAAAAAGCTGACGCCGCCGCCGCGGCCCATACGAAAGATGGAATTTTACGGTGATTCAATCACCGCTGGGCTGGCGCTCGATGCGCCGGATGATAATCAGGCCGCCGTCAATACCAACGCATACCTGACATACGGCGCGATTACAGCAAGGAATCTCAATGCCGAATGCCATATAACAGCGGTAAGCGGTATCGGCGTTGTAAAAAGCTGGTTTGACGGGAATATGCCAAAAGACTATTACTACAGGCTCATTGGCTCAAACGGCTCTACCTACTGGGACTTCAACCAGTGGAAGCCGGACTTAATCTTGATCAATCTCGGCCAAAATGATAAATGGCTCGGCACAACTCAGGCGCAGGCCGTGCCCGCATACGTCAATTTTGTCAATACCCTGCGAACAAGGTACGGAGATTCGGCCGCAAAGAAAATTCCTGTCATAATGGCGCTTGGCAGTATGGACGCAACTCAGAGCGGCCCCTGGCCGGGATATATACAGCAGGCGATTGATTCACTTCACAGCACATATTCTGACAATAATGTCTATAAGGTTATTTTCCCGTGGTGCGGAATTTATTCGCATCCTCACGCCCCTCAGCACGCCGCTATGGCACAACAGTTGACGAATTTTATAATTGACAATATTCCCGGGTTTAGTCTGCAAATCGGCGATATAAATAATGACCTCTCTATTGATTTCCTCGATTTTGCCGTTCTCGCCAATCACTGGCTCCAAACCGATTGCGGCCCCTGCGAAGGCGCTGACCTAACTGGTGACAACAATGTCACCATGGCTGATATCCTTCCCCTTGCCCAAAACTGGCTCAGCGATTAGCCTGAAAATCTTCTTAAGACGGAAATTTTACTCCAGGCTGGTTTATCCTGCAAAATCAACCCTCTCAAGTTTTGCAGCCGTACTTTTATCCGAGATTAATTTTCTGTATATATAGCTCGCACAGGCAATGTCTTGAATTGCCAGCCCTGTTGAATCAAACACAGTTATTTGCTCCCAAGATTCCCGCCCGCTTTTTTTTCCAGTTATTATTTCTCCAAGATCAGCATAAATATTCTTCCTGCTGATAATGCCTTTTGACAACGCAACATTTATTTCACCGCCGTGAGATGCCTGTTCCCAGTTGTCAATCACTATTCTTGCTGTCTCGAGAATCTTCGCTTCCAGCTCCTGCTTGCCCGGTGCATCCGCCCCAATAGCATTGATGTGTGTCCCTTTGCCAATGTGCTCAGCCTTGACTATTGGAGTCCTGACAGGTGTCGTAGTCACTACTATGTCTGCCGCCTCAACAGCTTCTTTGACCGAGGCAGCTTTCTCAACGTTCAAGTCGTATTTTGTCCTCGTTTCATCGGCAAATCTTTTTACGTTTGCCTCGCTGATATCATATGCTGCTATCCTTGATATCCCCGGCCTTGCAATCAATAAGGCTTCTAACTGGGTTTGTGCCTGAACGCCTGCTCCAATAAAACCTGCCGATTTCGAATCTTCTCTTGAAAGATATTTTGCCGCAATCCCTCCGGCTGCACCGGTCCTCATCTGAGTGATGTATGTCCCATCCATTATAGCCAATGGAAACCCCGTCTCCGGCTCAAACAACGTTATCGTAGCCATAACTGCCGGCATCTTCTTATTACCGGGATGAACATTGACGTTCTTGACGCCTGCCGCATTCATAAATGGCACAAATGCCGGCATACATCGTAAATCCCCTTTCTCAAAAGAAAGGTACACCTTCGGCGGCATCTGCACCTTCCCCTCACCATATAGTCTGAATGCCTCTTCAACAATATTGATGCACTCCCCCATGCCCAGCACGTTTTCGATTTCAGACCTTTTGATTATATACGTTGACTTATCCATTTCGCAATCCCGGTTTAATTCTGTTCCGTTTGAAACCTTAAAAGTAAAATACTTTAAGTTCGATGATATTTCCAGAATCAAAACTAAAAACGCAATGCAATCTCGGTAGTCGAAGGCAATAAAAAATTCCATCGCTTGTCCAATATGGTATTATAAGAAAATTATGAGTTTCCTGGATTTGGTAAATAAAAGCAGGAAAAAGAGAAAAAGTAAGCCGCAATTTTGAGTAAAATTTTGCATGGAGGCAAAGCAGTGGAATCTATTGAACATGTACTCTCAAAGATATGTGATTTTGTATGGGGGCCGCCGCTGCTGATACTCTTATTCGGCACCCATATCTATCTGACTATTCGTCTCAAATTCATTCAGCGATATATTGGCAAGGCAATCAGATTGTCTCTTTCCCGCCATAAGGATGGCCAGGGTGATGTAAGCCATTTCGGGGCGCTGATGACTGCCCTTGCCGCGACCATCGGCACTGGAAATATCGTCGGCGTGTCAACAGCCGTTGCGGCGGGCGGCCCGGGTGCTGTGCTTTGGATGTGGCTGACAGGGGTCTTCGGCATTGCGACAAAATTCGCCGAAGCGGTGCTTTCGGTAAAATACCGTATCACCGCCAGGGATGGCTCTATGGCGGGCGGGCCGATGTATGTGCTTGAGCGGGGAATGAACGCGAAATGGCTTGGGATAATTTTTGCGGTATTTACCTCTGTCGCGGCGTTTGGTATCGGCAATATGGTGCAGGCAAATTCCGTCGCTTCGATGCTCAAGGATACTTGCAGCGTTCCGCCATGGATAAGCGGCGCGATAATGGCCGTCATCACGGCTGTCGTTATT
>CAYSKP010000248.1:0-3237 GCA_964431645.1 uncultured Pirellulales bacterium
TAAAAAACCCCTGTCCGCCTCCGGCGAGACTTCGCTGAAAGCGGGCGGGGGAAGCAATCATAAATCATATATTTTAACTTTCTCGCCTTGAGATTCGTCATAGTATTTAGTTCTTCGTATTTCGATATACAAAATACGAGATACGAACTCCTCTGATAAAGCCTGCAGGAACCCTCCGTTTGCCTCCTTTCCATTAGCTCACCTTCCCCGATAGAATTCTCAACAAGCTTTATTCGAGGACAGGCGATTACAGGGAAGTCATCTCGCATGAAGTTCAGATTAAGAATTTAGAAATGAGAAGTGAGAATTAAACGTATTTCGTATATAGTCGTTCGTATTTCGATATACAAAATACGACATACGAATAACGACGCTTAATTATCTCATCATGATTTTCAAGGCGGGTATTGCCCATAACAAGCTCAAGGCTATTGCAAGCAAAGAAAATATGCGGATCAGGGTTTTGTCGTGACGTTTTATCCGGCCGGTCAGGGAAAGAGAAGTAATCCCAAGCGCTAAGCCCGGAACCCAACCCCAGGAACGTAAATTGCTTAAGTCGTCCCATATGCCTTCATTCGAAAGCACATCACGGAAAGAATCGAATGGTGTATCGGATACGATTAAGGCCGCTACGGCCAAAACAAGAACAATGTCCCTGTAACGTTTCTCATCCATATAAAGTCTCACTTTAAAGTCTTAATAAATGTTAAAGAGCCGATGGATGAAAGTCAAACATTTTTAGATACTCGATACAGGATTCATGATGCTCGAAGGCCTCGGTATCGCAAACGAGCAATGAGAAACAATAATTATAAAGGGAGGAAAAAACAATGCAGAAAAAAATGGTGATGGTAATGGTATTAGTAATAATTAGCGGCTGTGATTGTATTAGATTTGCCCCGACACAGCAGCAAAAGCAAAACGCGTGGGTGCATAATCGGACCGCGGCGATTATCTCGCAGATGGCCAAAGAGGAAGATTCATCAGAGAAGCTGCAGGCATTGACCGATTTAAGTGAGATGCAAGGCCAGGCCTTTGCGGCATATTTCGGGCTTCCGGATGAATTGCCGAAGGCTTATACGGCCGAAGATGTGCTTAGCGAATCGAATAAGCAATTGGCATCGATGGCGATTGCTCAATCGAAGCAAAGGCCGGATGTATGGACGGCAGCTGATTCGATGTTTGAATTAGGCATAGCTATAGCCGGCCTTTTTGGCGGGGCAGGGGCGATAAGGTTCGCGAAGTTTTTGCAGGAGGCAAAGGCCAAGTCGAAAGCATTGAAAGAGATTGTCTTAGGCAACGAGATTTTCAAGAAGACAAACCCGGATTCCGCGGAGGCGTTCAAGGATGCGCAGAGAAACCAATCATCGCTGACCCGGCAGATTGTAACGAAAATGAAAACCTGATGCGGTCTGCAAGCTATTTTGTGACGCAAAATGGTTTGTTTACAAAAAGGATTCGCGGGGGCATTATGCGTCCCGCTTTTAGTTTGTATAAGCTAAAAATAGATTTTATATTCCATTAAGTTCTGCTAAACTTCGCAACTTAGTGTATAAAAATCAAAAATACCAATCAAAGAAGGGGTGTAAAAATATGAGACACAGCTCGTCAGCAGCCGTATTGTTTGTTTCGATAGCGTTACTTATTTGTTCACAGGGACTTTTCGCAGCAGAGACGGGGCAATCCGCTTCTTTCGTGGCGGCGCCGACGGTCGAGAAAACAATTCAAGCCGATTTGGCTTCTCTGACGGAAGTTGCGAAATACAATCGCAGTATTCATATAATGGCGATGCTGCTGGTCGGTTTCGGATTCCTGATGGTGTTCGTAAAGAAATACGGCCGGTCGGCAGTGACGGCGACGTATCTTCTGGTAAGCGTGGCGATACCGGTTTATTTTTGCGTGAAAAGTTATTCCGTATTCGGCGAGGCGTCGAACGCGGACATTGATAAGTTCATCTTGGCTGAGTTCGCGGGGGCAAGTTTATTGATATGCGCTGGCGCGGTCCTCGGAAGATTGAAGATGATTCAGTATATGGTGCTGGGCGTAATTTTTACGTTAACGTACATGCTGAACGAATGGGTCGTAACGGGAGGCGGTTTTGATTTGATCAAGGCCGGCTTCGCGGATACCGGCGGTTCGATTGTGATTCACGCTTTCGGCGCGTTATTCGGTCTTGGCGTTATCATGACAATGACAACAAGCAAGGAATTCACTGTTCCGATAGAAACAGATGCCAGCAGCGATCGTTTTTCCATGCTGGGCAGTATGGTCTTGTGGATATTCTGGCCGAGCTTTTGCGCGGCGCTGGTAACTCCGGAAGTACTCCCGCGAACAATCGTCAACGTAGTGCTCGCTCTTTGCGGCGCTACTGTTGCGACGTATTTTGCTTCAATCGTTTTACGTAAGGGAAAAATATCAATCGCCGATATCGCCAACGCCTCATTAGCCGGCGGCGTCGCGATTGGCTCCACATGTGACCATGCCAGTCATCCGGCTGCGTTTTTAATCGGCCTGATTGCCGGAGTTCTCTCAACATTCGGCTTCGCGGTTATCCAGGGCAAGTTGCAGAGCAAATTAAAATGTATCGATACCTGCGGCGTTCTCAATCTTCACGGCTGGCCCGGCCTGATGGGGGGTCTGGCTGCTGTGTTCGTCGTTGACGGCATTAACAAGGCAAATCAGCTTAAAGGCATCGCCATAACAATTATCGTGGCGCTTCTCGCGGGCTATATTACAGGCAAAGTACTTTCAGCCTTTGGCAGAAAAGCTGTTGTGTATGCCGATTCCGACGAATTCGCCGAAGTGGAAGTATAGGCCGAAACAATTTCTAGTTCTTGGGTACATCATATTCGCGGGAAAGTCAAGTGCGATTGGTATCGCTCTTACTGTGAGGCGTAAGGCAATCAATTTTTTATTCACATGCCCGGCGGGAAGTTTCGGTGCAGTTATAAGGGACTTCACCCCAGACAGCCTTGTAATACCATCGCAGGTCGCAGTCGCAATTATCGATATCCACGGAGATATCCTGGTCAAAGCTCAAATCAAGTTTTATGACTTTAAGTGTGTGGGGGTTCGTCCATTTCTTGTATTCAGCGTGGCCGTCCGCGAAGGAAAAAGTCGTCCCCATACCGTGCCGCGCAGGAGGCGTCCACCCGTAAGTTAAACCGCCGTACTTGTCGTAAGGAAGATAAGATCCTCCCCTCGTGGCCTTGCCCTGGTCTATAAAAACGACCCTCT
>CAYSKP010000249.1:0-1665 GCA_964431645.1 uncultured Pirellulales bacterium
CGCAAATCAGGGTAACCGCACAAAGCATCCTTGAATGCCTGGAACGGATGACGCCAATTCATTGAATTAATCAGGGCCTTTTTCGGCTCTTCATCATCCAATTCGGCCACAAAATCCTGCATCGCCCCGAAAGATACGTGCGACTCAAGCGGCTCAATACACAAAAAACGTTCCGGCTGACTTTCTATCTTTTCGGCGTCTGGAATGTTCTTTTGGTCCTGGCCAAACTCATCGGCGCACATAATGATTTCGCCGGTCTGCTTATCGAGATACCAGTTATATGTCTCGCTGTTGTCCTCAAGGGCGTTGGCCAGCATATCCGCGTCTATTTTGATTTTATCCATTTCCTTGCACCTTTGGCTCCGATTTCAAACAACATCTCGTGTGTATAACATCTATATGCGTCAAAATCCGGAAAAAGTCAATGGTTTTTGCACATCACGGAAAAAGCAATTTAGGTTGATTTACGCAGGACAACGACATAGAATTGTCCGGATTGTATGGCTAAACCTGCTTAAACCATGGATAAATGAGGTGAAAAAATGAACAGCAAAAATGCATCGAGGCGAGATATTCTGAAATCGGGACTGGCGGCTTGTGCGGGGATTTACTCATTCGAGACAATCGCAAGAGCAGCGGAAGAAGTGAACAAAATGGCAGTGGTTAAAAAGGCATACAAGCAATTGCCCGTGGGGCTGCAACTATATACGGTGCGGAAAGAATGCGAAAAGGATTTTCCCGGCACAATAGCGAAAGTGGGCAAGATGGGGTACAACGGCGTGGAGTTTGCCGGCTATTACAACACCAAGGCCACGGACCTTCGCAAAATCCTGGATGACAATGGCTTAAAGTGCTGCGGGACGCATACGCAGTTCGATACAATGCTCGGCGACAAACTGGCTGAGACGATTGAGTACAATAAGGTTCTCGGCAACAAATTCCTGATTATTCCCTGGCTTGACCCGAATAAGTACACGACAAAGGCGTCCTGGCTTGAGGTCGCAAAGACCTTCAACGAATTAGCGGAAAAGGTAAAGCCCGCGGGTATGGTGGTTGGCTATCATGCCCACCAGGGGGATTTCAAGCCCATCGCGGGCGAAACACCATGGGATATCCTGTTCGGCAATACCTCAAAAGAAGTGATTATGCAGTTAGACACGGGTAATGCCATGCAGGGCGGCGGCGACCCGGTCGCTTATCTGAAAAAATACCCCGGCAGATCGCTTACAATTCACCTCAAGGAATTTTCAAAGACCAACCCCAAGGCGCTCATCGGCGAAGGGGATGTAAAGTGGAATGAGATTTTCGAGCTTTGCGAAACGACAGGCGGGACGCAGTGGTATATACTCGAAGAAGAGTCCAACGCCTATCCGCCGCTGGAATCAGCCGAAATGTCGTTTAAAAACTTCAAGAAGTTCCACGGCTAAATCATCACAAAGACAAAATCAGGACCTCAGGCAGCGGGGCTATTGAAAGGCCCCGCTGTCTGAACCCTTTATTAAACCAGCAAAAAGGGCATATCAACTATCAAATCCCGGCCACTCTAAGCATTTTAGCTATGCACAACCAGTATTTTGCCTATTTTCTCGCTGCCTGGTAAATGGTAAGAATGAGAATAGAAAAAGTAAATAAGTGAAACGCCATCCTCCTTACAATGGCAGTAAT
>CAYSKP010000250.1:0-19876 GCA_964431645.1 uncultured Pirellulales bacterium
AAGGTCCAAAAAGTAATCGTCGCCGGCTGCCTGCCTCAGAGAATGGGAAAACAGCTTATCAATGAAACCGCTGGCATCGATGCAATTGTCGGGCTTAATCACCGCGATAATATCGTTCAAATAATTAAATCAACCTTCAAATCCGAAAAGCCATTGGCATCAATTGAGCCGCCATTTAAAATCCCCTACGATGACCGCATCCGGCTGCGTATTACTCCGCCGCACTGGGCATATCTGCGAATCAGCGAGGGCTGCAATAAAAAATGTTCCTTTTGCACCATTCCTTCTATAAGAGGAAAAACCCGCAGTAAACCCGGAAATCTTATCCTCGATGAAGCGAAAGAACTCGTCCAATCAGGTGCAGTAGAGTTAAATATCATCGCACAGGATGTCACCTCATACGGCTCAGATTTGAACAGCAAAAATGCATTGCCCGGATTGCTCACAAAAATTGTCGAAATTGGGCACCTTAGGTGGATTCGCCTGCTTTATCTATATCCCACAGGCATAACCGAAGAACTCATCGAAACTATTGCCGAAAACAATAAAATACTTCCATATTTTGATGTCCCCCTGCAGCATATAAATCCCGAGATTTTAAAATCAATGCGCCGGCCGCATTCTAAAGAAAAAATAATCCGATTAATCGAAACCATCCGAACCAGAATACCCGATTGCGTCCTCCGCACGACTTTTATCGTTGGTTTCCCAGGCGAAACCGATGCCCGATTTAACGAGCTGCTCGATTTTGTCAAATGGGCACGTTTCGATAATCTCGGCTGTTTTCCCTTCTATCCCGAAGAAGGCACCCCCGCCGCCGAGCTTGGCCATCAAATACCGGATAAAATTAAAAATCAGCGCGTTAAAAAATTAATGCTCACCCAGCAAAAAATCGCATTCGATAAAAATAAATCCCGCAAAGCAAGCACTTTAACCTGCCTTGTTGATTCCATTGATAAAAACAAAACCGCAAAAGCTCGCTTCTACGGCCAGGCCCCGGAAATTGATTCGGTCTGCCTGGTTAAAAATTGTTCCGCGAAACCCGGCTCATTTGTAGAGGTTAAGGTCACTGGTTCAAAAAATTACGACCTTATCTGCCAACAAATTAGTTGAATTACCCGCTTTAGTCTGTAAACTTTCTTTATGCTAAAACAGGTTCCAAATATATTGACCTTCGGCCGAGTGGTCCTGACCATACTGTTCCTGGGTATACTGCTGTATATCCCCCAGGCACAGGACAGGACCCGGCTCATCGATGTGGCATTTGTCATCTTCGTAATCGCCGGCCTTACTGACATAATAGATGGCCCCGTCGCCCGCAAACTGAATGTCACCAGCAAGATGGGGCGGATGCTTGACCCGCTGGCCGATAAGGTGCTGGTATGCGGGGCGTTCATCTGCTTTGCATTAATCGGCCTGCCGGAGTATCTATTTAACTGGCCTGATACGACGCTTCATATTGTGCGGTGGTCAATTGTAGCGGTATTGCTGGCGCGAGAAGTTTATGTAACCGTTCTGAGGCATGCGGCCGAGGCCAGAGGTATTGATTTTAGGGCAGTCAGGTCAGGCAAAATCAAAATGCTGATACAATCATTTACGATTGGCACGTTACTGGTCAAGGCCGGGCACGTTCAAACGGCGATGTGGGGGCACTGGTTTACAACGATTACATTCATAATCATGCTTAGTATTACAATCGCATCCGGTGTCGATGCGACATTGAGAATTCTTCAAAAATCAGCCTAAAATTTTTTTTATATTTTAGTTGACAAAGCATAGTATGTAATACATAATAAGTATGACAAAATAATAATTAAGGAGATTTCTATGAAATTCGAAACACAGTTATTGAAAGGCATCGCGCCTGTAGTTGTGCTGCAGGTCCTCTCCCGCGGCGAAATGTATGGCTATGAGCTGTCAGAGGCAATCGAAAATCGAAGCGATGAAATACTTTCACTCGGTAAAGGCACTCTCTATCCTCTGCTTTATAATCTTGAGGCCAAACGCCTTATCAAAGCCCGAATCGAAACCGCTAAATCCGGCCGCAAAAGACGTTATTATTCAATTACCGGTAAAGGAAAAGAATACCTCCGGGGCCAGACCGAACAACTCCGTAAACTGCAGACAGGTCTGGATTTCGTTTTCGGCGGGGCATTAAAAACCGTTTAAAGCCAAATTCGCAACGTCCTGTGAATCATCTTTTACAGGAGTTAAAATTATGGACGAAAGAAATGATATTTTCAAAAATCTCCCTTCTAATGCTGTTGGGTATATTAATCTAGTTATAAAAAATATGCGTTATCGCAAAAAGGTCCGTCAGGAAGTCCGCGAAGAGTTAATTGACCATTTCGAGGAATTTCTCAAAGATGTCCCTGATAACCAGAAAGAAGAAAAAGCACAGGAATTAATTTCACAATTCGGTGACGCGAAAATTTTAGCCAAATTGATGCGCAGGGCCAAAAAACGCTGCCGTCCTTTATGGCAGAAAATCTTTGTAAGATCTTCAATCACTGCTGCAATTATCTTTGGATATTTAATTATTTGTGCAATTCGGCTAAACATAGGCACCCCTGTAATAAAAACTAATTACGCCCAGTGGCTCACTGATCGTCAGCGCCAGAGTCGAGACGAATCCCTTAATGCTAAACCAGAAATAGATAATGCCATCGAAGCTATACATGATGTAAACGAATTGGTAAAGGTTTATGATATTCTCCGATCCTGGCCAACGGATTTAAATGATGCAGAAAAAACAGCAATTTCAAATTTTCTTCACGATGGCAATCAGGCATTCGATAATATCAGGATAGCATTGCAAAAACCCTATTTTTGGACTGATTACAATTCATTCGGCCCCATGATAATCGAAAGCAACTCCGTCTTTATGGAAAATCCGAAATTTATTAGTAACCTGATGGAGCCGCTTATCACGTACAGACAAATCACTTACGGACTTGGTTCTCGAATTAATTGGCGGGCATACACAGGAGACATCGAAGGGGCTGTTGATGATTTAACAACCGTTATTAAATTCTCATCTTATTTTCAGGGAGAAACACTTGTCGAACAGCTTGTATCAGTAGCAATTAAAAGTTTCGCATATAATAAAACAATACAACTTCTCTGGCATGCTGATTTATCTGCCGCTCAGCTAAAAAGACTTCAGGATGAATTGTCATCTTCGTTTCCTAATGAATTTCCGTTCGATTTGACCGGCGAAAAAGCATTTTGGTATTCTCATATTGAGATGGGATTTACAGATGACGGCCAAGGCAATGGACGAATACTGAGATCCGGTGTAATTTACGTTGTCCGCGACTGGAAAGATTCGATTTGGTGTTTTTTGACATTCAGTTATCCTGATAAAAAACAGGCAATTGCTAAAGTTGAAAGAACATTCGATGAAATTCAGCGAAATCTACAAATCACTCCATGGCAAAAACAAGATAAATCGCTTTTAAATCCACCACCACAAACGTCTCTTATGCTTAAAATGCTTTTTTCAGACTTTGACAAAATTGCATTTATGGGATGGCGATTGAAAACGCAGCAGCAAGCCGCGCCGACTATCATTGCTGTTTTGCGTTATAAAAAGGAAAAAGAAAGATATCCGGATACCTTAAATGAACTGGTTAATATTGGATATCTGGCGGAATTGCCCCAAGACCCATTTGGGCCGGGGCCGTTAACTTATAAAAAAACACAGGATGGTTTCCTGCTTTACAGTTGGGGGGAAAATCTCAAGGATGATAATGGAGAAGTTCCGCTTAATGAAAAAGGCAAACCTAAGCAGTTTGCCGATGAAGGTGATTGGGTTTTCTGGCCGGTATCGAAGTAATTACGATGGAGTTGTGGGCTTAATATTGAGCTAGCCTGATGCAAAAACAGGCAAGCAGGTGATAATGTGAAACTAAAAACGGTTATTTTTGAAGCACTGGCCGCTGTTGGCGTAGGCATGGCAGCAGCGTGCCTTTGGACGTTATTTGCACTCATATATTGGGAAACCGGCCGATATCCTTACTGGCGTTTATATGCTCCTCTCTGGCTTATTGCTTTGCTTGGAATAACTTTATTCACAATCATCCGTCTCATTGTTGCTAATAGAAGATACCGCTCGGACAGCCTCCTGCTCATCCTTAAACATCTCCCGCAGGCAGCCGCAGATTACATAGGGCTCGTCATAAAGTATATGCGATACCGCAAAACCGCCCGCCTCGAAGTCGCTAACGAATTAGCCGACCATTTCGAATCATCTCTGATAAATTGTGCCGATGAAAATGAAAAGCAAGCGACAACTCAGCGGATAATTAATGAATTCGGCGACCCAAAACTCTTGGCCATCCTTATGCGCCGTGCGAAAAAACGCTGCCGGCCTTTATGGCAGAAAATCATCGCCCGGAGCTTTCAGTTGACATGTGTACTTCTCGTGTCTTGCGTAGTGTATGTCCTATGGTTTATTAATGGCATATCAGTCATAAAAATAGACTACCTGGCGCAAATAAACAACGCAACCAGCACAAATATCAGCGAACAAAACGCCTGGCCGTATTATCAAAAAGCCATAGAATTATTAGTCGAACCGCATAAATACCTGACCAATAATTGGTTTCGTACTTCGCTTGACCACGAGACCCGCTTATCCGATTTGCCTCCGACAGAACGTGATATGTTTGAAAAGTGGCTTTCGCTAAACAAACCCGCCTGGGAAAAATTCCGGATGGCCAGCACTAAAACATCTTTCTATAAGCCTATTTATTACAATCCCAAAGATAATGAAAAGTGGACATATAGAATTCCGCTTCCTGAATATACTGACTTACGCACTCTTGCAGGCATAGGTGTCTGGCAAATTCAAATGAAGCTCGATATAAAAGATATAAACGGCGCATTAGACGACTGTCTTACGCTTGCTCATGCAGGAGCCCTTTTCCAGAAAGACGGCAAAATTGTGTACTACAATTTTGGCTCAACTATAAGCAGCGTTGCCCATAGATATATTTTCAATATCCTCGAAACCCAAAATCTGCCCAGGGAACAATTGGAATCACTTTCAATAAGACTAAAGAGATTGTATGCTGAAGATTATCCAATGCTCTGGCCCGAAATGGTTCGTCTCGCCTTTGAAGATACAGTGCAGCACCTTTTTACAGAATCGCCAATAGGCGGAGGCCATATAATTCCACAAAGATTGAAAGAAATATACCCAAGGTGGTACCAGGAATATCAATCGCAATGGATACATGAAAATATAAACGACAGAAGTCCCCAATGGCAAAAACTTCTCGACAATACCGCTCTAACTTCAATGGCTATTGCCCATGCTGGACGTATCGATACTTTAGCGCAGGCCAATTCTATTTTTGATAAACTTCAGCAGGCAGTGAAGATGACGCCCTATCAGCGGTTCAACGCAAAGTTGTTTCCCGAAACAGGAATCGTCTCCGAACTGCCTAAACATAAGTACCTGCTGATTCACATTTTTACTCCTGATATCTGGATTAAGGCGTCTGACAAGAGTTATCAACTCCGAGCAACACATGAAGCGGTCATTACAGTGCTTGCGTTGAAATTATGGCAATTGGATAAAAAGAGGTTTCCGAATCAGCTTAACGAGCTAATCGAAGCCGGCTATATAAATACGCTCCCCGCCGATCCCTATAGTAATACAACACTGGTTTACAGGAAAATCGAGAACAATTTTATTTTGTACAGCGTGGGTCCAAACTTTAAAGACGAAGGCGGTATTGTAATATACGCCGATACGGGCAGCACCATAAAGTGGGATAAACAAGGAGATACGGTATTCTGGCCGGTATCGAAGTAATTACGATGGAGTTGTGGGCTTTATATTGCGGCAGCCTTCGGTATAAAAAAAAGCAGACAAACCATTACGGTTTGCCTGCTTTATTCATCATTACACTAGAATTTTTTCTTTATGCGGTAGGCGCTCTTGCCGGACGCGGCGTAAACGGCAACAAGATTCTTTGTGCCTTGCGAATCCTTCGGCGGTTACGCTCGGAGGGCTTCTCATAATAAGCATTTCGCTTCATATCTCTTATTAAACCCTCTTTTTCGCACAGCTTCTTAAACCGCCTCATCATCTGCTGGACCGATTCGCCCGTTCTTGCCTTTACTTTCAACATTAAAAAAACACCCCTTTAATTATAATTTTAAAGCTCTTATTTACTTTCAGTCTAATCGAATTGTTCAAATATAAACAATGGGCCGGAGTAATGCAAGCACTTTCTTACCGCAGAAGGCACGGAGAACACGAGAAAAAATAGCCACAAAAAAGCACTAAGTGCTAAAACGTATGACAAACGCTAAGAAGCTATAGAACACAGACTGCCCGCGCGTTAAACAATCAACCTTACAGATCCTATCAAATCCCCCTTTTTTAATACAAAAAAACGATTTGGCGCTTATTTTGTGCCATTTGCGCCTGTTAAATCCGTGATAATTTGCCATCGGCGGACAAGTGCGTGTTTAATCCCTTCGGCGGACAAGTCCGCGGTTAAATGATATTTTTCGTACATTTTTGCGGCTATTAAATTTAACAAATTTGCACGCCGGCCGAAGATTTATTATATTTTTCAAAGGGTGGAAAAATGGATAACCTAAATACGATGTTAAATTTGCCATGGTCTTTTAAAGGCCTAAAAATAACACAGGATCATCTGTATATCGCATCAACAATAATAACGCCTTTGGTATTACTTTTCTTTTTACCTGTCGCAAGTGTATTCATATTGACCATGCTTGCTCTATGCGGCGTAACTATCGCTATTTTCCATATAAAAAAGGACCGGGACAGCGCGCGGCATTACCTGCAGATTTGCAAAGAGCATATACATAAAGAAAAGAAGAGAATCCACGAGCATGCAAATCATGATAGCAGCCAACCGATAAATTGCAGCAATCCCGCTGAAAATACAGCCTCACAGAACGAAAACAATCTCTACGAAAACAACCTCTACGAAGAGCCAATCAAAGAAAACATCCTTCAGCAGGAAATAACCAGAGAAAACGATCCAACGATAACTAATAAACCAGCCGCCAATCCGGAAAAACCAATTGCCAATCCTGATAAAATTCTCGCGATTGCTCCGTTTAGGGATTCGGATTTAACCGGCTGAAAGACGAGTCTCACTACAGAAAATGATGGGCTAAAACCCATCTTACAAATCTCATTCAGCGCTATGTTTCAGGCATTCTTCTCGGCGATGTCGCCAGCTACCGGAAGTTTGAAGAGTTCGCCCTGATAGGCCTTGACCATAAGCACAATCCAGAGAATCAGCATCAATAAACCAATGAGCCCGGTGATGATGGGAAAAATCGCAACGAAACATCCCAGGCCAATCGCGCTTAAAATGCCGGTAAATATGCCCAGCGCAACTTGCAGGACAGTCAAGCCGCCAAAGACAATGATTGACTGGAGGGCATGAAAACGCACGAATTTATTTTCCTTCTCAATCAGAAAGAATACAAGGCCGGTAATCCAGCCAAGGACATAGCATAACAGGCCCGCGACATTGGCCGCAATACCTGTTGAGGTCTTGCCTAAATCTTTGGGTTCCATAAAATCTCCTTTTCAAATAACGAGGATAATATTTGTTTTTTTGAACTATACGCAGGACATGCAGAGGTGCTAAGCCGGCTTAATTTTAGCCACAAAGACGCCAAGAGACAAGGGACAAAAGAAGACAAAGAAATTAAATCCGAAAAGAGATTTCTCGGCTCGCTTCGCTCGCTCGAAATGACGGTTTCCGCCGTCAGAAAGCCAAAGACAAATTGCATAACTTGATGAAATTGAACGTATATGTTAAGGTAGGCAAAATAGTTTAAAGCTTAAAAATATAAAATTTACAGCCATAACGAAAGTTTAAAACCAACTGAAGCTTAGAATGTAAGGGAAAATTTGAAATTGGATAAAATGAGAGAAACGCTGCAGGTTAGAAAAGAACGGGCGATACTTGTTGCGGCCGTGCCGCACGGGCAAAAGGATTACGATGATTTAAATGAGCTGACGGCCCTGGCTGAAAGCGCCGGGGCGATAGTCGTCGACCGCTTTCAGCAGAAGATTCATAAAATTAATCCCGCCTTTTACATCGGCAAGGGCAAGGCCGAGCAGCTTGCCGGCAGGGTGAAACGATTTAACGCGGACCTGATAATTTTCGATAATGATTTGCTGCCGCGACAGATAAAGGGACTCGAAGAGCTTATCGGGGCAAAGGTAATAGACCGAAGCGAACTGATTCTCGATATTTTCGCCACGGGGGCAAAGACCACACAGGCGAAACTCCAGGTAGAGCTTGCACAGCTCGAATATACTTATCCGCGATTAACCCGGCTGTGGACACACTTAGATACCGTGGCAGGTGCGGGCGGCGCTACGGCGGCAGGAGCTGTTGGCGGTATTGGCACACGCGGGCCGGGCGAACAGCAGCTTGAAATAGATAGAAGACTGGTCAGAAAACGCATCACGGATTTGAAAAGGGACCTTGAGGATATAGATGAGCGGCGCAAGCGCGAGATAGCCAGCAGGAAAGGTCTTTACCAGATTTGCATTGTAGGCTATACAAACGTCGGCAAAAGCACGCTATTGAACACGGTAACCGATGCGGATGCGTATGTTGAGGACCGGCTTTTCGCGACACTCGATACGCGAACGCGAAAATGGCAACTCGAGGGCGGTGCCGAGGTGCTGCTTAGCGATACGGTAGGATTTATACGGCACCTGCCGCACCAGCTTATTGAGGCATTCAAGGCGATCCTCGAGGAGGCGATTACGGCTGATTTGCTGCTCCACGTGGTCGATGTCTCCAGTCATGATGCCGCCAGCCAAATCGAATCTGTCAACAACGTTCTTACTGAAATCGGCTGTAATGAAAAACAGATATTGCTGGTCTTAAATAAAATCGATATGGCCAGCGGCATCAATACAATGGAAACGCTTCAAACCCTTTATCCCGACGCTATTGCCGTATCCGCCAGGACAGGTTACGGGCTCAACCGGTTGCACGAGGCCGTTTTAGAAAAATATAAGGGCGGCGAAATTATCGTAAAAGTCACCGTCAGCCAGGCGAACGGAAAGATACAGAGCTTCCTTCGGGCATCCAGCACTATCCTCGATGAAAAATACGCGGACAGCACTGTCACCATCAAGGCTCGTATCGGCAAAAACCAGCTAATCAACCTAAAGCGTCTCAGGCCCGACAAGCTCGAGATGCTCAAAGGGCAGATAATCTAAGGCGTTCGTTTTTTTATCTATGACGAGGTTGGGCCGCCTCTTCTAATGTAGTAACTCCGACGTATTTGAATTTCTGGCCGCCAACTGACGCATCCACCATCAGGCCCTTATCAGTTGTAATAAACACGGCCATTCCGTCTTTGTAATCTGCTTTAGCCGCAGCACCCGTTGTCGCCGCTACGCCTGTGGCCTGTGCGGAGAAAGTGTATTCTTCGGTCTTGAATTTATCCAGGTCTTGTTTCTCTCTAAAGAAAATAATCTCCCTGAAATATTCTCCGCCGAACGAAAATCCAACTGTGGCCTGTGACAAGCTGGTGTATCCTACCATCTGGCCTTGTTCGAAAACCTCTCCCCGCCCGAACGCGCCGCCAACCCAAATCGCGGCTTTTCCGATCTTCGGAATCACTGCATAGCCATAAGACTGGTCAAAGAACCTCTGTATTTCGGGGTCATTGCGCTTGAATACCGCAATTGCCTCTTTGACCTGTTCAGACAGGACATCTCGGGCCTCAGGTCTTTCCGGCGCTGTTGCACAGCCGGCTACAACAACAAACGACACAAACAACAGAGTTGCAAATAATTTGATGTTCATTGTTTTTCTCCTTTCCTTGTGTTTTCTCCGTTTTTTTTCGAGAGCAATATGCTCCCGCCAGTATTTTTTGTATGTCAATAAGTGATATATCACCGCTCGTTCATTTAAATGTCCCAATTGCCGCGTAACCGAGCTAAAGCATGACCTCGAAGATATTGATGACCGCCGTCTTCGTGAAATAAACAGCCGAAAAGGGTTATATCAGATTTGCCTTGTCGGCTATACCAACGTGGGCAAAAGATCTAAAGCGTCTCAGGCCCGACAAACTCGAGATGCTCAAAGGCACATAATCTAAGGCGTTCGTTATTATCTGGCCGTTTCTTCTAATGTAATAACCCCGACGTATTTGAATTTCTGGCCGCCGAGGGACGCATCCACCATCAGGCCCTTTTCAGGAGCAATAAATACGGCCATGCCGTCTCTGTAATCTGCTTTAGCCGCGGCACCCGTTGTAGCCGCTACGCCTGTTGCCTGAGCGGAGAAAGTGTATTCTTCGGTCTTGAATTTATCCAGGTCCTGTTTCTCTCTAAAGAAAATAATCTCCCTGAAATATTCTCCGCCAAACGTAAATCCATATGTGGCCTGTGACAAGCTGGTGTATCCTACCATCTGGCCTTGTTCGTAAACCTCTCCCCGCCCGAACGCGCCCCCAACCCAAATCCCGCCTTTTGCAATCTTCGGAATCACGGCATAGCCATATGACTGGTCAAAGAACCTCTGCATCCCGGGGTCTTTCTGCTTGAATACCGCAATTGCCTCCTTAACCTCTGAGGACAGGACATCTCGAGCCTCAGGTTTTTCCGGCGCTGTTGCACAGCCGGCCAGGGCAATTGACGCCAACAACAGGACTGCAAGTAATTTGATGTTCATAAGTTTTCTCCTTTCCTTTTTTTACTCCGATTTAACCCCCGTTTAAAACCGGGGACAATGTTTTTTGCTGGTTAATACGAAGAACGTCACCGCCCGTTCATTTAAATGTCACATTTAAGCTTCTTTTATTACATTAGGTAAATTCAAAATAAAACAGCCGGCGTTTGAGGGACGCCGGCTGTTCATCCTAGTGAAAAACAGCTTTTTACGCTTTGCATACTAAGATATACTTAGAAGTCGCTTTTCGGGCAATTAGACATTTGCTTAGTTTTACTAAGGGAAATGCTTATTTAAATTGCGAGATATGTCCCTGTCCCTTTGATGCCTATAATTATGCTGATTTAGGGCATTTGACAGAATTCTTTAATCTTGCAACTACATCGCTTTTGGGCTATAAAATCTTTTTTGCCAAAACTTTTTAACAGCTTTTTTACTTTGGGTGAATATGCGATACAGCAAAATGTTGATACCGACAATCAAGGAAGCGCCGGCAGATGCCGAGATTCCAAGCCATAAACTGATGCTGCGTGCGGGGCTTATGCGGAAACTGGCCAGCGGCACATATACGTATCTGCCGCTTGGGTGGCGAAGCCTGTTAAAGGTAATAAATATCGTCCGTGATGAAATGAACAAGGCGGGAGCACAGGAGATTTTGATGCCTTCGGTGCAGCCAATGGAGCTTTGGCAGCAGACCGGGCGCGATGTGGATTACGGGCCGACGATGGCGCATTTCGAGGACAGGCACGGCAGGCAAAATGTGCTGGCGCCGACGGCCGAGGAGGTTGTAACCAGCGTAGCGGCAGGCGAGATTAAATCTTATAAGCAATTGCCGATTAATCTTTATCAAATCAGCTTTAAATTCAGGGATGAATTCCGGCCGCGATTCGGCGTGCTGCGAAGCCGGGAATTTATTATGAAGGATGCATACAGCTTCCACGCCACGGTGGAATCACTGGATAAAGAATACTGGAATATGTATGAGACGTATAAGCGCATTTTCAAGAGGTGCGGACTCGATTATGTAATCGTCGAAGCCGAAACTGGCGAGATGGGCGGCTCCGGCTCGCACCAGTTCACGATACCATGCGACTCGGGTGAGGACGTTATCGTTTATACCGAAGACGGTTCATACGCCGCCAATCTGGAGAAGGCGGGCGTAGATGCGTTAACTAAACAGGAGACAGGAGACAGGAAACAGGAAACAGAAGAAGTTTATACGCCAAATGTGGGTTCAATTGATGCGGTATGTGCATTTCTCAAAACAAGACCCCAGGATATGATTAAGACATTGATATATTCTGCGGATAAGGATGTAATTGTTGCCCTTGTTCGAGGCGACCATGAAATCAATCCGGAAAAACTAACCCAGACGCTCGGCGGCAGACACAACGAGCTTGCAACACCAGAAACAATAGAGAAAGTCACAGGCGCAAAGGTTGGTTTTGCCGGGCCGATGGGACTTGCAGGCAAGGTTTCAAAAATGATTATTGATTATGCTGTGGCGGCTATGCCTGTTGGAGTCACTGGCGCAAATAAAACCGATTACCACGTTAAAAATATCGTTCCGGGAAGGGATTTTCCGCTTGAAGGAAATAATATTGTCGTTGCGGATATCCGTAACGCAGTCGAAGGCGATACTCATAATGGAAAAAAACTGCTTTTCAAACATGGTATCGAAGTCGGGCAGGTATTCAAGCTGGGCACAAAATATTCGGCGAAGCTGGGCTGCAATTTCCTCGATGAGACCGGCAAGGAAAACCCATGTCTTATGGGCTGCTACGGCATAGGTATTAACCGCATAGTGGCCTCTGCAATTGAGGCGGTAAATGATGAAAACGGAATAATTTTTCCGATAAGCATTGCGCCATTTGAAGTAATAATTGTTTCAGTCAACCAGGATGACCCGGATGTCGTCAAGACGGCAAAAAAAATTTATAACGAGCTGCAAAGCAAAGGTATTGAGGTATTGCTCGATGACCGCGATGAACGGGCAGGTGTAAAATTCAAGGATGCTGATTTGATTGGTATTCCCGTCCGCATCACGGTCGGCAAAAAGGCCCTTGTTAACGGCAATGTCGAAATTAAATTGCGCACCGAGCCAAAACCAACACTCATCCCACTCGATACTGCCGTCACAAAGACAATTGAGTTGGTTAATTCCCTAAAACAGAAATTAAACGTTTAGATAATTCCTTAAAATCAAAACGGTATATGTGGGATTTGCATCAACCAAAAGCTGTAAAATTGTTTATTGGTATACTGGCCGCGAATGAAGAGGCGCTGAAAGAGGCAGTAAAGGCGATAAGCAAGACGTTCGGGGTTATAGATTTTACAAGCGAGGTATGGCCGTTCACGCAGACGGATTATTATAAAGATGAGCTCGGGGATAATCCTCTGCGGCAGTTTGTATCTATTGAAAAGCTCATAGACCCGGGCGATTTAGCGAAAATTAAGCACAAGACCAATAAACTCGAAGAGAAGCTTGCTAAAAAGCTCGAAATATTCGACACGCCAAACGTCATTGCGAGCGACCTGTCCTCCGTAGCGATAGCGAAGGAGGAAGCGAAGCAATCTCAATCCTGCGATAACAGATTGCCGCGTCGTCCCGATAAAACGGGCCTGGTCGCAATGACAAAGCTACCGCGGCCGGTAAATCTGGACCCGGGCATTATAGAGCCGTCAAAACTGGTGCTTGCGACAACAAAAAATTACTCGCATCGTATCTATATTGGCAATAAAATGTTTGCCGAAGTAACATTGATTTACGAAAAGGGCTCATGGCAGCATTTTGACTATACTTATCCTGATTACCGCCAGCCGGCGTATCACGATTTTTTTACAAAGGTCCGAAACCGTTTAGTGGAGCAGCTTAAAAAGTGACACTTACGCATCTTGCAATAATTTTGCTGACAGGTTCATTTTGCGTATCTGCTCTATTAACCGCCATTACAAAAAAGCTAACAACTCGCCTGGGATTTGTGGCCCACCCTGCCGCCGACAGGTATCACCGCTCGGTAATCGCCCTTGGCGGCGGGATAGCAATAGTAGCGACAATCCTGTCCTTCCTTATCGCAGGCATCCTTATTGTAAAATTTATAATTGAGCCGGGCAGCTCATCCTTTGATAAATCCGTCACGATTAATGCCGCGGGATTTATCGGCAAAATCAACCAATTGATAATTCTCATCGGCTGCATATTCATCCTGTTTATGCTTGGCATTTGGGATGATAAAAAGCGATTAGGCCCCTTCTTCAAATTAGCCATTCAGTTCGCCGCCGCTTTTGCGGCCGCATTTTTTGCCGATATACGGCTGGAGTTTTTTATTCACAGCAAACTTGCGACTTCGCTGCTGTCGGCTGTGTGGATTGTGTTAATCATCAATGTCTTTAACTTCCTGGATAACATGGACGGCGCCTCGGCAGGTATAGCCGCAATAATCGCCGCGATTTTGTTCATAGCAGCGACCGTAAGCGGGCAAATCTTTATCAGCGCATTTGCCCTGCTTTTCATCGGAACACTGCTTGGTTTTCTGGTCTTTAATTTTCCCCCGGCAAAAATATTTATGGGTGATGCGGGCTCTTTACCGATGGGTTTCATGCTTGCCGTAATATCTTTAAAAACAACATATTACCATCAGGCCGCCTCGGGCGCATGGTATCCGGTGCTTATCCCCTTTATTTCTATGGCAGTTCCCCTCTATGATTTTATCACGGTTACCGGACTTCGACTCAGCCAGGGCAAATCACCGTTTCTAGGCGATACTCAGCATTTTTCACATCGCCTGCGGCGTCTGGGGCTAAGCGATACTCAGACAGCGCTTACACTTTATGTGGCCACTCTGACCACCGGCATCGGCGCCACTTTCCTCTACCAGGTTAATCTGGCCGGTGCTATACTCATATTAGCCCAGACCATTATGGTCCTCGCGATTATTGCTATTCTGGAATCGACTGGTGAAAATGGCCGAAACAAAGATTGAAAATTCAAAAAGTAATTTCTTCGCACTGCTTGAAACAATTCTTTTTGTCTGCACTATTGTAATTATTGTTCTTCGTGCAACCAGTTCCGAGCCGCCTGTTACTACTTCCTCTCCGATACAGGGAAAATTAAACGATACCGTTTATTCTCTTTGCCTTTCCGGAATCCTCATATTTTCGTTTCTTATCTGGTTTATTGCGCGAATTTTCCAGCCGAAATCCGTTTTCAAATTCCCAGCCGCCCCTATAGGATTAATTTTGCTGGCGACGGGCATAATTATCGCGACTTACTATGCCGCAAATAAGCGGATTGCAGTCACTTCGGCTATTACACTGATTGCCCCTGCCCTTATGGCGATTATGCTTGCCAATATCCTCAACTCCGTCGTAAAAATAAAAATCCTTCTTATTGCAATCGTCTCTCTGGGCATCGTCGCAACTGTTCAATGCATGGGACAATTCTTTTTAGCTAACAGCATGCTGATTGAGCAGTATCAAAATGATCCTGATTCAATTCTTGGTCCGCTTGGAATCGAACGCAACTCCTTCAATCATATCCTTCTCGAGCATAGAATACTTTCGAAGGATGTTCGGGGGGCGTTTACAACAGGCAATTCCGCGGGTTCGTTTGCCATACTGACATCATTTGCAGCGCTTGCCCTGGCTGCGGAGTTATTCAAGATACGAAAACTTTTCACAAGGCTTTCGGGAAATCGGGGCCTTGCATTTCTGATTTTGGCTTTTATTGTATTTGGATTATTTCTTACTCACAGCAAAGGTGCCATTTTTGCATTCTTACTGGCCCTTGTTTTATTCGGATTGCTTTTACAAACAAAGAGGCCGAGATTCTTAAAAAATATTTTCCTTATCTTCTCTCTGGCTGTGATAATTATTGCCGCCGCCGGCGCCTCCTGGTACGGCATGAAGGCAGGAAAGTTGCCGGGAGGCAATTCGATGCTGGTCCGCTGGCAATACTGGGATGCCTCAGTTAAAATGCTGCTCGACCATAATATCCGGGGCATCGGCGGGGGAAACTTCTCGTATTATTACCCTCAATATAAAACGGCCTCAGCACCCGAGACGGTCTCGGACCCTCACAGCTTTATCCTCAGCATCCTGACGCAATACGGCCCAATTGCTTTAATCGGGTTTTTAGTTTTCATTATTATTCCTTTGTGGCGTTCGGCATTAGCTGAACCGCAAGGACTCGAAGGGCCGAATGACCAAAAATTTGTCAAACTCGCGATTATCACGGCCGCAGCAAGTGCGATTACATTATTAATCATACGCCCGTTCATTATTCCGCCAAGCACAGCTATTACAGATGACGAAAAAGTATATGCGTTTTTCTCTTCATACATATCAACTGCGGCATGGTTTGCCGTAGGCATAGCTCTATTGGTAAAAATGATGCAATCCACAGCTCAAAAGGAATACAATCTGCAAATCACGGGTCTTACTTCTATTGCATTATTTTGCGGTTTATTCGGGTTTGTCACTCAGAATTTAATAGATTTTGCCATATTTGAGCCGGGCATACTCACGGCATTTTTTGCCATGATTGCGTGCCTTACGGCACTTAATCCCGTCTCAAAAGAAAATACGGTTACAGCCGCTACGGCCCCTGTCTGGATTAAGGTCCCCGCAATTGCCTGTGTAATAATAATCGTTTATGGGTACTTCAGTTATGTGCTGATTCCTGTTTATAAAACCACCGCTTTAATACCCAAGGCCCGTATGGCTATGCTTTTAGGCCAGGTTCAGCTTGCTCACAGCTATCTCGATACCGCTGCAAAAATTGACCCTTTGAGCCCGGAGGCCGCCGCTCTAAACGGCAGGCTTTATCTTCAGACCTTCTATTCCCCTGCCGCACACAATACTGAGACACTCAACTATGCCGAGCAGGCCCTTTTTACAGCCGCACAAAGGAACCGTCAGGACTATAAAACCTTCAATTCCCTGGCCCAATTATATACTCTTTACGCAAATCTGCAGCCCGAGCAGGAAGATGAATGGCTCAATAAGGCATTAAACAGCGCCTTGATTGCGGTTGATTTATATCCAGGTGATGCCGAGCTGCACCTGAATCTTGCTCAAATTGCCGAACAACTCAGTCAAAATGATTTGGCCCTGAAAAACTACAAAGACGCAGCCGCGATTGAGGATGCTTTTAGAAAACAATTTCAACTTATGTACCCGGGCAGAAAGGTCCTAAGCCGCATCAGTGAGGACAAATATTATACGGCACTCCAAAGGATTAGAGACCTCGAAATGGCTGAAAAACCTAAATAATTTCCTAACTATCTTATTGTGCTTTAAGGCCGTATACTGAGATAGGAATAAAAAAATTAAGACGGGTTTGAAGGCAGGTTGTAATGACAAATCTAGAAATAAGGATATTGTGGGCTGAAGATAACATTGGTGATATCCTGCTTATTAAGGAAGCGTTCAATGAGGCAGGTATTCATCACCGGCTATTTGTAGTTTCCGATGGCGTTGAAGCCAGTGATTTCCTTTTCCGGCGAGGCCGATATAGTCATGCTCTGACGCCGGAGCTTGTAATCCTTGATCTCAATATGCCTAAAAAATCAGGCCGCCAGGTTATTGAAGAAATAAGGTCAAACCCTGATTTAATCCATATTCCGCTGGTGGTTTTAACCTCTTCAGACAGCGATATCGATGTTTTGCATGACTTTGACCCGCGGCGATGCCTTTACCTGGTCAAACCGACCAGTTTTGAGGAACTCATAGATTTGGCCAAAGAAATTAACGAATTCTGGCTATCCATTGCCGAGGCCGACCAAAAATTGAAATAATGGTATAGACCGAAAAAAAATATTATTTTCATCATCAAAATTCTGAGAACAATCGCCTTTAATAATGTATAATGATACTGGTAGCTTAATTTCAAAAAAGGATTTAAAGCCTTGAGTAACTGTTTGAGGCTTTATAATAAATGGATAAAGAAGTGGCATTAGAAAAAAATATAATTGCACAAATTGAAACGTATATTCAGCAATGCGGCGGCGAATACAGCGATTGGTATATTGGCTTGGCCGATAACCCCATAGACCCCATCATGGAGGCTTACCGCAATAAAAAGGTGCAGAATAACAGGTTCACTTATATAGAAACCAAATCTCACGATACAGCCAGTGCAATTGTTGATTATTTCGTTAATGTATGCGGCATAGACGGCCAAATCGATGAATTTGATACCGCCCCGCCAAAAAGCAACATTAACATTATTGAAATACCGCCAAAATCAAAGCGTTCACTGTTTGTTTATAAAAAATCACATCGCCGTTCACCGCACGATACAGCAGTCCCTCTATAAAATTTCAGTGCACACCTGACGTAACAGCAGTTTTTACATTAGCAGTTCTCAGTTTTTCTACAATTCTTTCAATCGTAATCGGTCCGCAGCCTTCATATTGATTTTTTACATATATATAAGTCCTTACACCTCTTTTGGCGTTTTTGGCTGCAATTTTAACGGCTGATTCGAGCTTGTTATCTTTCGCCTCGAGCTTTCCATTCCAGACATCTTTCTCGCTCTTTTCATACGGTGCATTTCCCTGAAGACGGATGATGGTAAATCCGGCCTGAGTTTGGAAATTGTCGGCAACCTGCTCAATTGGAGGCATAAAATGACCATCCACAAGCACCAGGCCTAACCGGCAGTCATTAAGAAATTCAAAAAATGGTGACCTTAAGAAATTAGGATTACGCAGCTCGATTGCATATTCAAAACCTCGGGGGATATCGGCGAAGAATTTTTTTAATCTATCTATAAATTCATCTAATGAGGACATCTTATTTTTATTGAGGTATTCGAACTGGAACATCACAGGACCAAGTTTGCCGGCCATCGGCTCCAGTCTTTTTAGAAACTCTTTTAATATGCCTGTTTCTAAAAAATGCTCATTTGGCTTATTGCTGAATTTTATTTGATTTGCCGGCTGTTTAGCATAAAAATTTGTCAACGTAATCGAATTTGGGGCTTTTAACGTAAAGATAAAATCATCCGGGATGCTATCGGCATAAGATTTTACCACTTCAGTTTTGGGCAGCTTGATGCCAATTGGAAACAAACTCCAGAACCACTGGTCGACTTCAACTGTGTTGTAGTATTTCGAATAATCAGCCAGGTATTCATGTGTCTTATATTTTTTTGATGGCTGATAAATTAAATCTTTCCATGAATCGTATGTCCATGAGGATGTCCCTATTCTGACGAGGTCTTTATATCCGGATGGCATATTAATCTTTGACATCATTTTTAAATCTCCAATAAAATATTCAATGCTGGTCTATTATTGGTATGCAATAAAGAGGTAAACGGTTAAATGAATAATACTGATTTGATTATAGATTTTCGCTTATTAAACAACCGAATAGCCAAGAATTCTTTGATACGCGGATAAATAAGCAGATATCATTCTGTTAATACCCCAGTTTTCTCTCGCCTCTTTCATTATTCTTTTGGCCTGTTTTGCCCATTCGTCCTGATTTTGCCGAAAGTACCTGTGAACCTGCACAGTCTTGTCGAGGCCGTACCACAGGCCACCCGCATCGTAATTCTGAAAAAGCACGCCATTTCCGGCATCAACGGGAGCTCCCCATTTTTTAAGCTGCAAAGGGATAATTTTATCATGGAAACCGCCGGTATCTCTGTTTGTCGCGGTCGCCCCGAAGAGATTTCCGACAATATCAATCTGGCCGAACGGCTCATACAAAGACGCCCCGAAGACATCGCTTGCGGCCGCGTAGCCCAATGTGCTCAAATCATCATCGAACGGCTGATAGGAGATTTTACCGCCTGAGGCAACCGCTATTCTTCCAAGAATATCAGCATCGGTCCTGTCATCTCCGACGGGATTACCGATAATCGCAATCTGGGCATCCGGATGCTGAATGGCAAATTGCTGGGCAATCGCCTCGAGAAGCTCGATGCCTTTTTGAATGCGGTCGAGCCTGCTTGGCCAATACAGCATTATTGCCTCAGGATTTATCTGCAATCCTGTTCTTTTCTGGAATTTAACAAGATTTAATTTTTTGGCCTCAATTACATTATCAGTTACACCGAATTTCTTGGCCAGTCCCGGCTTATCAACATCGGGATTTTCAATCTGATTTTCAGGATAAACCGACGGCGAAATCGCGTTAGGTATGGAAAAGGCGCT
>CAYSKP010000251.1:0-5023 GCA_964431645.1 uncultured Pirellulales bacterium
ATATGGGCATAAGGATTATTTTCAGGAGGGTCGAGAAGACCAAGGCGAATCATAACCTTGAAGTTTCCTTTTATTACATTATCAATCTCAGCTTCGCTCAACATATTTTGCTCAACTGCGTAATGAACCGGGTCTATAAATCTGTCAAGGAACTGGCTTATGCCTGCCTTGATTACGGCGGCCGCAGCGACATTCATATCCGGATAAAATTTATGGGCAGAAACAAGGAGACGAAAAGCCCCGCCATCGGTGCAGATGATTCCATCGTTTCCCCATTTTTTTTGAGTGACATCTTTTAAGATTGGATGAACTGTGCAGGGAATACCATTATACGCATTGTAAGCGGCCATAAATGCACGTGAGCCGCCTTCGACGATACCCATGCGGAAGGGAACAGAATAATATTCATGAAAAAGTCTTTCGTCAAAATTGGAGGACGAGTGTGTCCTTGTGTTTTCATTGCTGTTGGCAAGAAAATGTTTCATAAGAGAGGCGGTGAGCCAGTATTTTGGATTATCACCCTGCAATCCTTTAACAAAGGCAGTAACCAAGGTCCCATTAAGGTAAGGGTCTTCGCCGTAACATTCTTCGGTCCTGCCCCAGCGGGGGTCCCTGCCCATATCAGCGTTTGGGGCCCTGACAACGAGTCCTCCTCTTTTATATTTTTCAGACTGGAATAAATATCTGGCCTCATAACCTTCAATCCCGGCAGCCTTTCTAATTAATTCGGGGTCCCATGTTTGAGCCAGGCCAATTGCCTGCGGAAAAGTCGTTGTAGGGACAGGATTTTTCCTTCCCCAATTGCCGGGAACCCCCATTGCTACTCCATGGAGACCTTCTATATGGCGACTCCCTTTAATGCCGAGACGGGGAACATTGGGGTCTGTCCCCAGGCAGCGAATTTTTTCCTCAAGAGTCATTAACGATATGATATTATTGACCCGGTCTTCTATCGGCAAATTTGGATCTTCAAAAGGATAGGATGCAAGAAGGTTAGGGGAAAGTACAAAGATTAAAGATAATAAGATGCAAATTCTTTTGGTTATCATCACGGTTCCTTATAAAAAGATGTTCAAATTTATTTTTCGGTATGTATTATATCTTTTTTGCTGAAGTTTTTAAAATAATCAAGGCAGCTATTTCTCCAGTTTTCAGAATCCTGTTTTTGTTTTTCTAATTTGGCTTTAACATGCATAAAAATTTCAGGATCAATATCATTTTCCAAACTCTGCCATTGATTAAACATCTTATTTACATAATCTGTCCCCATATAATAATTAAGACAAAGCTGGTTCCAGAGTGTTTGTCCTGATTTCATCTTGTAATCCCAGGAAACGTGATAAAACCACAGCAGATATTTTTCGGGACAGCTATTTATATCATTAAAGATTTGACGCCAATGCCCTGAATACTGTGCAGCAGCATTACTGCCGGTACTGCTTCTATCAAAACCTAAACCGTTTGCATCAGCTCGATGATAATAAACGGAGTTCCAATCAGAACGGGATGCCTTGCTGTAGCCGGGCCCGGGCCCATAATGAAAATCCGCCTGCATAATATGATGAAGGCCAAGCGGGGTCATATAATTTACGCATGCCTGCCAGGAATCCATCATCATCGATTTGACAGTTTTAAGAGTTTTATCATCATTACTGAGGGACATTCTTATCCAGTCATCGGCGATTTGTTCGGCTTTAAGGGTATGGTCCCATGCAAGCCGGCCAAAAGCAAACCAGTTTGCCTGGGCGAAGAAATGGCCGCACCAGTTACGGTCATTTCCAGTATTTGCCACACCTGCGATTCCGGTCATTTGATAATTATCGACTGAGCCGTCGATGATTGATGCAAGAGTTGAGTCTTTGCCTTTTGAATACATGTCAAAATCAAGATACTCCTTCCACATCGGGGCAAGATAAACGAGGTGAGTCGAATGGCCGAGGTATTCCTGTGTAATTTGAAGCTCAAGCATTAATGGAGTTTTCGGCATTGCACCAAAAAGCGGGCTTACGGGTTCACGCGGCTGAAAATCTATCGGGCCGTTTTTTGCCTGAATAAAGACGTTGGAATTGAACTTGCCATCCAGAGGGACAAACTCGAGATATGCACGCTTTGCGCGGTCCGGGTCAACATCTGCGTTATAGACAAAGGCCCGCCACATAACGATGCCCTTATAAGGGGCAAGTGCTTGCGCAAGCATATTTGCACCATCGGCGTGAGACCTGTTATAATCCTGCGGCCCGGGCATTCCTTCTGAGTTTGCTTTTACCAGAAATCCGCCAAAATCAGGGATAATGGTATAAATTTCAGCGGCCTTGTCTTTCCACCATTTTTTTACCTGCGGGTTCAGTGGATCGGCGGTATTGAGGTCAGAGGATACAGGTGAGGCAAAATTCACGGAAAGAAACACTTTAATGCCATACGGCCGGAAGACATCGGCCAATGAGGCGACTTTTTTTAGATATTCGGTTGTTAAAATTTTTGGATTGGCATTGACGTTGTTGAGAACAGCTCCATTGATGCCGATTGAAGCATTTGCGCGGGCATAATCAAGGTATCGAGTATCAGTCTTTTCAGGCAACTGGTCCCATTTCCATAATGATTTACCTGCGTAGCCTCTTTCGATACTTCCATTAAGATTATCCCAATGATTAAGAAGGCGATACTCGATTTTAGGCTTTGAAACAATATTTAAATCGCTGATATCCTGGCCTGCCTGTAAGAGCCTAAGAAAAGCGAAAGAGCCGTATAATAGCCCAATATCGTTATTGGCAGCAATTACAATAAATATTTTCCTGTCGAGTCCGGCAGTTTTTATGAGATAGCCAACATTACCTAAATTATTAAGTTCAGGATAGTTCAATTTTTTTATAGTTTCACAATTTGCAGGCGTGCCAACCAGAATTGCTCCGGATTTCGTAAGCGTCGACTCAATAATTGCCTCATTTCCCAACAATCCGTTTAATCCGCGTTTTAGCTCTAACCGAACTGCTTTACAGGTGTCCGACTCACCAATTACAGCTAAATAATTGATAGTGCTGCGGTATTTCTCAATTTTTTGCGAGTCATCAATTTTTTTATACTTGAGCCAGAGGTCATAGCCGTCATCGGCTGATAAGTTTTGTGTAAATACAAACATAATAAAAATGAAGAAATATTTATATTTCATTCTACTTCCCTGTATTTATTTATTATTTACCGCCGTGGAGTCTGCGGTATTCTAATGGGGACATTCCCATTTTCTGCTTGAAATAACGTGCTATATGATTTGTGTTATCATACCCAAGGCTCATAACAATATCCGATATCGATAAATCCGTATCAATAAGCATCTGGCTTATAAGCTCAATTCTGACACGTTTTATCTCATCATAAACCGAACGGCCGAGGGTTTTCATAAATTTATTATGAAGATTCCGGCGTGAGACACTTAGGTTTTTAATAACATCATCGACTTGTATCAGACGTTTTGCATTTTGATGAATATAATTCAGCGCCAGACCGACCAGCCTGTCTTCAACAGCAACAATATTAGTTGACTGTCTTGTCACTACCCTGACGGGATGAACAATTACTGTCTGCGGTTTTATTTTTTCACCTGCCATCATCCTGTCAAGTAACTGGCTTGCCTGGAAACCTGCCTTCTCGACATCCATAACGACACTCGATAATGGCGGATTAGAGATATCACATACCTGGTCATCATTATCTACGCCAATTACGGCAACTTCAGAAGGAATCGAGAGCTTGGCATTGGCGCAGGCTTCCGTAATATGCTGGCCCCGGTCATCATTGCAGGCCATAATCCCTACGGGTTTTGGCAAACCGCGAAGCCAGTCCGCCAGGATTGCTTCCTCTTTATACCATGTTCGGGCGGCAAGTGACTTAGGCTGTTTATATATGCTTGTTTTAAAACCGGCTTTTTCTATTCGGGCTGTAAAATGGGCACATCGCTGACGAGACCAGTACATATCATCGAAGCCGCAATAACCGAAATGATGAAAACCGCGTTCGAGAAGATGCTCTGCGGCCATTTTAGCCACAGCACGATTATCTACTACTATATTGTTGCGGCGGGCCTGGGGCGAATCCATGGCCACCGCGACAAATAACGGAACACCCCAGGCAGCCATATTTTGAATATCCCTTGTGTCACGAGCAATTATGCCGTGAGGGCCCCATTTTCTAAGATGCTCCAATTCCGCCTGTTCACTTCCTCTTGCTATATAGAAAAGTTCCTGTCTATAGAACATCCAGGGAAAGACCCAGGGGCCGTGCAGGCGGGAATATCGCATGATTCCGCGGACAAGCTCCCGGCCGAATGCCCGAGAGCTTTCAATCATCAATGCGACTCTTTTGAGGCTTTTCATAACCCCATTATAATGCCAAAAATGGTGGAAGTTAAGCAAAAAATGGCGTTCTTTTTTTAAAGCCGCTGCGGCATAATAGAGAATGTTGAATACTAAAGATATTGTATTTACTTTTTTAAAGAATTTATTGTGTTTTAACAGGCATAAATGAGAAGACAAAATGGATTTACTTTAGTCGAACTTCTGGTAGTTATCGCAATCATTGCGCTTTTGATGGCGGTTTTGCTGCCGGCCCTCAATAAGGCAAGGGAGCAGACCAGAACATTAGTATGTGTCGCGAATCTAAAACAATGGGGCGCCATAGCATCAATGTATGCGGAAAACAATAAAGGGATGTACTGGTCTGGTTCAAAGCCGACTTCTTCAAATCCCACAGGGGGATTTTGGTGGCCGGCACAGCTTGAAAAGAGTCTTCAAAGCTGGAGAGAAAATAAAATATGGTTTTGTCCTAATTCCAAAAAACCGTTAAACAACCAGTTCGGTCAGAGAACAGGTGAAATGACTTTTATGGCGGCATGGGGAATATTTACCAATGACCCGCCCGGGGATGCAATAGGAAGCAACCTGACGAAGGAATCAGGCTTGCGCCGTTTATACGATAATGAATATGGTATAGCAGGCAGTTACGGCATTAATGGTTATTGCCTCAGCTCAAA
>CAYSKP010000252.1:0-1598 GCA_964431645.1 uncultured Pirellulales bacterium
TTCGCCAAATTATGCGCCCTTGTCGCGATAAAGGCGGTATCATTCGATTTCAAGGCCGCTGCCATAGAGATGGAAGCAGGAAGGCCGGGATGGAATGACTCCCTTAATGGACTGCCTGCTCTATTTGGCTCAAGCACATGTGAGGCCGTAGAGCTCGGACGTCTGGCATCCTGGCTGTTGGATAGTTTGTCGGAAATACCAAGAACAGCATTTCCCGTAGAGATAGCTGATTTAATTGAAAATGTTGTTGACGACCTGCTTGAGAAGGAATATTCATGGGAAAGGTCTACCGACATACGGGAAAGATTCAGGGGGCAGATAAAAGATAAAATAAGCGGCCGCACAAGATTTGTAGATGGTGATATATTAGAGCAGCTTCTTGTAGGAGCAATAGGGCGAGCCGATGCTGCCATTGAAAAATCGGTTGACCATAATACCGGATTGATTCATACTTATTATAGAAATATTCCCATTTGTGCCGAGACATCTAAAGCACCTGACTTATCTGAGCTTGAACGCGGCATCCCGCTTGGGCCGATAGCAAAAGTCGAACAGAAACCTCTGCCGCTCTACCTGGAAGGTCAGGTTCATTTACTGCGCTTTGTGCCCAAAACAGAACAAGTCAGAAAGATTTATAATTCCGTCAGGAAAAGCCCTCTCTTTGACAAAGATTTACAGATGTATAAGCTTAATGAATCTCTAAAGGACTGGCCGCACGAAATCGGGCGAGCACGAACTTTTACAAGGGGTTGGTATGAAAATGAATCAATATGGCTGCATATGTCTTACAAATACCTGCTGGAATTATTACGCAGCGGACTATACGAGGAATTTTTTGATGACGCCAGGACAATGCTGGTGCCATTTATGAATCCTGGGATATACGGCCGAAGCATTCTTGAAAACAGTTCTTTTATTGCGCCTAGCATATGCCCCGACCGCAATGCCCGCGGCCGCGGTTTTGTAGCCAGAATGAGCGGCAGCACAGCCGAATTCATACATATTTGGCTGTTGCTGACGATTGGAAACCATCCTTTTACGATAAAAGACAGCCGATTGTGTTTCGCTTTAACGCCTGTCCTGCCCGGCGAATGGTTCACTACTGAAGCAAAATCGATCAGGTGGAAAGATGCTACCATTGAAATTCCTGTTAACAGCTTTGCCTGCACACTATTGGGCGGGACGCTGCTGGTTTATCACAATCAAAAACGTAAAAATACTTTTGGTGAAAATGCCGTCGGGCCTGTTAGTTACGCTTTAGATGAAACGGAAGAAGTTAAAGGCCCTTTAATTTCCGACGGTCTGGCCGAGAAAATTCGCAGTTGCTCTTTCAAACGCATTGACGTTTGGCTGGAGTAAACAGTGAATCATGATATGGGTGTGTATATAAATCGCTTGTGGGTTTATACGGGCCGTCTTACTTCCAATCTTCATATAGTATTAACCTGAAAATTATGAATTTCTATGTTTCATTCATATAACCGCGTACTATAAAAAAACTCATCCGAAGCATACAACCACCCTACAACCCAAAGACTAAATAGCGTGTGAAACCGCAAAAATTGCATATCCATAAGATTTGTAATATCAAAGACTTA
>CAYSKP010000253.1:0-27754 GCA_964431645.1 uncultured Pirellulales bacterium
GAAGGACTTGGAAATTCTGAGAGACATCACGCTCCTGGGGGTTCGTAGGGCCAGTTGAGCCAGGTGCCGCCATCTTTCATAATAATTACATCTATAATTTCATTTAGCGTCTGGTCCACATTGAGGGCACGGGCATTTGCCTTAATCGTCACGCCGGGGTCGAGGGTGAGGGTCACAGTAACAGGGCCGGTATAAGTTTCATCAGGCGCGAAAAAGTCGAAATTTCTGACAAGGCCGTTACCTTTCCAGGTTTTAACGACATAAGTTTTGGTTGTATCGTTCGTGTCGTGGGTCAATTTTCCTTTGCCGGTAACGTCAAACGAGAAATAACCATCGGCATCGAAGGCGTAGAAACTGAGCAGCTCGGTCATGCAGGGATCGCAAGGGTCCATGGTGAAGCAGTCGGGGAACATTTTTACCCATTCTCTTTTTTTATCGTAGATTACACAATTGGAATCGGTCACGGATTTGTAAGGTGACATTATTATGGGGTCGGCGTTTATTACACAATAGCCTTTTACCAGAAGCGGAGTGAAATGATTGGTGTCATTGACATCGAAAACAGTATTCGATGCTTTTATCGTCATTTTGAATACATAAACTTTTGACATCATTCCGAAAGAGACATTTGTCAGGGCAAACATCGCCAGCAAGGCTGTTATCAAGTATTTTTTCATAAGAAATTTCCTTAAAAATGAGATGAGTAAGCGTTTAAAGTTAATTATCGACTCTTAAGGATGAAATTCTTGATAATTATGGTGGTTGAGTTCGGTTGCGTGGTTTGTTTCGAAAACACGGGCTGGGAGCCCGTGCCCACGAAAATAACGCGGGCAAGATGCCCGCGACACTGGTTTTTTCACTTGCAGGATAGGGAAATCGTAGTATATTTATTGCATTATGAAGACGATACTTGCAGACAGGATGAAATACATAGATTCGAGCGGGATACGGAAGGTTTTTGCGCTTGCGGCCCAGATGAAGGACCCGATAAATTTTTCGATAGGGCAGCCGGACTTCGATACGCCGGAAATGATAAAGCAGCAGGCGATTGCGGCGATTGAGGCGGGGGCAAACAAATACTCGCAGACGGCCGGGGATGACCAGCTTCTTTCGAAGATAACGGACGAGATGAAGAAGGAATTCGGCTGGGACAAGCCTAAACTGCTGGTGACAAGCGGAGTGAGCGGGGGGATACTGCTTGCTTTTCTGGCGTTAATCAATCCCGGCGATGAGGTAATTATACCGGACCCGTATTTTGTGATGTATAAGCACCTGGTGAATATGCTGGGCGGCAAATGCGTTTTTGTGAACTGCTACCCGGATTTTGTTCTAGACCCGGAGAAGGTAAAAGCAGCCGTAACAAACAAGACGAAAATGATAGTAATCAATTCGCCATGCAATCCGACGGGCGCGGTATTTGGGACAAATGAATTAAAGGATATTGCAGATATTGCATCTAAAAATAATATCATTATATTAAGTGACGAAATTTATGACAAATTCAGCTACGACGGGCCGTGCGATACGATAGTAAAATACTGCGAGAACGCAATTTTGCTTCGAGGGTTCAGCAAGACTTATGGCGTGACAGGCTGGAGGCTCGGGTACGCGGCCTGCGGAGGTTCAGCAGGGGAAATAATAGTCCAGATGATAAAGATACAGCAGTATACATTCGTATGCGCACCGACACCTTTCCAAAAGGCGATCACGGGGGCTCTGGATTATGATGTTACAAAATATGTGAATGAATACCGTAAAAAACGAGATTTGGTTTACGAGGGATTGAAGGACAAGTTTGAAATTGTAAAGCCCGCAGGGGCTTTTTATGCTTTTATCAAGGCGCCCGGCGGGAATGGCACAAAATTTGTTGAGAGGGCCATAGCAAATAACGTGCTTGTCATACCGGGAAATGTATTTAGTGAAAAAGATACGCATTTTCGCATAAGCTACGCGACAAGCGATGAAAAGATACAAAAAGGGATAGAAATTTTGCGGAAAATAGCATAAATCCCAAGTAAAAAGGAAATAAAGGGAGAAAGCGTTTCTTTTATGAAAAAAATTGGAAGAATAGCGCTGTTTGCAGCAATTTCAACAATGGTGTTCTCTCTGTGCATCGGGGCGGAAGGGGAGGCGAATGCACCGGCAGAGGAGAAGACAAAAGAAGTTGAGGCGGCGATAATTACATGCAAAGGGACAATAGATGACGGGCTGTATAAATCAATAAAGAGAAGGACGGAGATCGCGATAAATCAGGGAGTGGATTACCTGATTTATGAAATCGAGACATACGGCGGGGAGGTCAAGGCAGCCGATGACATATCGAAATATTTTATACTGGATGCGGCAAAAAGGGGTCATACGATCTCATACGTAAATACCGAAGCAATATCGGCAGGAGCGATGATTTCGGTATCGTGCAGGGACATAATAATGCGGGAAAATACGACAATAGGGGACTGCGCGCCGATTTCTTTAGGGGGGAAACTGGAAGGAGTCGAGAGAGAAAAGGTTGAATCGTTTATTCGGGCGGCATTTGAAAGGGCGGCTGAGGCAAATAAGTATCCAAAACCCTTATTGAAGGCAATGGTTACAGTAGGGACGGAGGTTTACAGGGTAAAAAATAAAAAGACAGGCGAATGGGAATTTTTTGAGACGGAACAATTACCAAAAGACGCAAACGATTATGAAATCGAAGGAAAAGAACTTGCGGTAAGCAGCAAAGAGCTATTGACATTGACTGCGAACAGGGCATTCGAATACGGAATAGCAAGGGCGGTAGTGAAGGATGTAAACGGGGCCATGGATTTTCTTGAGAAGAGAGACAATGTAAAATTCAGCAGGCCGGCAATTTTGCTGGAGACGAACTGGTCAGAGGAGATGGTTCGATGGCTGAACTCCCCGACAGTGATGGGAATACTGGTGGCGATTGCGTTACTGGGGATATATATTGAGTTTCAGACTCCGGGTGTGTGGCTGCCCGGATTGATAGCGGTGCTATGTTTCATAATAATCATCGGCAGCAAATTTCTGACCGGGATGGCCAACTGGGTGGAGATTGCGTTATTTGTGACTGGCATTTTGCTTTTGCTGGTTGAGATTTTTGTCCTGCCGGGATTCGGGGTAGCAGGAATTATCGGCATTATATTAATTTTTGCAGGACTTTTCGGGATGTTGATAAAGAACCCGCCGGACCGGCTGCCCTGGCCGCAAACGGAGTTTGACTGGGATTTATTTATCAGGCAGATTTGGGCGTTAGGATTAGGCTTTTTGGGATTTTTAATTTTAGCATCGATAATATCGAAGTATCTGCCAAAAACGACTCTATTTAAGAGGTTATTGCTTGTACCAAATATCGGAGAGGGGGCAACAAATATTAATTGGACAGCACCGCCGGAGGCAGGAAAAGTAGATATCAAAGTTGGACAAACCGGAGAGACGCTATCAAGATTAAGGCCTGCAGGGAAAGCGAAATTTGGCGAGGCAGTTGTAGATGTGGTCTCTGAAGGGGCATTTATTGACAAAGGGACGAAAGTCACGATAATTGAGGTCGCGGGCAACAGGGTCGTAGTCAGGGCATCTTAGAAGAACACCGAAACATAAGTTGGAACGGTTTGCGTCATACGGTTGCGGTTGCGCTGCTCGTTTCGTAAATTGTGAATCGTTTAAGTTTCATTTTTATAAGGTTTAATGGAGCAATTTAATGGATTGGTGGATAGGGTTTGCAATTTTATTATATTTTCTGGCAGGGGTGTTGATTATAGCGGAGGTGTTTTTGCCAAGCGGGGGATTATTGTCTGTTTGTGTTGCGGCTTGCTTAACAGGCGGGCTGATAATTTTTTTCCAGCACAGTATTGCTGCAGGCATAGCGGGAGTAGTGATAGCGTTCGTGATGATACCGAGTGTGCTTGTAGGGGCATTCAAGGTGCTGCCGAAGACGAGATTCGGCAAAAGCACGACACTGGAGCCGCCAAAAAGAGACTTGGGAGACGGAATACCCGATACGGAGAGGTTAAAGGGACTTGTGGGGGCGATTGGAATAGTTTTAACGCCGCTGCGGCCTGTGGGGACATGCGATTTTAATGGGCAAAGGGTTGAATGTGTGGCCGAAAGCGGGTATGTTGAGAAGGGCAAAAAAGTGCAGGTGATAAAAGTTGAAAGCACGCAGCTTACAGTGCGAGTAGTTAAAGAGCAATAAAACTCATTTAATGAAAGGAAATCAAGATGCTGAATAAGATGATAATTCTGGAAACGACAGATATTTCAAGAGTAATTTTGTTAGCGGGTTTAGCTGTTGCCGGGATAATTATATTTGTATTGGCACTTCTGCTGCTGAAATTTGCAAGACTATGGCTTCAGGCATATTTTTCACGCGCAAATATAAAGTTATCTGAGCTTATAGGGATGTGGCTTCGGAAGGTGGATTCAAGAACAATAGTTCTTAGCAAGATTACGGCCGTGCAGGCGGGTCTTCAATTATCGACACAGGACCTGGAAAGCTTTTACCTGGCAGGGGGGCGTGTTCCGAATGTGGTGCGCGCACTAATTGCGGCCAACAGGGCAAATATTGACCTTACGCTTAAAACAGCTACAGCAATTGACCTTGCAGGAAGGGATATATTAGACGCGGTGCAAACATCGGTGAATCCGAAGGTAATTGACTGCCCGGACCCCAAGAAGGGCAGAGATACCGTTGACGCGGTCGCCCAGGACGGCATTCAATTGAAGGCAAAGGCAAGAGTAACGGTTCGGACGAATATGCAGCGGCTGATAGGCGGAGCAACCGAAGAGACAATTATCGCCCGCGTCGGCGAAGGTATCGTTACGGCGATAGGCAGCTCGATATCATATAAAAACGTATTAGAGAACCCGGACAGGATATCGAAGGCGGTTCTGGGGAAGGGACTCGATGCCGGAACCGCGTTTGAGATTCTTTCGATTGATATTGCCGATGTCGATGTAGGTAAGAACGTCGGGGCGGAATTGCAGATGCACCAAGCCAATGCAGATTTAGTACGGGCACAGGCCGAGGCAGAAAAACGCAGGGCCATGGCAGCCGCGAGAGAGCAAGAGATGAGGGCGCTGGTGGTTGAAAACGAGGCAAAGGTGCCGCTTGCAATGGCTGAGGCGTTCCAGAAGGGTAATCTCGGTATAATGGATTATTATCGAATGAAAAATATCAATGCTGATACATCTATGAGAGATTCGATTTCTAAAGTCGATAAAAAAACATAGCAAAATGAAACTTTATTGATAACGATTGATGGGCTCCCCCGATATCGACATTCGAGGGCAGGAAAGCTCATTTAATTTTTGATTATGATAAGCAATTTATTATACAAATTGTTGGGCCAGGATAACGACAAGGATAATTTTACAAAATTAGCGCCGCTGATTATATTTTTTGTAATATGGCTGGTTGGGGCTATTGTGAAAGCGGTGCAAAAAAGCAAGGCGGGCACACAGCAGCCCGAGAAACCGACAAAGCCCAGGGAGAAACAAGAGCCTAGTTTTGAAGAGCTTGCAAAGAAGATTCAGCAAAAATACGCAAGGGCAAAAGAAGAGGCCAGAAGGGCGGCACAGGAACGTGAAATTGAAGAGGCCAAGCCCCCTATCGGGAGAATCGAGCCAAAACCTGTAATCCAAATAAAGCCGCAGCCCCAGCAGGAAATTGCGGCAAAGCCGGCGGTTGCGACTTATGAAAGCCCTACCATCAGGGTTTTAAAAAATCTTGAAAGTCCTGAGGCACCTGTCACGGTTGAAAGGCCTGTATTGGAAAATGTTGAACCAATCTTTGAAAAAGCTGAAGGTTTAACACCTGAAGGCGCAACGGTTTCAACTGAGCCGGAAATTATCCATCATGAGTATCTTAGGGAATTGATTGGACAATACTCTACAACTGATGGTTTTCGCAAGGCAATTTTGAGTTACGAGATATTGGGAAAACCTGTAGGCATGCGAGAGTTCGAAAACTTCTAAATGATTCCTTAGGATTGTAAGTAGTAAGTAATAAATAATTAAACCAGACGCTTCGCTGCGCTCAGTATGACAATTTTAAGGCGTTAATTTCTAATTAAAAATAATAGATATATAACGTCTCATAATATATGTTATGTTTCATTCACCTTTTTTATTAAAATTAGCTTATAACAGCAAAATTATACGTTAGCGATGATTTAGTCAATTTGTGCAGAAGCAACAGGAACAAGATTATCCCATGTGGAATATGCCGGGTCAAGAAGGCCAAGGTTTTGCAGGACAATGGATATATTTACAACTGCATCTGTTGAGGCGAGAGTATCATGGAGCCACTGTTCAAGGTCGAGCAGGCAGGAGGCAAATTTAATTTTATCACAATAAAGCAGGGCTATACGATAGTGCAAATCAAGGGTGTCAGCCTGAATATATCCTGGCAATTCAAGTGTTTCCAGTGCAAGGGCAGTTTCATCAGTTTCATAATAGCAGACCGCCAGCTTATTACGTGCGGCGGCAAAGATGGGATTTAAGGCAAGTGCCCTCTTAAACAATTCCGCGGACTCAGTGATACGGCCTATACCCATCATGAGAACGCCAAGCCGGTAATGAAGCTCGGGGTTCTGAGGATGCATTTCAAGCATCTGTTTTTGGGCGGTTAATATATTATCGATCGGCCGTGTCTTTGTATCGAGGGGCGGTAAATTACATTGCAGGCAGGCCGCCTGAGCAAAAAGCAGAGGACCATTAGCATCAATGGCCGCGGCAAGAGAAATCGTGGTCAATGCTTCAGAGGTATTATTACTGAATTTCTGCGCGGCAGCCAGACCAAGGTATGCATCGACAAGCCGGTCGTTAATAAGGGCAGCTCGAACAAACTGAACCGCAGCTGAGGCGGGCTTATTTATGCGGAGATAATGAGAACCTAATTTAATATTTGCATCGAGAAAATAAGGACATATCGATATTATTTCATTGAACTGTTCGAGCGCCTGGTCATCATTTCCAAGCGACGCAAGAACCGAGGCACGCCTTAAAAGCAAATCGGGCCTTTCGGGATAATCTTCGATTGACTTTTCTATTAAATCGAGCGCTTCATTTAATTCGCCTGCTTCTATAAGCGTATCAATCTGGTCGTTTTCAGGCAGGAAATTATCAGGCTGGATGAGTATGGCCTTTGAAAAAGTATCAGATGCCTGATTATATTTTGAAACGGCCATATAGAGATGAGCAAGCGTAAGAAGAACCGAAAGATCATCGGGATTTTCCGCGGCGATAAGGTTGAACTGTGCGATAGTCTTTTCAAGCTGGCAGCTTTTGAAATGAATGGCAGCAAGCCTCTGACGCGGCAGGAGGAGATGATTTTTGAATTTGAGGCAATCCTGATAATACGCGATAGCATCGGCCTGCCGGCCAAGGCGCTCACAGCAATGTCCAAGTGCATAAAGGGCGGTTACATTGCGAGGGCATTTTGAATAAATTGATTTTAAAAGGTCAAAAGCCTCATTGAGGCGGCAATCGGCCAGAGCAATCGCGGCGGCCGCCATATTGACATATTGAGAATGCGGGTGTTTGGCCCGGTATTCATCGAGCTGCCGTCGAAGATGCGAAGAATTTCTTTGGGGGGCTAATTCAACCAATTTATCGAGCATCTGCGCATGGGGAGCATCGGTTTTGGCGATTGTTTCGGCTGACTGGCGAATACAATTCCAAATAAGGTCAGCTATTTCGACCTGGATGCCGTTTCCAATAATTGATAGTAACTGGCCCATAAAATTTCTTTAAATGGGAAACCATCCCCCTTCTTAGCCGGTCTTGTTTTTTTTTATGAAGACCTGCGGCTGGAACCTCCGTCCGAGTTAATTATCGGCATAATAAAAAACTGATATTCTGTAAGATTAAAATAAATTGATTAACGATGCAGATTTTTTTAGAAGAATTTACCGAATGGTCGTATTGTATCGACTATAATCACAGGGACGAATAAAAAAAGGTTAGATTTTAGGACGTGCCCCCCCTGCCGGAAAATACGAAATTTATTTAGCTAAGATTGCCCGTTTGGGCCTGTTTTTCGACTTCTTCGAGATATGCAAGCGTGCGTTCGAGCTTATCAGTAAGGTTTTTGAGCTTCAGCATCGTTTTAACGCGCGTAATCAGCTCGAGTTTATTGACAGGTTTTGATACAAAGTCATCTGTGCCGCAATCTACACCCCGCTGCATATCGCCAAATTCATTGAGTGCGGTAACCATAATGATAGGGATATGGGCGGTCGAGGGGTCAGTTTTGACCCTTCGGCAGACCTCAAAACCGCTCATCTTGGGCATCATGATATCGAGCAGTATGAGATCTGGATTATTTTTCTTAACCAGTTCCAAAGCCTCGGGACCATCGTATGCCGAAACAGTTTTGCATTCGATGTCTTCGAGATAGGCCTCAAGCAATTCGAGGTTTTCGCGATTATCATCGACTACCAGAATAACCGGCGGTTTAGCAGGCTGATTATCAAGTTTTTTCTTTGTCATATGACAAAATATAAAGGAAAAAAGGAAAAAAGTAAAAGGAAAAAACCTTTTTATTTACTCAATGCCTTAATTATGGCCTTACAGAATGCGGGCAAATCATCGGGTTTTCGAGAGGTAATCAGGTTGCCGTCTATGACACATTCCTCATCCACGTAGTTAGCGCCTGCATTCTTTACATCATCCCTAAGAGCCATAAAGCAGGTAGCCTTCTTTCCTTTTAATATTTTAGTGCTGCATAAGAGCCATGCGCCGTGACATATCGCGGCAATAATTTTATCCGGTTTGGATGTCATATCATTGGCAAATTTTATCATATCATTGCTTCTTCTCATAAAATCAGGAGCAAATCCGCCGGGGACAACCATACAGATATAATCATCAGGATTGGCATCTTTGGCCGCAACTGTCGACCTGCAGGGATATCCTTCTTTGGAGGGATAATCTTTATCAGCTTGAGCAGCGATGAAGTCGCAGTCGAAACCTTCTTCTTTTAAACGATAATAGGGAGCCCACACCTCTGTAACCTGGTATTGCTCGGCAAGCATAATCGCGATTTTTTTGTTCTTGGCCATCGCAGTCACTCCTTAATTGGACCATGTGATTCGATAAAATCACGTATTTCTGGAAGAAGATAAATATTTTCTATATCAATGAGCTTTGCGACAGCTTCCGCTGCAAATGAGGCGTTTTCGACCGAAGAGGCCTGTGAGTCGAGGAACAAGATGTTCTTGCCGTTGATGGAGCATAAGCCCCCCGCACCGCCGGCAAGAGGCTCTCTTCGAATCGTGACGCCGTTTGCCTCAAGAAGCATCAACAACTCTTCAAGTATTCTCTGTTCGTTCATACGTTCGGATTCAAGAAAGAACAAGAAGAAAGTCGATATAATTTCAATTGAAACGAATTTTACCTCAGGGAAACGGCATTGACAAGTATTATCGAAAAACGCAGGACATTGCACGGGCAACTGGCACAGCAAAAGCAGCAAAATGAGCTGCTTGAAAAGGATGCGGTGCAGCTTGAATCGCTTGCAAACCTCGGCTCGGCAATGGCAATGATTGCTCACGAGATTAATAATCTGCTCACGCCTCTTGCAAATTATGCTGAGCTGTCGTTAAAGCATTTGGACGATAAAGAGCTTTCGGAACGGACACTACGCAGGACGGCCAAGAATTGTAAATATGCTTCAAAGGTGATGGAAAGCATTCTGTCGATGGCAAAGGCGTCAAGCCCGGAAAAAATTGATACCCCCCTCCTGCCAATTGTGAATGCTGTTTTCGATTGCCTTTGCAGGGACTTTTCAAAAGATTCAATTAGAGTTGAAATATTAATTGCAGCTGATTTGCAGATTTACGCATCGCCGATTCAATTGCAGCAGGCAATTATGAACGTGGTTTTGAATGCCCGGGAGGCGATGCTGCCGCATGGAGGGAAATTGACCATCACGGCACAAGCTAACAATTCAGATGTTACACTAAAAATAAGCGACACGGGATGCGGAATTGAGAAAGAGGAAATACCGAGGGTATTTGACAGGTTTTTCAGCACAAAAAATAAGACGGCGGGAGGTTCGGGGACCGGGCTGGGGCTGGCGCTTTGCAAGAAAGTTATTGATTCACACAATGGAACGGTCAACGTAGAATCCCAGCGAGGCAAAGGAACGAGTTTTACAATTATTTTGCCAAAACACAATAAATAAAGCCGCACTTCTTTTCGTATTCATCATGTAGTTCAAGATTATCTTTTAATCTTTTGCGAAGTCAAAAATAAGATATTGCCAATTTCCAAAAGCAGGAACTTTGCTAAAAAGAAAGCATTACGGCAATAAGCGAAATGTCTTTATGAGAATTTAAAAGGAGATTCTATATGATTGGTAAATTAAGAAATGTTTTAATGAGCCTGATTGTCTGGGCCGTGATATTTGTCTGCGGCTGTCAGAATTACGAAGTCACAGATAAAGAATCCGGCCAGATGTATTATACTAAGTCTATTCATCATAAACACGACGGGTCTATAACGTTCAAAGATGAGAAAAGCAACAGGAAAGTTACGCTGCAATCGCCGGATGTTAGAAAAATAGGTAAACCTTTTTACGATGCACATGTACATCCCGACCGAGATAACCAAAAATAGAAATGCCAGATAAGCAGATTAATTCTTCAGGATTGTGGCTGGCAGAGATGGAGGCTTTTGCCAGGAATCTTTTAATCTTTAGCGAATGTAAAAACAGCAATATTCTTATTCTGTTAAGGGTATGATTTTGTTAAAAAATAGGCGGTGCGAGATAAACTTTAAAAACTTAAGGAGAACCGATATGTTTAACAAAAAGATAACAATAATTAGCTTAATTATCTCCTCATTGATTATATTTTTTGGCGGCTGCACTAAACATTATGAAGTAAGAGATATAGAATCCGGTCAGATTTACTATACCAGGGATGTAGATTATAAGCATGGCGGGGCTGTGCAGTTTAGAGATGACAGAACAGATAGAAAAACAGTGCTGCAGTCATCGGAAGTAAAAAGAATTGATAAAGATAAATACGATGTCCATGTATATCCAGGATGTGATTAATCTTCTTTGTGGTTTTGTTTTTTAATTTAAAGGCTATACCATTGTCTTATAAGGGAGATAAATTCATCAGCATTTTTGGCTGAGATGAGGAATTTTTGGGCCTTTCTGCGCTGGGGATGAAGTTTGCAGTAGGCAATTGCAAATTTTCTAAAATGCATGAGGCCTTTTTTGTCTCCATATAATTTACAAACTAAATCGAAATGTTTTAGAATTATCGCGCCCTGCTGATGGAGAGTCGGCGGAAAATAATTTTCCTGCCGAAGCTGAGAGAAAATCCATGGATTGCCAATGGCACCACGGGCAATTGAGACACCATCTACGCCGGAGGTTTTCATATTTATTTTGATTGTATCGACCGAATATAGATCGCCGCTGCCGATAATTGTTGTCGTGGGAAACTGTTTTTTAACCTCTGATAAGAATTGCCAGTCCGCAGAACCTGTAAACCGCTGAGAGACAGTTCGCGGGTGAACAGTTAAGGCATCCACATTTAATTCAACTGCACGAGAACTGATGGTCCAGAAATTATCGCGTGATTGATTATCGAAACTTGTCCGCAGTTTAATCGTGACGGGGCAATCAACGGATTGGCGGACGGCATTATAAATTTCAATTGCTCTATCGGGGTCATTGAGGAGAAAGCCGCCGCGTTTTCGGCGAATGACCTTGGGAGTAGAGCAGGCAAAATTAAGGTCAATTAAATCGTAACCCATATTATGGACGATTTTTGCGGCCTTTGCCATAATTTCAGGGTCTTCACCTAAAAGCTGGGCACCTATAGGATGCTCATCATCGCCGGCCTTAAATTCGGGATTATTAAAAACGCGAGGATGAATTACACCTTTGGCCAGCATTAAACCCGCAAATACCAGAGGACAGCCGCAATCACGTGCAACCGCCCTCATAGCGTAATCACTATAGCCGCTAAGCGGGGCCTGAAAAAAGGGAACATCAAGAGTTAAGTAACCAATCTTTAGCATCCAACATCAAGTTAATATACGGAAATGGGATGCACAAGGATTAATTGGAATCATCAATAATGGCTTTAACTATGTCGTTAATTGACTGACGGGTTTTGCCATTTGTTTTATTTGTAAGGATTGAGAAAATCCGGTCGCCTGAATTGGTAGTGCAGATGCCTGATAATGATTTTACACCGCCGATATAGCCTGTTTTGGCGAAGATTTTGCCCTTGTATCTGGGCTCATTAAAATATTTATCAATAGTGCCGTCGAGCCCCCCTACTGCAAGGGTTTCTTTGAATCGCTGTGACTCGGGCCTTTTGTATACATCAAGTAAAACGGCAGTAAGCAGGTTTGCACTTAAACGATTGTTTTCGCTTAATCCGCAGCCGTCATCGATAACAAACTGGTCTGGAGGTATGCCCAAGGAGACCAGGTAATCTCCTACAAATTGCTTACCTAACTGCCATGAGCCTCCTTTGCCGGATGGCTGGCGATATGCGGCAATCGTTTTTAGGAGGGATTCTGCCGCAACCTCGAGGCTGTCTTTATTAGAGCGCTCAAAGACATCCCAAATAGGCGTGCGGTAAACAGCCATAAGCCTGAATTGCTCCTGAGGCAGGATTTCTCTTTCCACGAGCTGGCCTGTAATGCCAACGCCGGAACGCTTCAATTCCTCGGCAAGCAGATAACCGAAAAACGCAGGCGGGCGGCTGATAGTTACACGGACGGGCTCGCATTTTTTGTGGCAATTGCCTGTAACTGTAATAACATTTGAACTATCAGGACGGGCTCCCCAAACTGTATCGGGCGGTTTTGAAACTGGTTTGCATTTATTAATTATCCGGATATAACTTGTGAGAGGTTCGATGGACAATTCGACTTTAGAGCCAACGGTCTGGGCAGCGATTTCTATGCAATTGTCATTGTAATTAATGCCGGCAACTTCGGCGGCATACCAGCGATTAAGCTCATTTTTCGGCCAGCCGGGCTGAACAAACTCTTCATCAAAAACTTTGCTGTCTATGATTACATCTGATATAGACTGAATATTGTTTTTGCGAACAACGGCGGCAATATCTTTGAGCATCCAATGAGGCTGGAGATTATTTTTTTGCTCGGATGCTTTATCCCCCAGGAGAGGGTCGCCAGAGCCTATAACGGCGATAGAGCTGCCAATCAAGCCAACACTTGTCAAATAATTGAAATTGGGACCAAGATAATGCAGTGCCCCGGCAGTTACAACGAGCTTCATATTCGAAGCTGGTATCAAAGGCTGTTGTGCGTTATGACTGTAAATAACGGAGCCATCGGCCGGATTGACAATTTTGACAGCGATTCTAACTTTGCCTTGTTCCTGTGAAGCAACAATGGTTTCAACTCTACCGGCTAAATCTGCATTGCATAAACCGGTTAAAATTAAAATTAAAATACAGCAGGTGAATAATTTATTTTTAAAATTTTTCATAAAGTGCTTCTCAATAAAAACAAATAATATCAATCAAATCCAACTGAGATATTTTCGGCAAAAGTCAGATAATAAATTGAATGGAATTTCACAAAATGCGTTTGATAAAAATAGAAACTTCAAAACGGCGGCGGCAAAACGCTTAGGAATTAAAGAGAAGCAATAATGAACGAGCGCAGAGTTAGTTAGCGGGAATTGTATAAAAGAAAAAATAAAGCGCCCGTTTTGGAATAATCAAATCAGTTCTTTAGTTTTATACTGTGGGCGGAAAGACCTGTCTTAAATATTGCAGGTCATACCGGAAGCTTTCTTCGATGCCAAGCGGCGTCTTAGTGCCTTCTATCACAAGCCAGCCGCGATAACCAATATCATCGAGAGCGGTTCTAACCGCCTTAAAATCGATGGAACCTTTGCCATACAAATCATCATTATCCTTGGCGTGAATCTCAGCTATGCGGCCGCCAAGCAGACGAATCTCCTTGCAAATGTCGTAGCCCTTCGATTGTGAATTAGCCACATCATAGTAAATGCCGACGCCCGGTGAATTAACCCGATTGACTATATCAAGCTGCTGCTCGGCCGTAAGATAGGATTCAACGCCCAGAATTACGCCGGCCTTTTCGGCCTTGGGTGAAATCTTTTTCAATTTTTCGACAACAGTATCTATTCCTTTTTCATCGCCCATGAGATCGCCCTTGCCGAAAAAAGGAACTAAAACGGTAGTACTGCCGGCTGCCTTACATACATCGATACTCTCGGAGAGCCACTGCTCTGCTTTGGGGTTATTACTCTTGAGCGGAACGTTGTTAAGCTCCACAATCGCGATAGATGGAATTTGCAAGCCGAATTTTGCGGCCGCTTTTATATACGCATCACGGATTTCGGGTTTCTGAAGATGGATTGACCTTGCGGCGGTATTAAAATTTAGCTGGATTCCATCGACTCCTATTTGTTTTGCGATTTCAACTGTCTTTGGGCCGGCGTCCTTAGCAAGTATCCAGTCGCAGATACCTATCTTAAATCCTTGTTTGGAAGAGCTAAAAGATTTGGTTTGAGATGCACATCCTCCCGCCAGGATGAGACTGGCTAAATTTGCTGCGGATTGTTTAATCATCTCACGGCGACTAATAGATGAAGTTTTCATTTTTTATTTTCCCGCAAATTATAATAATGTGGCGTTAATCTTTGAGACCCTTGAGGTTTGCCTGGAATTTTTGATTACTATTTACAATTTCATCCCAGGAGACGAGGTGCCCTTCATAAGCGGCGGTTCTGCCGAGTATTGTAATAAGGTTGCTGCGGACACTGGGCTCAACGGTCGGATTTGTGAAATCACTGGACGTGATATTTTTATGGAAGGTCTGAATGTTGCTGACAACGCCTTGCTCATAGATATCTGAGGTAAGGCCGCCGCGATAGAAATTCTCACCGCGAATAAGAACGTTTCCGCCGTATTCGGTTTCGAGGACACCTTTGGAGCCAAACATGCGATTTCTGATTCCTTCGGGAGTTGTGCCGTGACCGTTGAACTGTCTGGAAGAGAAGGCAAATGCGATATTATCAGGGTACTCAAAAGTAAGAACAAAATGGTCCCAGATATCTCCGGCATCGTTTCGCACAGTTCTGGCGCCTTTTCCAAATGCGCGAAGAGGCGGCTTGTCCATTATCCAGCTCATCACATCGATAGTATGAATATTCTGCTCAGTGATAATGTCGCCGGAAAGCATTTTGTCCAGGCCCCAGGCGCGAAGGCGAAATTCTGGATTGGACGGGTCTTTGGCAAGCACATCAACCATTCCCATCCATGGATTGTCGGCGTGATAAGTAGCCTCGCCAAAAGCGAATTTGCCAATGTCACCATTATGGATACGCTTGAGGGCCTCGCAATAAAGTTCATTTGCGCGTGTCTGAAAATCTACGAGGAAACATAATTTTTTAGAGGTAGCTTTTTTTCCAGCTTGTGCAACTGTATTGCAGCCGGGGGAATCGACGGCAATGGGTTTAGCCAGATATACGTGCGCGCCTGCATCTACGGCTGCGGCCGCCTGCTCGGGATGAAAATAAGGAGGACTTTCAATAACTACAGCGTCAAGACGTTCTTTAAGCATTTTCTTATAGGCAGACAAGCCGGTAAATCGTTTCGATTCCGGAATATTGAATTTTGCTCCAAGCTCATTGACCCTGTCGTCGAAATAATCCGCGCATGCGATAATATTGTAGCCGCCGTTTTTGGCAAACAAATCAGCAATCCACTTGCCACGTCCGCCGCAGCCGATTAATCCGATATTTATTTTGGAATTTGCCTCGGTTGCCCTGACAAGCTTAGGATTGACGGCCGCAAATGATAAAGCCGCGGCCCCTGCCCCGGCTAAAAAACCTCGCCGGCTGATTTGTTTCGTCTTTTTGCTTGAAACAGATTGATTGTTTTCACTGCACATTTAAAAAACCTCCTTATTGGTATTTGAAATAATCTACAGCCGGTTCAAAATGACAACAGACAATGCCAAATATAAATATAGCCGAGTGAGTCAGCATCTTCCCATACTTTTTTGATAATTTCCTTGTCCCCTTTTATCTCGTTTAATTCCCTCAGTTTTTCTTCCCAGGGAAAACAAACTCCGGGTTTTATGGGTATATGATTTTTTGGCTCATCCATTTCGAAATCCTTATTTTTCAATAAACGCCGTATTCTCTTGTAAACTCCGTCATCACTTTCATATTTTCAATAGACGCATCATTTTGAATAATAGCGCTTGCATCCATTATATATCCGCCATCGAGGGCGACTTCGTCGATAATTTTTTTACAGCACTGGCGGACTTCATCCGCGGTGCCATAACTTAAAAGATAATTAGGAACACCCCCGCTTATACAGAACTTATGGCCGATTTCTTTTTTGACCCGGAAAATATCTCCCTGGTCAACGTGATAGACAATTGACCTGTCGGGAAGCTGGGCAAAGGATTTGAGGTGCGCATCCCAGTTGCCCTCGGCGTAAAAGAGGACCTGATGTCCCTTTGACCAGATTTGCTCAATAATCGGTTTTACAGTAGGCCAGTAAAAATTATTAAAATGTTCCATATTGACAAAAGGCACGCAGCCACGGTGCATCCAGTAACCAATGGGGACATTTTTTTGCGGGTCTGCGCCGGAAAGTGCGACAAATTCGAGATGGGGCATAAGGGCCTCGCAGGCGGCCATAACCTTTTTAGGCCTTTCGGCCAAATCCGTGAGAAGTCCCAGATAGCCGCGAAGTTTGTCCGCCAGGATATCAAGGGGCGCTTTGAAGATACCTGATATCGCTGAAACTGTGCCGGACTCCTTGCGGAGAAGCTCATTTTGTGTTCCAAACGAGTTGAAATAGGAGAGCATCGCCATACCGCCTTTTAAAAACGAAAGGTTATTGTGGTAGGATGTCGGTTCACCTTTGGCGCTTACATACTTTGATACCCTCGGAAGCCATATATTGAATAAAAAAGCTGTAGGGTCTTTTATCAATTCATCGTATTCATCCGGTTTCATAAAGGCCTGCTCTTCAGGTGGTTCACGATATTGGAAACCGGTCTGGTCTGAAATATCAATGCCGGGGACAGCATAATATTTGAGTCCAATCGCCTCGGTCAAGCCTGTCCAGACATAGACCATATTTCCAACAACAGCGTCCCAATCGAAATCCGCGGCGCACCTGCGGGCGGCCAAGAAGGCCTTTTCGTAATCATGGGTTACCTCCTGACAAGTAAAGCCGGCATATTTTGCGGTAAATTCCGCAACGAACGGGCGAATTGGTATTTTGTCGGGTTTGCCATTGCGCATGGCTGTGACATACCGTTTTAGCCGCTGAGCGTATAAATTTTCCATATCGCTGCTTTTGTTATTCATATCCTATTACAATCATATACCAGTTTTTCAAATTAAACAACTCTGTGAATCTTTTTTAGAGAACATATTCTCTGAAACACTTCTAAATAATAAAGCCGGAATAAATAGTCTTAATTAATCCAGTTGTGAAAACAGACACATTAAAATGTTATTTTGTTGTTCATGAAAGTTTTTATTGACATTTGCTTTCGAACGTGAAGAATATTCCGTTTTATAGTGTAAACGGCTTGTGAACCAGTTTTGACAATTTCAAACCTCCCTGAGGAACAAGGAGAAGCGGTATGGGCAACGAGAAAAAGGCAATTACTTCTTTAATGACGGAAGACAGGAAATTTGCACCACCGTCAGAGCTTTCAGCAAAGGCCTACATCAACAGTATGAAACAGTATCAACAGATGTGGCAGCAGTCTATTAATGAACCTGATAAATTCTGGCTTGAACAGGCAAAGTCATTAGCATGGTATAAGCAGCCGACAAAAGGCCTTGAATATACATGGGACACAGGGAATCGTAAAATAGAGCATACATGGTTTGCAGATGGCCAGTTAAACGTTTCTTATAACTGCTTAGACAGGCATTTGAATACAGCAGCGGCAAAGAAGACTGCACTTATATGGCAGGGAGAAGATGATAAAGCTGTACGGAAATTTACATACGAGCAGATGTATAAAGAAGTCTGCAAGTTTGCCAATGTGCTCAAATCGAAAGGCATAAAGAAAGGCGACCGTGTAGCGATATACCTGCCGATGGTGCCTGAACTGCCGATTGCGATGCTGGCCTGCACCAGAATCGGCGCGATTCATTCAATAGTATTCGGAGGATTCAGCGCTGATTCTCTTAAGGACAGGATTAATGATTCTAAATGCAAGCTGCTGATAACCAGCAATGTTTCTATGCGTTCGGGCAAACATATAAAACTAAAAGAAATAGCCGACGCGGCACTGGCAAATACACCAAGTATAGAAACTGCAATAGTAGTAAAGGTTGGCGAAGAGCCCTGCAATATGAAGGCAGGCAGGGACACATGGTTTACTGATGAGATGGCAAAGGCAAAAGAGACGTGCGAGCCGGAGAAGATGAATGCTGAAGACCCGCTATTTATACTTTACACCTCAGGTTCAACAGGCAAGCCTAAGGGAGTAGTTCATACAACCGGCGGCTACCTGCTGCATGCAGCTTTGAGCCATAAATACATTTTTGATGTTCATGATAATGATATTTATTGGTGCACTGCCGATATCGGCTGGGTGACGGGACATACTTATATAGTCTATGGACCGCTCGCCAATGGCGCGACAAGTTTAATGTTTGAGGGCGTGCCTACTTATCCTGATGCAGGAAGGTTCTGGCAGGTCTGTGATAAATTCGGTGTAACAGTTTTCTATACCGCCCCTACCGCTATCAGGTCATTGATGAGACTTGGTGAAGAATGGCCGGCCAAATACAAACTCGATACATTAAGAGTGCTCGGTTCAGTCGGAGAGCCCATCAATCCTGAGGCATGGATATGGTATTACGAGAAAATCGGACACAGCAGATGCCCGATTGTCGATACATGGTGGCAGACAGAGACCGGCGGTATATTAATTACCCCCCTGCCTGGAGCGCATACAATTAAGCCGGGAAGCGCATGCAAACCTTTCTTTGGAGTTGACCCGGTAATTCTTAGAGACGACGGCAGTATTTGTTCAGTGAATGAAGGCGGCAAGCTTTGTGTTAGAAAGCCGTGGCCGGGAATGATGAGGACGATGTGGGGAGACCACGACAGATTCATCGATACATATTTTACAATGTTCCCGGATTTGTATTTCACAGGTGACGGCTGCAGAAAGGACCAGGATGGCGATTACTGGCTGATGGGCAGAATTGACGATGTCGTAAACGTATCAGGTCACAGGATTGGAACGGCGGAGGTCGAAAGCGCATTGGTCAGTCACGAGAAGGTCGCAGAAGCGGCAGTAACGCCGGTTCCGCACGATATAAAGGGACAGGGACTCTATGCCTTTGTCACGCTTAAGGAACATATTGTGGAAAGCGATGAACTCAAAAAAGAACTGATGCTCCATGTCCGTAAAGAGATTGGCCCTATCGCGGTGCCTGAAGCGATACAATTTGCACATGGGCTTCCAAAGACTCGTTCGGGCAAGATTATGAGAAGAATTCTGCGAAAGATAGCAGAAGGAGACACGTCTAATCTTGGTGATATTACAACACTTGCAGACCCATCCGTAGTGGAATCGCTTGTAAAGGGACGAGGTAAATAAATAGTTAAAAGGCAAAAGCAAAAAGGAGTTTTAATGACCGGAGAATTAACGCAGGATGGCGGAATCAAAAACCACGGGTGGCAGGTAACTTTCGCCGGAATGGGCATCAACCTTGCGCTGGGCGTGCTCTATTCATGGAGCGTTATTAGTAAGGAAATTCCCGCCGAATGGAACTGGACAGAAACTGAAAAATCACTGCCGTATATGTTCGCCTGTCTGATATTCTCACTGGTGATGGTTCCGGCCGGCAGAATGCAGGATAAAATCGGCCCACGAGTGGTTGCCGGCATCGGAGGTATTCTCGTAGGGCTAGGGATGATTCTGGCCAGTCAAACCACCTCGCCGATAGGTTACATGTTGGGATTTGGGGTGCTGGCCGGGGCTGGCATCGGCTTTGGTTATGCCTCCGCAACACCGCCTGCTGTTAAATGGTTCAGTCCTAAGAAAACCGGCCTTATTGCGGGTATCGTTGTTTCTGGTTTTGGTCTGGCCTCAGTTTATATAGCGCCTCTGAGTAAATGGCTCATTTCAAGTTTCGGGGTTCAGAATATGATGCTGATACTCGGAGTAGCTTTTCTGATTATTATTACGGGTTTTAAAAGTATTTTCATGTTTTTCTGGAATGGATTATCTCAATTTCTTCAAACCCCACCTAAGGGTTATATACCGCAAGAATCAGCCGGACTAGGATTAAATATAGTTCATGATAAAGACAATTATACTCCTCTTGAAATGCTCCGTACACCTCAGTTCTACCTGATGTGGTTTTTGTATGCCTGCGGAGCCGGGGCCGGATTGATGATTATCGCCAAACTTGCTGCCATAGCAAAAATTCAGGCGAATGTGAATCTTGGTTTTATCCTTGTTGCCGTTCTTGCTGTAGGTAATGGGGCAGGTCGAATTGTTGCAGGCACGATGAGTGACAAAATAGGAAGAAAGGCAACGCTTTTTATTTGCTTTGTTATGCAGGCGGTTCTGATTGGTCTTCTATCACAGGCAAAAGACGGCAGTTTCCTGACTTTAGTGCCGGTTCTGGCTGTTGTATCTGCCCTTATCGGAGCGAATTACGGAGCCAATCTCGCTATTTTCCCGTCGATAACCAAGGACTACTACGGGCTTAAAAATTTCGGCGTAAATTATGGTCTCGTTTTTACTGCGTGGGGCGTTGGAGGTTTTATGCTCGCATTTGCCGCAGGTAAAATATACGACATCCATAAGACGTTTTCGATAGCATATTATGGCGCAGCGATATTGTTGGTTTTAGCGGCATTAACGGTTTTCGCAGTCAAACCGCCTCATCATACTGAAGCGGCAAGTAAATAAAAGTTTTCGATTAAAGGCCGTGAATGGGGAATATGGCTGATTTAATTGAGTTGATAGTTTCTGTGAGGGCAGGCATAACAGAATCCCGCTGCTGAGAAGTAACAGGCAGTTCCCTGTCGCGAAGCCCGCCATGCCATTCAGTAGTCTGCATCATAATTCCGCCCATAAGCATATTTGCATCAAGTTCGGCATCTGCGCCGCAAAGGGTTGACCATGCAAGTGCCCATGCGCGGACGGTATTTGCGACATTGTAGCCGCCGCCGCCAGTCATCAATATGGGCTTTTTAAAGGCAAGCAGTTTGTGAATTATTTCATGATAGACATTGTTTGTGAGGCGAAGATTTGCCAACGGGTCTCCGGCAAGGGCATCGGCACCGAGTTCAAAAACAAATACATCAGGTTTAAAGGCGGTGATTAGGGGAATAACCGCTTCGTTGACAGCCATCATATAGGCCTGGTCATATGTTCCAATTGGAAGAGGGATATTGACGCAGTAACCTAACCCTTTTCCTTTTCCGATTTCATTTTCGAAACCCGTGCCGGGGAAAAGTGTTCTTGGATTTTGATGAAGAGAAATTGTCATAACATCAGGGCGGTCATAAAATGCATAAGCAACACCATCTCCGTGATGAACATCGATGTCTAGATAAAGGACCTTTAATTTTCTTTCGGCAAGGACCATACAGGCAAGAGCGACATCATTGATATAGCAAAAACCTGCAGCACGTTCGGGATGCGCGTGATGAAATCCGCCTGAAGGATTAAAAGCAACATCCACTTTGCCATCAAGTATAAGCTGTGCGCCTGTAATGGTAGCGCCTACAGCTAAAATAGCATACTCATATACTCCTTTGAAGACGGGGCAGTCTGAAGTGCCAAGCCCCATGTTCAAGGCTTCGTAATCCCATTGACCCTTGGAGGCGTTTTGAAGGCTATGCAAATAACGTGCGGTATGAAATTTTTTCAAAACAATTCTATCTGCTATGATGGGAGGCACTTCGATTCTATCCGGAGCGGAAAGCAGGCCCATAGAATTAATAATTTCACGGGTTTTTTTTGCCCGTGCAGTATTAAATGGATGCTCCGGAGGATAAGAATGCTCTTCGAGCTCGGTTGAATAAATAAAGGCAGCCGGTTTAGAGGGCATTTAATCAGCTCAAATCATATTCAATGTGATAGACTTCACCATCAAATTCCGTATTAACTTTATAGCCGGAATTATGGAATATAGAAAGCATAGGTTTGTTGCCGGGCAGAACCCTCGCGAAGAAACGTTTGACGCCTCTTTGCTTGGCAATTTTTGTAATATAATCCAGCAGATAAGTCCCCATACCTTTTTGCTGCCATTCATCGTGGACTACAAACGCAACTTCCGCAGACTGGGTTTTCGGCTCAAAGAAAAACTGCGCCATAGCAACCAGGTGCTCATCACCCTCTGGCCCGGGGACAACGCCCACAATTGCGATATCCTGCTGATAATTTATATTGGTGAGCTGCTGGACATCTTTATGCGGGAAAGTCATTGTATGAGTCATATACCGTGTCTGGACTGATTTTTCGCTGAGGGAATAAAGCATTTCGGATAATTCATGCTCATCATTTGGTTTGACAGGCCTGAAGAAAATTTGCGTGCCGTCACGCAAAGTATCGTAACGCTCGAGCTCGATGGGGTATCTGACCTTTGCCCAATCAAGTTCAATCTGGTCGGGATAGATATAATTATGATCTTTTGCCGCATGTATGAGGCCGCTTCTGAATTTTGGATGGGCGATATTAATAAGGTCGAGGACTCTTTCTCGAATAGATTTACCATGCAAATATGCGATACCATATTCTGTAACAACATAATGGACATCGCCGCGGGTGGTTACTACGCCTGCACCTTCGGTCAGATGCGGGACAATTCGGCTTACCTCTCCATTACGGGCAGTAGAGGGCATTGCGATAATAGCTTTACCTCCCCTGCTTCGGGCAGAACCGCGGACAAAATCGATTTGACCGCCGATGCCGCTGTAGAAACGATAGCCAAGCGAATCAGAACAGACCTGGCCCGTTAAATCGATTTCAAGGCCGACATTGATAGCAATCATTTTTTCATGCTGACTTATTAAATTTACGTCATTAACATATTCACTGGGATAAAATTCAAAAAATGGATTATTATTTATGTAATCATAAAGCCGCTTGGTTCCCATGCAGAAACTTGCAACGACTTTGCCGTGATTAACAGTCTTTTTGGCGCAGGTAATAGCGCCGCATTCGATAAGGTCTATAATCCAGTCACTGAACATTTCGGTATGGATGCCGAGATCTTTTTTGTTTTTTAGATATTCGGCAAGAGTCTGGGGAATCCGGCCTATGCCGCACTCGATAGTCGAACCGTCATCAACTAAACGGGAAATATTTTCACCGATACGCCTCATGACATCATCTGTTTCGGGTATGGCAATTTCAAAAATATCCTCATCATACGCAACGAGGCAATCAATGCTGTTGACATGAATAAATGAATTGCCGAAGGTCCTTGGCATACGTGAATTGACCTGTGCTATTACATATTTTGCGTTTGCGGCTGCGGATTTTACTATATCGACAGAAACGCCAAGTGAGCAAAGGCCATTTACATCAGGCGGTGTTACTGTAATAAGGGCAACATCGAGGGGTATCCGGCCGTTTTCAAATTCGCTTGGAATTTCAGAGAGAAAAATCGGGGTATAATCGCCTAGACCTTTGTTAAGGGCATCACGGACATTATCGGCAATGAAAAAAGAATTCATTTTAAATTTTTCGCGGTATTTCTCATTGGCATACGGAGCATCTCCCATAGTGAGCAGATGGACAATATGCGTATCGTAGATATGAGCCGAATGTGCAACCAAGGCTGTGACAAGATGATGCGGCTGTGCGCAAGCCGTGCCTATAAAGATATAATCACCGGATTTAATCACTTTAATAGCATCATCCGCGGTGGTGATTTTTGATTTGTATTTCTCTTTCCAGTCAAATTCCTGCATAAATTTATGATTCCTATTTAAGCTTCTCTACTCTTATACGAGCATCTACCGCAACTGGTGTTGTTCCCTGAGGGCCGACCATAAAAGGATTAATGTCCATTTCCTGGATTTCGGGGAATTCCGTAACAAGCTGAGAAAGACGCTGCAGGGCTTCAGCTACAACATCAATATCGACACCCTGCTGGCCGCGGGCCCCTATGAGGAGTTTATATGTTCGAGTGCTTACGAGCATTTGCTTTGCTTCTTCGGCAGTAAGCGGTGCCAGATAGAAAGAAACATCCTGCATAACTTCAACCATTGTTCCGCCCATACCGAACATCATAAGCGGTCCGAAATGCGGATCGCGGTGCATGCCGAGGATGAGTTCTTTGCCGCGGGAGCACATTGTCTGGACGAGGACACCTAGAATCTTGGCATTTGGGACTTTTTTGGGGATTCTAAACATCATCAGGTCAAAGGCATCCATAACTTCCTGCGAAGTTTCGAGGCCGACTCTGACACCCCCAACATCTGATTTGTGAATGATATCCGGAGACCAGATTTTAAGGACAACAGGATAGCCGATTTGTTCAGCGATATTGACGGCCTGCTCGGCAGTATTGGCAATGGCGTCTTTGGGAGTTACGAAACCGTATGCTTCAAGAATTTCCTTTGACTCTGCCTCGCCAATCTGGCCGACCCCCTGCCGCAGATGCCTTTCAACAATTGTTTCGACTTTATGCCTATTAACAGGGAAAAGCCTAACAATCCTTTTGGGCCTGGCACGCCAGCGGACATACTCAGTCATTACTTTGATCGTCAAGGCTGCGGCTTCAGGTGAATCATAATTAGGAATTTTGCCTTCTCGAAGAATGGCATTTGCCCTGACGACTTTTTCTGCACCAAGGAAGGAGGCGAAAACTGGTTTGCCTGGTTTTCTTTTTACAACATCAACAAGGACCTTTGCCGTGCCTTCGGCATCGGTCATCGCCTGGGGAGTTAAAAGTATAAGGACGGAATTCACATTCGGGTCATCAAGAGCAATATCCAGCGCGAATTCGTAACGGTCAGCTAAGGCGTCTCCAAGGACATCTATTGGATTATGAAAATTGGCGGCAGGCGGGAGCTTTTCAGCCAGGCGATGTTTTGTTTCATCGCTTAATTTTGCAAAGGTAAGGTGCAGTTTTTCAATGGCATCGGCAGCCATAATTCCCGCACCGCCGGCATTAGTAATTACCGCAACGGAATTGCCCTTTGGAAGCGGCTGATAGGCAAAACCCTGTGCGAAATCAAATTGAGCATTAAGAGATAAACAGCGAATTACGCCGGCCCTTTCGAAGACCGCTTCATAAGCTGTTTCACTGCCTGCAAGAGAGCCTGTATGAGAGGAGGCGGCCTTGGCACCCGCGGCAGAAACACCCGCTTTCATAAGGAGGATAGGTTTTTTCTGTGAAATGCGTTCCGCATGGCCGACAAATGTATTGCCATCTGTGATGTTTTCCAGATATCCTGCGATTACTTTGGTATCATCATCTTCAGCAAGCGCATCAATAATATCAAGCTCATCAACATCAGCTTTGTTGCCGATACTGACAAGTTTGCTGAAACCAATACCATTAGCATTCGCCATATCTAAAATTGCGGCTAAAAGGGCCCCGGATTGAGAGAGATAGCCGATAGAGCCAACAACAGGAAGGGTTCCACCGAAACTGGCGTTAAGTTTATTCTTAGGGACTATTAGACCAAGGCAATTAGGGCCTATTACACGTATTCCCGCCTGGCGAGCAATTTGAATGACCTGCTGTTCAAGTTTGCGGCCTTCCTCGCCAACTTCTTTAAATCCTGCGGTTATAATAACGACCGCCTTTACTCCAAGGTTTGCACATTCCTGCATTACATTTGCTACAGCTTTTGCGGGAACAACTATGACAACCAAGTCGGGGCTCTGCCCAATAGACGTCAAGTCAGGGTAACACTTAATGTTTTCAATGGTGTCGCTCTGCGGATTAACGGGGAAGATTTTGCCGGAGAAACCGGCTTCAATCATAGACTTTAATATTTCATAGCCGACCTTCCCTTTTTGACGGGAGGCGCCAACTATAGCAACTGATTTCGGATTAAAAAATTTATCGAGCATAATAGTCCAAAAAACCTTTAAAGACCCCACCCGTTAGATACTAACGGGCAAAATGTAAAGAAGCCATTACGAAAGAACGCAAATTTTAATAAATATCTTCGGTAAATGCAAACGTTTTCCCTTATGAATTGTTTTCTTGTTTATCTACGCTTTAGAAATATAATAATTCAGCTGATATGGAAAAAAAGAGAAAATTTGTTGTCCAGAGACATCAAAAAAAAGGAGAGTCCGAACATTGGGATTTGATGCTTGAAAAGGAAGGTTACCTGGAAACATATAGAATATCGAATAGCCCGGAAGATTGGAAAAATAAGCCGGTTGCGGCAATTAAAATATTCGACCATGCGATTAAATTTTTAATGTATGAGGGGCCGGTAAATAAAGGCAAGGGCAGCGTTAAAATAAGCGATTGCGGAACATATTGTTTATTTGAAAAGAACGATTTAAAGCAGGAGATTTATTTTGAAGGTAATGCAGTAAAAGGAAAATTTCAACTTTACTTAATTGAAGGTAATATATGGGAGTTAAAAAGCATCTAATTTTTAACTATATTTAAAACGGTCTCGATGTATTTGCGGGCGGCAGACTCGTTTTTTGCCTCTGCAATGACGCGGATGATAGGTTCGGTGTTACTGCCGCGAATGTGAATCCAGCCATCCGCAAAATCAAATCTAAAACCATCCGAGGAATTTACCTGAGCATCGGGGAAAATCTTTTTAACAGCTTCGAGAATGGATTGAATTTTTGATTTGTCAGCAGGGAATTTCTGCTTAATCATGTGATAGCGAGGTAATTGGGTGACGAGCTGACTTAGTTTTTTTCCTGTTTGGGCAAGGAGATGCAAAACAAATGCCATTGATACAAGGGAATCACGTATAGGGCCTATTCGAAGGTCAATTACTCCGCCATTGCCCTCGCCGCCAATTACGCATTTATTTTTAATCATCGCTGAGGCAACGTTAGCTTCACCCACCGGAGTCCGGATGACGCGGCCCCCTGCCGCATTTGCTATATCGTCTATCATTCTTGATGTTGATAAGTTTGCTGCTGCGATACCCTTTTGGGTACTGAATATAAGTTTGGCGGCAAGCGCAAGAGTATATTCCTCACCTATATAAATTCCATTTTCATCCACAATTGCAAGCCGGTCAGCATCAGGGTCCTGAGCAAAACCGATATCGGCGTCAGCTTTTTTTACTTCATCGCAAAGGGAAACAAGATTTTCCGCTGAAGGTTCGGGAGTATGAGCGAAAAGGCCCGTTGGCTGGGTATTTACGGGTGTAATTTTACAGCCCAAAATATTAAGCAGCTTTATTCCCGGCCGGCCGCCTGCACCATTAACGCTGTCGAGCACTACTTTAAATTGTTTTTTTGCGATTGCCTTTTGATCAATAACAGCAAGGACTTTTTCGATATGGACATCATCAGCGTCAACATTCTGAGAAACCGTTCCGGATGTGATTGAATCTGCCTGCACAAAATCCTTCTTCAAAAAGCGATTTTTGATTAATCCGGCAATCTCAGGAGGCGGAGCCATGGCATTATCAAGAAGTAACTTGATGCCATTATACGGTAATGGATTATGAGAAGCAGTTATGATAACACCGCCGGCACAGGCAAGGTGTTTGACCATAATGCCGACGGTCGGTGTGGTGACAATTCC